>NZ_OBDX01000029.1:0-85907 GCF_900215185.1 Pseudomonas sp. LAMO17WK12:I10 | reverse complement strand
CGCTTCGACCTCCATACGATGTCCTCGACTGCGTCGAGGGGCGCTGCGCGCCATCCCCCTGATGAACGCCTCCGCTCGGCCTCCCGATGGGGCGGGTAGATCAAGATCAAAAGCCGGGCGCGACCTACCGGTCGGCGCTAAACCTTGTAGCCGCTGCCGAGCTTGCGAGGCTGCGATCGGCCGCGAAGCGGACGCAGGGTCTTGAAACCGCTTGAGGACCTTCGGTCCTATCGCAGCCTCGCGGGCTCGGCAGCGGCTACAGGAAGCGTGGGGGCCGTCAGAGGGAAAGAATGGCAACACATTGAGGGTTGTCGCAGTTTTTTTGCGAAGCCATAGTTGCCCGGTCGCCGACGCATCGGCGGCCGATCTTAGCCGGTCGGAAAGCGAGCCTATGAATGCAGAAATGCTAACCATGGAGCTTCCCAATGACCGACTTCATCCCCCTACAAAGCAATCTCACCCCCACCCCAATTTTCCACCTCGACCGCAACGCGCCCGCAGCCGATCTGCATGGCGGCGCGGTACAGCGCATCAAGGCTTCGCGCGATCTGATGCACAGCCTCAATTGCCTGAGTGTCAAAGGTGTGGGCGATCAGGATCTGATTCACTTCGTCAACGCCGCGCACTTGTTGCTACAAGACGGCTGCGACGCGCTGGATGCCTTGCAGTGGCAACTGCAGGCGTAAAAAATCCCACCCCGGAAAAAGCCCAGGCTCACTGTCCCCAGTGAGCCTGCTTGTTCTTGCCGCTTGTAGCTTGCAGCTGCCTCTAGCCTAGATACCCCTTGACCCCGGTAAAGATGATCTGCGCCGCCAGGGCGCAGACGAACAGGCCCATCAGTCGGCTGACGATCTGCAAGCCTTGCTCGCCGAGGATGCGTTCGATGCGGTTGGACAGGTAGAGCACCACGCCGACCGTGAAGCTGGCCAGGGCGATGCTGAGGATCGCGGTGAGTTTGTCGTCCCAGTGCGGCTGGCTGACGCCCATCACCAGCAGGGCGCCGATGGTGCCGGGGCCGACGGTGAGCGGGATGGTCAAGGGCACTATGGTCACGTCCTGCTGCACGTTGTCGGTCTGGATCGCCGACTTGCCCTGGGCCATGCCCAGCGCCGAGATGAACAGCACGCTACCGGCGCCGATGCGGAAGGCGTCCACGGTGATGCCGAACACATTGAAGATCACCCGTCCGAACAGATACAGCAGCACGCTGGAGGCCAGGGTCGCCAGGGCGACGTTCCACGCCAGGCGCCGACGCTCCTTGCTGGAGTAGCCGCGAGTCAGGCTGATGAAGCAGGACAGGACGAAGAAGGGGCTGTAGAGCACCAGCATCTTCAGGTACACGCTGAACAGCACATGGAGCATGGCGCAAACTCACAGCGAGGGAGGGCGAGCGGAGTTTAACAGGCGTTTGCCGGGCTGTCGGCTCAGGACGGTTGCGCCGTGGTGCGGTTCTGCTGATCGCGCTGCGCCACCCAGTGTTCGATCAGTTCGCGCAGTTGCGACAGCTCCACCGGCTTGGCCATGTGCCCGTCCATGCCGGCCTGCCGCGCGCGTTCCTTGTGCTCGGTGAGGATGTGCGCGGTCAGCGCCACCACCGGCGTGCGCACGCGCTGGTTGCCGACTTCCCAGGCCCGCAGCTGCTGGGTGGCGGAGAAACCGTCGAGGATCGGCATTTCGCAATCCATCAGCACCAGGTCGTAGCGCTGGGCCTTCATCGCTTGCAGGGCCTCTTCACCGTTGCTCGCGGTATCGGGCTGCAGGTTGAGCTTGCCGAGCATGCCGCGAATCACCTTGGTGGAAATGCTGTTGTCCTCGGCCACCAGGATGCGGAAGTCGCTCGGCACCTTGACCGGCACCGGAACCCCGCTCAGCGAATGGGGCTGATGGGGGACCAGTTGGCCCTTGTTGCGCTGGGTCAGCTCGTCGGCCAGGGTGGTCTTGAGGGTGTAGCCGGCCACCGGTTTGGCAAGGATGCGCTTGACCCCGGCGTTGCGCGCGATGACCTTGCTCGGCGCGTTGCTGATGCCGGTGAGCATGATCAGCAGGATGTCGTGGTTCAGGCTCGGGTCTTCCTTGATCTTGGCCGCCAGTTGCATGCCGGTCATGCCGGGCATGTTCTGGTCGAGCAGCACCACATCGAAGTAGTCGCGCAGGTGCGCCTTGGTGCGCAGCAGGGCCAGGGCTTCCTTGCCCGAAGGCACGGCGCTGACGTTCAGGCCCCAGGCGCTGCATTGCTGCACCAGGACCTTGCGGCAGGTGTCGTTGTCGTCCACCACCAGTACCCGGGCGCCTTGCAGCGGGCCATCCAGGTCGGACGTCGGGTGCTCCAGGCGCTCAGGGTCCAGCGGCAGGGTCAGCCACAGGGTGCTGCCCTGGTTGGCGCTGGTCTTGACCCCGAACTCGCCATGCATCAGCAGGATCAGCTGGCGGGCGATGACCAGGCCGAGATTGCCGCCCAGGCGGGTGCTGGCGAGGAAGTTCTTGCTGTGCAGTTCCGAATGCAGCAGGGCATCGCGCTCTTCGGCTTCCATCGGCTGGCCGCTGTCCTGCACGGCGATGCGCAGGCGCGGTTTGCTGGTGCGCTCGTCCAGCGCGACCACCACCAGGACCTCGCCTTCGTCGGTCTTCTTCAGGGCGTTTTCCAACAGGCTGAGCATGGCCTGGCGCAAGCGCGTCGGGTCGCCGCTGATCACGCGCGGCACCTGCGGCTGGATGAAGCTGATCAGCTCGACGTTCTGCTGCTCGGCCTTGGCGCGGAAAATACTCAGGCAGTCCTCGATCAGTGCATTGAGGTCGAACTGCACGTCGTCCACCTCGATCTGCCCGGACTCGAGCTTGGAGATGTCGAGGATCTCGTTGATCAGGGTCAGCAGCTCATTGCCGGCGCTGTGGATGGTCTGCACGTAGTCGCGTTGCTTGACCGACAGTGGCGTGCCCAGCAGCAGCTCGGTCATGCCCAGCACGCCGTTCATCGGTGTGCGGATCTCGTGGCTGATCTTGGCCAGGAACTCGGCCTTGGCATTGACCTCGGCGTTGCTGGCGGCGAGGTCACGGCTGACGCTGAACTCGTTTTCGGTGATGCTGCGCTGGCGCTCGCCCAGGGCGATGCTCATCGCCCACCCGCTCAGGCACATGATCACCAGCAGGGTGACGATCAGGCCCTGGGGCGCGACCATGGTCAGCCCCAGCAGCGCCGGCAGCACGATCAGCGCGCCGATGTTGAAGATACCCATGCCGGCCACGAAGTAGCGCGCCGGGCGGTAGCCTTTGTGCCAGTGATAACCGGCGATGAACAGCATGCTCAGGCCGACCAGGGCCACCAGGCCGTAGGTGATGAGATTTAGCGGCAGCGAATCGACGAACAGCAGCAAGAGGCTGCACAGGCCGACCATCAGGATATCCACCAGCAGCAGCTTGTTCAGCGGATGCGGGCCCAGCGGCGCGAAAAAGCGATAGACGAACATCAGTCCGCAAGGGGTGGTCAGCAACAGCGCCAGGTAGGCGCCAGGGGTCTGTATCGCGTGCCAGTCCGGCAGCCAGGGGCCGAACAGGTTGAGCATCAGCGCCAGGCTGAGCATCACCAGGGCTTCGCAGGATGCCAGCCACAGGCTGCTGCGCGAGCGGGTGTAGGCGTAGCGCACCAGGTTGTGCAGCATCAGCATGCCCATGCAGCCGAACAGCAGGCCGTAGAGCACACTCTGGCCCTGATTGGCCGCGGTCATGACCGCCGATTGCAGGGTGATGTACGGGCGCAACTGATGGTCGGAGACCAGGCGCAGATAGACATCGAGGGTCTTCTGGTGCTGCGGCAGCGGCAGCATGAAGTCGCTGCTGGGCAACGGCCGTTCGGCCTGGGGCTGCTGGGTGCCGGAGGTCAGTTGCTCGACCAGGTTGTCGCCGTCCAGCACATACATGTCCAGGCGTGACAGGTCGGGCGCGAAGATCCGCAGCAGTTGTTCGTGCTTGCCCGGTTGCAGTTTGAAACGCAGCCATAACGCGCCTCCGGGTTCTGCGGCGGTGATGCGTTCCAGTTCGATCGGGCTGAATTGATTGGTGTAGCGCGGGGAGCGGATATCGCTCAGTTGCAGGTCGGCCTGTTCATCGAGCAAAACGGCCCAGTTACTGCCTTGTGCGGCCTGGGCCGGGATCAAGCAGAGCAGGGTCAGCAGAGTGACGGTGAAACTTATGGCAGTCCTGAGCCAGCGCACGGCGAAATCCCTTCGTAGGTTGATGCCAGATTATAACTATGCGCGGCGCTGGAGCCGTCCGGCAAGGGCCTGGGGCCCCTGCCGGACAGGAAGACAGGATTACTCCTGACTTTTGCCACGCTCGCGGGCAATGGCCCGGTAACCGATGTCTTTGCGGTAGAAGCAGCCTTGCCAATCGATCTTAGCTGCCAGTTGGTAAGCCTGCTGCTGCGCGGCACTTACGCTGTCGCCCAGGGCGGTGGCGCAGAGCACGCGGCCGCCGGAGGTTACCACCTGACCGTCCTTGAGCGCGGTGCCGGCGTGGAAGACTTTGCCTTCCAGTTTGGCGGCCGCGTCCAGGCCTTCGATCACCGCGCCTTTGGCGTAGTCACCAGGATAGCCGCCGGCGGCCAGGACGATGCCCAGGCTCGGACGTGGATCCCATTGTGCTTCGACCTTGTCCAGCGCCTGGGCCAGGGCGGCCTCGACCAGCAGCACCAGGCTCGATTGCAGGCGCAGCATCACCGGTTGGGTTTCCGGATCGCCGAAGCGGCAGTTGAACTCGATGACTTTCGGGTTGCCGGCCTTGTCGATCATCAGACCGGCGTACAGGAAACCGGTGTAGACGTTGCCTTCGTCGGCCATGCCGCGCACGGTCGGCCAGATCACCTGGTCCATCACGCGCTGGTGCACGTCGGCGGTGACCACCGGGGCAGGGGAGTAGGCCCCCATGCCGCCGGTGTTCGGGCCGCTGTCGCCGTCGCCGACGCGTTTGTGGTCCTGGCTGGTGGCCATGGGCAGCACGTTCTTGCCGTCGACCATGACGATGAAGCTGGCTTCCTCGCCGTCGAGGAACTCTTCGATCACCACGCGCGAACCGGCGTCGCCGAAGGCATTGCCGGCCAGCATGTCGCGCACGGCGTCTTCGGCCTCGCTCAGGGTCATGGCGACGATCACGCCTTTACCGGCGGCCAGGCCGTCGGCCTTGATCACGATCGGCGCGCCCTTTTCCCGCAGATAAGCCAGGGCCGGCTCGATCTCGGTGAAGTTCTGGTAGTCGGCGGTCGGGATCTTGTGGCGAGCCAGGAAATCCTTGGTGAAGGCTTTCGAACCTTCCAGCTGGGCCGCGCCAGCGGTCGGACCGAAGCAGTCCAGGCCACGGGAGCGGAACAGGTCGACCACGCCAGCCACCAGCGGTACTTCCGGACCGACGATGGTCAGGGACACGTTCTTCTCGGCAAACTCGGCCAGCTGCTCGAGGGCCAATACGTCGATGGCCACGTTCTCGCACTTGGCTTCGATGGCGGTGCCAGCGTTGCCCGGGGCAACGAAGACTTTCTCGACCCGTGGGTCTTGAGCGACTTTCCAGGCCAGGGCGTGTTCACGACCGCCGCTACCAATGATCAGTACATTCATTTCAAAAACCTCGGATGACGCTAATTCGGTGAAGCGCACAAGCCTGACGTTGTAGCCGCTGCCGCCAGGCTGCGATCAACCGCGAAGCGGTTGCAGGATCTCAGATCGCTGAAGACCCTTCGGGTCTTATCGCAGCCTTCGGCAGCGGCTACAGGAGAGGGTGGCGCCCCATTGATACTTAGTGGCGGAAGTGGCGCATACCGGTAAAGACCATGGCGATTCCGGCTTCGTCGGCGGCGGCGATCACTTCGTTGTCGCGCATCGAGCCGCCTGGCTGGATCACTGCGGTGATGCCGACCTTGGCCGCATTGTCGATGCCGTCGCGGAACGGGAAGAACGCATCGGATGCCATGACCGCGCCCTGCACCTGCAGGCCGGCGTGTTCAGCCTTGATCGCGGCGATACGGGCGGAGTTCACGCGGCTCATCTGGCCGGCGCCGACGCCGATGGTCTGACGGTTCTTGGCGTAGACGATAGCGTTGGATTTGACGAACTTGGCCACTTTCCAGGCGAAGATCAGGTCGTGGATTTCCTGTTCGGTCGGCGCGCGCTGGGTCACCACTTTCAGGTCGTCGGCGCCGATCATGCCGATATCGCGGCTCTGCACCAGCAGGCCACCGTTGACGCGCTTGTAGTCCCAGGCCGGAACGCGGTCCGCCGACCACTCGCCGCAGGCCAGCAGGCGCACGTTGGCTTTGGCTGCCACCACGGCGCGAGCTTCTTCGCTGACGCTTGGGGCAATGATCACTTCAACGAACTGACGTTCGACGATGGCCTTGGCGGTCTCGGCGTCCAGTTCGCGGTTGAAGGCGATGATGCCGCCGAAGGCCGATTCGGTGTCGGTGGCGTAGGCCAGTTCGTAGGCCTGGCGGATACCGCCTTCGGCGTCCGGGCTCACGGCCACGCCACACGGGTTGGCGTGCTTGACGATCACGCAGGCCGGCTTGACGAAGCTCTTCACGCATTCCAGCGCGGCGTCGGTGTCGGCCACGTTGTTGTACGACAGTTCCTTGCCTTGCAGCTGGGTGGCGGTGGCGATGCCGACTTCGGCAGGCTTGGCTTCCACGTAGAACGCCGCGCTCTGGTGCGGGTTCTCGCCGTAGCGCATTTCCTGGGCCTTGATGAACTGGCTGTTGAAGGTGCGCGGGAATTCGCTGCGGCCTTCGGTGGTCAGGGTTTCGGCCGCCTGGTTCACGGTGCCCATGTAGTTGGCGATCATGCCGTCATAGGCCGCGGTGTGTTCGAAGGCCTTGAGCATCAGGTCGAAACGCTGGGCGTAGGTCAGGCCGCCGGCCTTGAGGCTTTCCAGCACCTGGCCGTAATCGCTGGCGTTGACCACGATGGCCACGTCTTTGTGGTTCTTGGCCGCCGAGCGGACCATGGTCGGGCCGCCGATGTCGATGTTCTCGATGGCGGTCGGCAGGTCGCAGCCCGGCTTGGAGATGGTGGCTTCGAACGGGTAGAGGTTGACCGCTACCAGGTCGATCGGCTTGATGCCGTGCTCGTTCATGATGGCGTCGTCGATACCGCGACGACCGAGGATACCGCCGTGGATTTTCGGGTGCAGGGTCTTTACCCGGCCGTCCATCATTTCCGCGAAACCGGTGTAATCCGCGACTTCCACTGCGGCCACGCCGTTGTCCTGCAGCAGTTTGAAGGTCCCGCCGGTGGAGAGGATCTCCACGCCCAGGGCTTCCAGCTCCTTGGCGAATTCGAGGATCCCGGTCTTGTCGGAAACACTGATCAAGGCGCGGCGGATCGGCAGGCGGGTAGTCTGGTCGGTCATCTCAATTTCCATCAAAAGCAAAGGAGTCAGCAAAAAAGGCGACCGGTTTTACGCGGGCGCCTTTCTGGTTTGATTGAATGCTTACAGCAAATCGTACTGCTTGAGTTTCTTGCGCAGGGTGCCGCGGTTCAGACCGAGCAGCTCGCTGGCCTTGGTCTGGTTGCCCTTGACGTAGTTCATCACGCTTTCGAGCAAAGGAGCCTCGACTTCGGAGAGCACCAGGTTGTACACGTCCGTGACGGCCGCGCCCTCAAGGTGGGCGAAATAATTGTGCAGCGCCTTCTCGACACTCCCGCGAAGGGTCTGGCCTTCTTCGCTCGGCGTATTGAGGTGCTGTTTCAAATTCACGTTGTCGCTCACGGGTGCTGTTCCACTCACTAAAGTCTCGGTCATCATCGTCATGCGGCCACCCCTTCTCCGTCCCCTGTCACCAGGCTCTTGTAACGCTCGGCAAAGAACTCACGAACGTTGGCGCACTGTGCTTCCGTATCTTCCAAACGATTGAAGTGGGCGCGAAACTCCCTGGCACCCGGCAGAGTTGCGAGATACCAGCCCACATGCTTGCGAGCAATGCGTACGCCCATGACATCGCCATAGAAGGCATGCAGCGCGGCCAGATGCTCAAGCAGAATACGTTCCACCTCGAACAGCTCAGGTGCCGGCAGGGTTTGACCGGTACGCAGAAAATGTTCGATCTCACGAAAAATCCATGGCCGCCCCTGAGCGGCCCGGCCAATCAACAGCCCGTCGGCACCGGTAGCGTCGAGGACGTAGCGGGCCTTCTCGGGCGAGTCGATATCGCCGTTGGCGAAGACCGGGATCGACACCGCCTGCTTGATCGCAGCGATGGTGTCGTACTCGGCAACGCCCGTGTACAGGTCGGCCCGGGTCCGGCCATGGACCGCCAATGCCGTGATGCCTGCCTGTTCGGCGATCTTCGCCACCGTCAGGCCGTTCTTGTTCGCCCGGTCCCAGCCGGTACGGATCTTCAGGGTGACCGGCACATCGACTGCGGCCACCACGGCCTGCAGGATCTCGTTCACCAGATCTTCATCTTTCAGTAACGCGGAGCCGGCGGCCTTGTTGCAGACCTTCTTCGCCGGGCAACCCATGTTGATATCAATAATCTGTGCGCCCAACTCGACGTTGGCGCGGGCGGCATCCGCCAGCATCTGTGCATCGCCACCGGCGATCTGTACCGAGCGCGGCTCGGGATCGCCCTCGTGGATCATGCGCAGACGCGATTTGCGACTGTTCCACAAACTCATGTCGCTGGTGACCATTTCCGAGACTACAAGGCCTGCACCCAGCCGCTTGCAAAGCTGACGAAAGGGCTGGTCGGTGACGCCCGCCATGGGGGCGAGAATCAAGCCGTTGTGCAATGTATATGGGCCGATGCGTACCGCCGACATAGGACTTCCCTGTTGTGGGGCCGGATCATGAGAGTTCGAAAAAGGGTTGGCATGATACCCGCTCTCGATGACTGGATAAAGGCTGAATTGGATAAAATCTGAACAGTTATTCTGTTATTGCCAGCGGTTTGGTCCGATGGACAGCAGTCAGAAAACCGCCGTCAATCCAGAGCGGTCTTTGCTCGGATGGCGCGCCTTACTCAGGTGAGTGGAAGCTCAGGCTGTAGTTGACGGCCTTGGGGCCCGGATCGAGGATGTCCAGCGCGATATGGATCGGTGTCTGCGGCGGCATCTCCGACACCCCTTCGAGCTCACCCTTGACGTATTCGCCGGGCTTGAAGCGACGACTGGCGATCAGATGGCCGTTGAGGTCGGCGAAACGCAGTTCCAGCAGCGGGAAGGGCTGGGAGAACGGCGCGCGGTTGTAGATGATCGCATCCACCACTAGGGCGCCGCTGAATTCCGGGTGGCTGCGCACCACCAGGTTGCTGCTTTTGATGCGTCCGATATCGACCTTCGAGGGCACCGTGCAGCCCAGTTCCGGGCAAAACTGCTGGAACCAGGGGCGGTACTGGTCCTGGCGCGCCAGTTCGTCGAAGTGATAGGCGATGTACTGGCCCGCCAGGCCGGCGGCGGCCAGCAGGATCAACAGGCTCCAGAGCAGGCGGCGGCCCCAGGGCGAGCGGCGCTTTTGCCAGTCCAGCTGGATCGGGTCGTCTTCCAGGTCCAGCAACACGGCGTCCGGCGCCTCGGGCTCGGCGCGGCCACGTTTGTTGCGTGGCGCCGGGCTGGCTGGTGGCTCGATTTCATCGGGCTCGTCGGCCTTCAGGGAACCGTGCGCTGGCATGGGTTCCAGGTCGTCGTCCAGGAGCAGGGAGGGCGCCTTGGGTTCGTCTTCCAGATCGTCCAGGTTGAAGGACAGCGACGGTTCGGTACGCCCGGAGCGGCTGGCATCGACGGCTGGCTGCTCAGGTTTTTCGTCCAGGTCGCCGCTGGTGCCTGGTGGCTGGCTGAACAGGCTGTCGGGCCAGTGTTCCTCTTCGGCATCCGGCTGGTCGCGGCGGGCGCTGAGGGCGTCTTCCCTGGAGGCGCGCTCCTGGCCGAAGGCCTTGGTCGGCTGGATTTCCCGCTGTTCGAGCTTGGCCAGTTCCTCATCCAGGTCGAGGCTGTCCAGGTCGAGCTCGGTGGCGCTCCACTGCTTCTGGCTGATGGCGCGCGGTGGCGGCGGGGTCAGCGGTTCAGCAGGGGCAGCCGGTGCGGGAGGTGCGACGACAGCGTCCTTGCCAGCGCGTTGCTCAAGCAACTGCCGTGCGGCGTTGAACACCTGCAGGCACGAGCCGCAGCGCACCACGCCCCGGGCCACGCTCAACTGGGCATGGCTGACGCGGAAGCTGGTTTGGCAATGCGGACACTGGGTGACGAAACTGTCGGTCATGCGGCGATCCGGTTTATACAGGCGGCCATTCTAGCGCCGACGGCCGGTGATGCGTACCCAGCCATCGAGGTTGGCGATCGGATCCAGATCGAAGTCCCGGGCGTAGGCGGCAGCGACTTCTTCACCCTGTTCGGCGAGGATGCCCGACAGCGCCAGGCGTCCGCCGCTCTTGACCAGGCTGGACAACTGCGGCGCCAGGGCAACCAGCGGGCCGGCGAGGATGTTGGCGACCAGCACGTCCGCCTGGACCTGCGGTAGGTCTTGCGGCAGATAGAGCGGGAACAGCGCTTCGGCGATGTTGTTGCGCCCGGCGTTGTCGCGGGAGGCTTCCAGGGCCTGCACGTCGATGTCGGTGCCCACCGCCTGTTTGGCGCCCAGCAGCAGGGCGGCGATCGCCAGGATCCCCGAGCCGCAACCGAAGTCCAGCACGTTGCAGCCTTTCAGGTCCTGGCCGTCGAGCCATTCCAGGCACAGGGCGGTGGTCGGGTGCGTGCCGGTGCCGAAGGCCAGGCCCGGATCGAGCAGCAGGTTGACCGCGTCCGGCTCGGGGGCGGCGTGCCAGCTCGGGACGATCCACAGGCGCTGGCCGAAACGCATCGGCTGGAAGTTGTCCATCCAGCTGCGTTCCCAGTCCTGGTCTTCGATCACTTCGCTGTGATGTTCGGGCAGCGGGCTGCCGGTCAGCAGCTCAAGGTGGGCCAGCACGCTGGCGGCCTCGGTGCCGTCTTCGAACAGGGCCAGCAGGTGAGTGTGATTCCATAGCGGGGTGGTGTTGAGTTCCGGTTCGAAGATCGGTTGATCCTCGGCGTCCATGAAGGTCACCGAAACGGCGCCGACTTCGAGAAAAGCGTCTTCGTAGGTTTCGGCTTGTTCTGGGCTGATGGCGAGACGGACTTGCAGCCAAGGCATGGCGGGCACCTTTGAAATATGTAATGTGCAGCCTAGCGGGCTGCGAGAAGCGCGCAAGTTTACGCGAGCGAGGCGCAGAAGACGACACGCCAGGCGCCATTTCCACTTGCCCACACCTCCTCTCTGTAGGCGCGAGCTTGCTCGCGATGCCTGCAGGGGCGCCGCATGACGCCAGGAAAATGCGCGTTGTCGCTGATGGCCCTATCGCGAGCAAGCTCGCTCCTGCTGGAGGGGCAGAAACGACAAGGCCGCTCGAAAGCGGCCTTGTCGGTCTGGTGCGGTGTCGATCAGTGTTGACCGGCCAGCTTGTGCTCCAGGTAGTGAATGTTCACACCCCCTTTGCAGAAGCCTTCGTCACGAGTCAGGTCGCGGTGCAGCGGGATGTTGGTCTTGATCCCGTCGACCACGATTTCGTCCAGCGCATTGCGCATGCGCGCCATGGCTTCTTCACGGGTTGCCCCGTAAGTGATCAGCTTGCCGATCAACGAATCGTAGTTCGGTGGAACCGCGTAACCGCTGTACAGGTGCGAATCGACGCGTACGCCATTGCCGCCCGGAGCATGGAAATGCTTGACCGTGCCTGGGCTTGGCATGAAGGTTTTCGGGTCTTCGGCGTTGATCCGGCATTCCAGGGCGTGGCCACGAATGACCACGTCCTTCTGGGAGATCGACAGCTTGTTGCCAGCGGCGATGCTCAGCATCTCCTTGACGATGTCGACGCCAGTGACCATTTCCGATACCGGGTGCTCTACCTGCACACGAGTGTTCATCTCGATGAAGTAGAAACGACCGTTCTCGTACAGGAACTCGAAGGTACCGGCACCGCGGTAGCCGATGTCGATACACGCCTTGACGCAGCGAGCGAAGACTTCCTGGCGCGCGGTTTCGTCGATGCCCGGGGCCGGCGCTTCTTCAAGCACCTTCTGGTGACGACGCTGCAGGGAGCAGTCGCGGTCGCCCAGGTGGATCGCGTTGCCCTGGCCGTCGGACAGCACCTGGACTTCCACGTGGCGTGGGTTGGTCAGGAACTTCTCCAGGTAGACCATCGGGTTGCCGAACGCCGCGCCCGCTTCGGAGCGGGTCAGCTTGGCCGAGGAGATCAGGTCTTCTTCTTTATGCACCACGCGCATGCCGCGACCACCGCCGCCGCCAGCGGCCTTGATGATCACCGGGTAGCCGACTTCACGGCCGATGCGCAACGCGGTTTCTTCGTCTTCCGGCAGAGGGCCGTCGGAACCGGGAACCGTCGGTACGCCGGCAGCGATCATCGCGTGCTTGGCCGATACCTTGTCGCCCATCAGGCGAATGGTCTCGGCTTTCGGGCCGATGAAGGCGAAGCCGGAGTTCTCGACCTGCTCGGCGAAGTCGGCGTTTTCCGCGAGGAAGCCGTAGCCTGGGTGAATGGCGGTGGCGCCGGTCACTTCGGCGGCCGCTATGATCGCCGGAATGTGCAGGTAGGAGTGCGCGGCGGAGGCCGGGCCGATGCAGACGGATTCGTCCGCCAGGCCCAGGTGCATCAGTTCCTTGTCGGCCTTGGAGTAAACGGCGACGGTCTTGATACCCATCTCTTTGCAGGCACGCAGAATCCGCAGGGCGATTTCACCGCGGTTGGCGATCAGAACTTTTTCCAACTTCGCAGACATCGTTGGCTCTCCGCGGTTCAAACGATGGTGAACAGCGGTTGGTCGTACTCAACCGGCTGGCCGTCTTCGACGAGGATGGATTCGATCACACCGCTGGTTTCAGCTTCGATGTGGTTCATCATCTTCATGGCTTCGACGATGCACAGGGTGTCGCCTTTCTTCACGCTCTGGCCGACTTCAACGAAGGCTGGCGAGGTTGGCGAGGATTTGCGGTAGAAGGTGCCGACCATCGGCGAACGGGCAACGCTGCCGTTCAGCGCTGGAGCAGCTGGGGCTGCTGGTGCGGCAGCGGCGGCCGGAGCGGCAGCGGCAGGCGCGGCAACCGGAGCAGCCATCGGTGCCGGTGCGTAGTACTGCTGGGCTGGAGTCTTGCTGTGACGGCTGATGCGTACGGACTCTTCGCCTTCCTTGATCTCCAGCTCGTCGATGCCGGACTCTTCCAGCAGTTCGATCAGTTTCTTAACTTTACGGATATCCATGAATCATCAACTCCCAAGGGTCGGTCAGGGGCGTTTAGCTTGTTGTTCAAGCTGCTCTAGTGCGGCCTCCAGGGCCAGTCGGTAACCGCTGGCGCCAAGGCCGCAGATCACTCCCACCGCAACGTCGGAGAAGTAGGAGTGATGGCGGAAAGGTTCGCGTTTGTGCACGTTAGACAAATGCACTTCGATGAATGGGATGCTCACCGCCAGCAGCGCGTCACGTAATGCGACGCTTGTATGCGTAAAAGCTGCTGGATTGATCAGAATGAAGTCCACGCCTTCATCGCGGGCGGCGTGGATACGGTCGATCAATTCGTACTCGGCGTTGCTTTGCAGGTAGAGCAAATGGTGGCCGGCCTCGCGAGCCCGGCGTTCCAGGTCCTGGTTGATCTCAGCCAGGGTGACTGCACCGTAGACCCCCGGTTCACGGGTGCCGAGCAGGTTCAGGTTGGGTCCGTGAAGAACCAGTAGGGTCGCCATCTGCCGTTCCTTGTTATTGCGCAGTGATTGGAATGTGCGGTTATCAGAACCCGGCGACTATGCCGCAAAGCCTTTGTGACTGTCCAGTTCTCTGCAATAGGCAGCACGATGACCGATGTTTACCTAAAATATGTGACCAACTGGCTAAATCCGGTCATTTGCTGCAGCAATGCGTTCAGCGAAGTTCGCGGCGCTGATTTCGCCGACTACACGCACATCGGCACGTTCGACGCCATCTTTGCCGAAGAACATTAGCGCCGGCGGGCCGAACAGTTGGTAGCGGTCCAGCAGGGCGCGCTGTTCGCGGTTGCTGGCGGTGATATCGAAGCGCACCAGGCGGTAGCCCCGCAGGCGTTCGACGACCTGGCGGTCGTTGAGCACCTCGCGTTCGATGACTTTGCAACTGATGCACCAGTCGGCGTACCAGTCGAGCAGCAGCGGGGTCCCGGCATTCCGGGCATCGGCCAGGGCCTGCTCCAGCTCACCGGGGGTGGTGACGGTTTGCCATTGGCCGGTGCTGGTTTGCTCGGGGCTGTTGCCGATGACCGCGACCGGTGGGCGGGCGAGCGGGCTGAACGGATCGGTCTGGCCGCTGAATGCGCCGTACCAGCAGGCCAGGGCATAAAACAGCAGGAACAGCCCGCACAGCTGCGCCAGGCGCGCGCGCGGCGCCTTGTAAACAAACTCCAGGGCTCCGAGAAACAGGCCGACCCCGGCCGCCAGCGCACCAATCAGCAACAGGCTGACCTGGCCCGGCAAGACCCGGCTCAGCAGGCCGATCGCCAGGCCGAGCAACAGCACGCCAATGGCGTTTTTCACGTAGACCAGCCATGGCCCGCTTTTCGGCAGCCAGGCCGCGCCGCCGGTGGCCACCAGCAACAGCGGCGCGCCCATGCCCAGGCCCAGGGCGAACAGTTTCAGGGCGCCGCCCAAGGCGTCGCCGCTGGCGCTGATATACAGCAGGGCGCCCGCCAGCGGCGCCGAAACGCAGGGCGATACCAGCAGGCTGGACACCACCCCGAGAATCGCCGCGCCCCATAGCGAGCCACCTTCAGTGCGCCCGGCGATGCGTTCCAGGCGCTGGCTGATAAAGCGCGGAAGCTTGAGCTCGAAGACATCGAACATCGCCAGGGCGAACACGACGAAGAACAACGCAAAGGGCACCAGCACCCAGGCCGATTGCAGGCGTGCCTGCAAATTGAGCTGGGCGCCGAACAGCCCCATCAAGGCGCCGAGCAGGGCGAAACAGGCGGCCATCGGCAACACGTAGGCGAGCGACAGATTGAAGCCGCGCCAGCCGCCGACCTGGCCCTTGAGGACCACGCCAGACAGGATCGGCAGCATCGGCAGGACGCAGGGGGTGAAGGTCAGGCCGATGCCGGCCAGGAAGAACAGCGCCAGTTCGCGCCAACTCCAGCCGGTTTTCCCATTGTCGGTAGCGGGGCTGCCGGCACTTGAGGCATGTGCCGAGGAGGCCGCGCCATCGATCTGCAAACGCTCGGTTTCCGGTGGATAACACAGGCCCTTGTCGGCGCAGCCCTGGTAGGTCACGGCCAGGGTGAAGCCTCGTTGGTCCGTGGCGCTGCGCGGCAGTTCGACATCGACAATGCCGTGGTAGACCTCGACGTCGCCGAAAAACTCATCGTGTTTCTGTTCGCCCTTGGGCAGTTGGGCGGTCCCCAGGGGGATGTCGGCGGGCTCGGCGCGGAACTGGAAGCGGTGGCGATAGAGGTAGTAACCCTCGGTGGCGACGAAGCGCAGCTTGATCGACTGCGGCGTGCTTTGCAGCAGGCTCAGTTGGAACGCTTCGCGCACCGGCAGGAAGTCGGCGCTGTTATTGATCGAGCCCAGGGTCGAACTGGGGCGGCTGTCCAGCAACCCGGCGGCGGTCGCCGGCAGGGCAAACACAAACAGCATCAGGCAAAGCAGGCGACGCATGGCAATCTCGCGAATTGAAGGTGTGCGCATGATAGCGGAGCGCGGCGGGGTATGCGTATGCGCCCCGTGGCCGCTGCCGAGTCTGCGATCGGTCCGGGCGGCATTCCGACGTAGCGGCCGCAAAGTCTGCGACCGCGTTCTTTCAGACCAATTGCATAGGCTGGTTTTGCGAGGACTGCGTCCTCGATCGCAGCCTCGCAGGCTCGGCAGCGGCTACAGGGCTACAGGGTTAGACGCGGAAGGCCTGGACGGCGGTGTGCAGCTGGCCGCCCAGGGCCAGCAGGTTTTCGCCTTGTTCGCGGCCTTCGCCGATGCGTTGCAGGTTATCCCCGCCCAATTGATGAATGCGCTCGCTGTGGTCGCGGATTTCGCTGACGGCGCCGCTTTGCTGGGCCGTGACATCGGCGATGCGGATGGCGGTGTCGGAAATGGTCTGGATCGCCCCGACGATTTCATCCAGCGCACCGTCGGCGGCCTGGGCCTGGCTGGCCGTGGCTTCGGCATGTTCGACCTGGGCGCGCATGCCTTCCACCGATTGCCGGGCAGCGGCCTGCAGGCCGGCGATCAGGGTCTGGATCTCGGCGGTGGCACCCGCCGTGCGTTGGGCCAGGGAGCGCACCTCTTCGGCGACCACGGCAAAACCGCGGCCCATTTCCCCGGCCCGCGCGGCTTCGATGGCGGCGTTCAGGGCCAGCAGGTTGGTCTGGTCGGCGATGGAGCGGATCACCGTGAGCACGCCGCCGATGGTCGCCGACTCTTCGGCCAGCTGTTCGATCATCTGCGCGTTGCCTTGCACTTCGCCGACCAGGGCATGCAACCCGGTCAGGCTCAGACCGATCACTTTCTGCCCCTGCTCCACCGCCATTCCGGCGCTGCGACTGGCATCGGCGGCCTGGCTGGCATCGCCGGCGACTTGCTGGATGGTCGCTTCCAGTTCGCCGAGGGCGTCGCGGATCTGCGCGGTGTCGCCGGCCTGGCGCTCGGCCCCGCCGTGCAGGCCACTGCTCAGTTCCGCCAGGGCGCGGCTACTGCCGGCGACCTGTTCGGCGTTCTGCCGGATGGTGCCCACCAGGTCCACCAGGTAGGCGCGCAGGCGGTTCAGGGATTCTTCGATGTCGTGCAGTTCGCGGTTGGTCCGGCCCAGCTGGATGTCGCGGCTGAAATCGCCTTCGGCCCAGGTCGACAGGGCCGGCGCCAGGTTGGTCAGGACCCGTGCCAGCCGACGCTGCAAGGTGTCGATCAGCAGGGCGATCAGCAGGATCAGGCCGATCATCAAACCCTGCATCAGCCGCACTTCGCCCTGGATCTGCCCGTGCTGGGCGCGCACCACCGGTTCCAGTTCGGCGATGGCCTGCTGCACGGCGGTGATTTTCAGGTGGGTGGCGGCGCTGAGGTCGGCGCGTTTCTGGATCTGTTCGCGGGTGCGGTTCAGCTCGGCGGGGTAGCGGCCGAGCAGGCTGTTGAGTTCGCGCTTGAGGCCGATGCCGGCGTCTTCGGCGGCGGCCTTCTCGGTGTTCTCCAGGCCCATCATGGCCGCGAAGTCATCGGTATTCGACGCATTGCTGGCGGCGACACCCAGCAACGGCAGGGTTTCCAGCTGCTCGGCCTGGGCGCGCATGTTGCTCACTTCGCGCTCGACATCGGCGGCCAGTTCGCTGCGGCCGCTGCTCACCAGTTTGTCGCGGGCCAAGGACAGCTTGCCCAGGTGCTGGGAGGCGGTCAGCAGCAACGGCAGGTAGGTCGCGGCGCTAGGATTGCTGGCCGCTCCGGTCGCGTACTGGCTCAGTTGTTCGAGGCTGGCCCCCAGCTCGCGCTCGGCCTGCAGCAGCAGCGCTTGCGGATCGCCGGCCAGTTTGCCGGCGGCCAGCAGGTCGGTCTTGCTGAACTCGGCCAGGCCCGACAGGCTCGGGCGCAGGCTTTGCGCCAGTTCAGCGGGCAGTTCGTCGAGCTGGGCTTGCAGGGTTTCGATGGCCTGGCTGGCGCTGCTCAGGCGCAGGGCGTCGCCGCTGGCCAGGTAGTCCTCGATGTTGCGCGCCGCCTGGTTCTGGAACTGCTGGGACAACCCCAGGTAGCGCTCCATCAATAGGTAGGGGCGCTCGAGGGCGCGTTGCGACCACCAGAGCGTTGCACCCAGGGCCAGGCAAACGGCAACTAATAGCAGGGTATTGAGATTGGTCAGCAGCTTCAGGCGCATCGCGTCCTACCAACGACTTGAATGGTAAGCGCCTGAATTTATTGCGTTTGTATTACAAGGTTATGACCGAACCGGTGGATTCTGGTGAAAAAGTGGCGCTTTGATGGCGCGCCGCCTGGACCCGGTTGCGCCCGCTGTCCTTGGCGCGGTAGAGCGCTTCGTCGGCCTGGCTGGCCATCATCAGGCTGTCGGAGTCTTCCCGCAGTTCGACCACTCCGGCGCTGAAGGTGCACCACAGGTCCTGGGGCTGGGCCGGGTAATGGATTTCGGCAAAGCGCTGGCGGATTTCATCCAGCACCTTGCAGGCCGCTTCCAGGTCGGTGTCGGGCATGACGATGGCGAATTCTTCGCCGCCGTAGCGACCGATGAAGTCGGTCTTGCGCAGGCGTTGCTTGAGAAACAGCGCCAGGCTCTTGATCACCCGGTCGCCCATGGGGTGGCCGTGGCTGTCGTTGACCCGCTTGAAGTGGTCGATGTCGAGCATGGCGAAGCTCAGCGGCTTGTTTTCGCGGCGCGCGCGGAAGCTGCAGTCTTCGAGCAGTTGCAGGATATGGGTGTGGTTGTACAGCCCGGTCAGGCTGTCGCGGACCATGCGCGCCTTGAGGTTGCGCGCGCGGGCGGCGCGGTTGCGCACGGTGGTGATCAGGTGGCGCGGCTTGATCGGTTTGGTCAGGAAGTCGTCGCCGCCTTCGCTCATGGCGTCCAGCTGCTTGTCCAGGTCGTCTTCGGCCGACAGGTAGATGATCGGCACGCTGACATAACGGTCGTTATGGCGGATCACCTTGGCCAGCTCGGTGCCGGTACAGGCCGGCATGTACATGTCGAGGATGATCAGGTCCGGTTGGAAGTCGGCCAGTTCGGCCATGGCCTGGATCGGCTCGATCAGCGTCCGGGTGATGATCCCGGCGCTGTTGAGCAGGCGCTCGGTGTGCAGGGCCTGGGCGCGGGAGTCGTCGATAATCAGCACTCTGTAAGGTTCGTACTGGGCGACGCAGGTGAGGATCTCGATCTTCTCCAGCAGGCTCGAAGCTTCCAGGGTGCCGGTGAGGAACTCCTGGCCGCCGGCGCGCACGGCGGCCAGGCGGGTCGGGGTGTCGGTTTCGTGGAGGCTGAAGAACAGCAGGGGCAGCTTCTGCTCCAGGCCTTCCTGGGCTTCGGCGGCCAGTTGCAGGCCCATGCCGTTGCCGCAGAAGTCGACGTCGATGACGATCGCCGCCGGCAGGCGCTCGACCATCGAGGCGCGAAACGCGGCGATGCTGTCCAGGGACTGGGCGCTGAGACCGAAGAATTCCAGCTGCTTGGCCAGGCGCTCGCCGCGATCGTGGTCTTGCAGCATCACGTAGATCGGCTTGCGCAGGGGCGGCAGGAAGGTCTGTTCCAGTTGGTCGCCATGGCGCAGGCCGGTGCGCGACAGGCGTTGCATCAGGCGGTTGAGGTCGGTGATCAGGCCGCTGCTCAGGCGCCCGCGGTTGGCGTCCACCGCCTCCAGCGAGTCGCTGATGCTGCGTGCCAGCTGGGTATGTTCGGGTTGTTCGAAACGTTCGGCGAAACGCAGCAGGCGCAGGTTGGCCTCGCTGAGTTCGGACATGTCGGCGGTCGACCATTCGCTGCGCTGCAGGCGCTGCCATATCTCGAGGATCTGACGAGCCTGGTGAATGACCCGCTGGGCAAAGTGGTGCTTGAGGCGCTCACGGCTGGGGTCTTCTGGCTCGGTCATATCCTGACTACTAGTTAGGGTGCATGCTGAGATCGACTGGTGGCTCTATGCTAGCACCTCTTATGGGTTGTACGAGTGTCGTACGTCAACAATCTGCAAAGCGACCTTATTCAGTTCCCGACCGACTGGTCGCATAGGTTCTGAACTGTGCTTCATTTATAGTGGCCGCTCGATGTACACCCGGCATGTGGCGCCTTGCGCGGCGGATGATTTTTAATCCGTTCGGTTCGAGGCACGATGGAGTAGGGTTGTGGTCGAACCGATGAACCCAAGTGATTGAAAGGATATAGCCATGCTGGACTGGAAGAACCGCGCGGGCAGCGCGCCGGATCGTGCTGCCGAACCCAAGTCGGCGACACGCAGCTACTTTGGTGGCCTGCTGTTCAGCCGCGCCCTGGGCACCCTGGTAGGGTTGTACCTGCTGGTGGCCGGCGCCCTGGGCTGGTACTGGAGCCAGGAACCGTCGCTGTTCCCCGTCCAGCAAGGCGCGCAAATTGCCGCCGAGAAGGAAGGCAAGCAGATGGTCGTGGGCTACACCACGGTGGAAACCCTCAAGGCCGTGGCCGGCACCCTGCTGACCAAGCCGGGCGGCTATATCTCCAACGACCGTTTCCCGCCGGGCCTGTGGATGGACAACATGCCGAGCTGGGAATACGGCGTGCTGGTGCAGGTCCGCGACCTGACCCGCGCCCTGCGCAAGGACTTCGCCCGTTCCCAGTCGCAGTCCGCCGAGGACGCCGACTTGGCCAAGGCCGAGCCGCGCTTCAACTTCGACAACAAGAGCTGGGTGCTGCCGTCCAGCGAGTCCGAGTACCAGGAAGGCATCAACTCCCTGAGCCGCTACCAGGCGCGCCTGTCCGATCCGGAGCAGAAGAGCGCGCTGTTCTACGCCCGTGCCGACAACCTGAACAACTGGCTGGGTGATGTCGGGACCCGCCTGGGTTCGTTGTCCCAGCGCCTGTCGGCCAGCGTCGGCCGGGTCAAGCTCAACACCGCGCTGAAAACCGAAGCCCCGGCACCGGGCCAGTCGCCGCAGGTCGACGAAGAGGTGGTGGAAACCCCTTGGATGCAGATCGACAACGTGTTCTATGAAGCGCGCGGCCAGGCCTGGGCCCTGTCGCACCTGCTGCGTGCCATCGAGGTCGACTTCGCCGACGTGCTGGCCAAGAAGAACGCCACCGTCAGCGTGCGCCAGATCATCCGTGAACTGGAGGCGTCCCAGGAGCCGATCTGGAGCCCGATGATTCTCAACGGCAGCGGCTTCGGCGTGCTGGCCAACCACTCGCTGGTCATGGCCAACTATATTTCCCGGGCCAACGCGGCTGTCATCGACTTGCGTCAATTGCTCAATCAGGGTTGATTCATGGTGGTTACCTCCAATGAGGCCGCGCACCGCGCGGCCTCCGATGCCGAACAAGTCGCCTGGGTCGATGGCGAAGACCAGTTGCTGGGCACGCTGGCACGCTCGGAGTTGCGCGAGCGCGGCCTGATCGGGCGCGGTACCTATATCCTGCTGTTCAATTCCGCCGGTGAGCTGTGCGTGCATCGGCGCACCCTGAGCAAGGCCATTTATCCCGGTTACTGGGACGTGGCCGCGGGCGGCATGGTGCTGGCCGTCGAAAGCTACGCCGAGTCGGCGGCCCGGGAGCTGGAGGAAGAATTGGGCGTGAGCGGGGTGGAATTGACCGCCCATGACCATTTCTTTTTCGAAGACACCGACAATCGCCTCTGGTGCTCGGCCTTTTCGGCGGTCTGGGACGGGCCTCTGCGCCTGCAGCCGGAAGAGGTGCTGGAAGCGCGCTTCATTGCGATCGACGAAGTGATGCGGGAAATCACCGAAAAGCCCTATTGCCCGGACTCCCTGGCGGCCTTGCAGCGCTATCTGGCGCGGCGTCGCTAAAGTTGTATAAATTGGCGCGGTTAGGCTCTTAGCAAGTCGGCTTTTTGCCGTTACACTGCGCGACCTTTTTCAAGCTGAGCCGGCGTTGCTTCTTATATAAGCGCACCGGTCCAGTAGCGCTGCCCCTGCCTGAGTGGGGCTTCGCGGTCGATGGCACAGGCCATGTGCTTCGACCAGTCTTTGTCCTCCCAAGAGGATTGCCGGTGGCCAAAAAAGCCGCATCCTTCGCCGCCCTTGGTGGCCTGGTATTTTCCACCGACGCAGGTCGACATTGCCCGGACTGTAGCCAGCCGGTGGCAGCCTGCATCTGCAAACAAACCGTTATCCCTGCCGGCGACGGCATCGCTCGCGTGCGTCGCGAAAGCAAGGGCCGTGGCGGCAAGACGGTGACCACCATCACCGGCGTGCCGTTGGCCGAAGACGCGCTCAAGGAACTGGCGACCACGTTGAAGAAACGTTGTGGCACCGGTGGCGCGCTGAAAGACGGCGTCATCGAGATCCAGGGCGATCATGTCGAGCTACTCTTGGCAGAGCTGATCAAGCACGGTTTCAAGGCGAAGAAGTCCGGCGGCTAGCAGCCTCTGTGAAAACCACCCCCGACTTGATGCAGCCCTGATCCGATTCAGGCTCGCCGTCGTCTTCATGGTTTTCACAGAGCCTGTTCATGACCGGTTTCTAAACTCAGCGCTGTAACCGAGGTCTACGTCCTCGTTGCAGGCTAATCGTCATTTTCATTCTTTAGACTGCGCCAGCCCCGGACCGGGGTGGCGCTCTATGACTTCTTTATAGGGGACTTCGATGTCCGTACGACGCACACGCAAAGACGATGGCAGCCAATGGACAGTTGCGGACAGCCGCAGTGTTTATGGGATTCGCCATTGGGGGGCCGGGTATTTCGCGATCAATGACGCCGGTCGCGTCGAAGTTCGTCCGAACGGCCCGAACAGCTCGCCCATCGACCTGTTCGAACAAGTCGAGGAGCTGCGCAAGAGCGGCTTGTCCCTGCCGCTGCTGGTGCGCTTCCCGGATATCCTGCAGGACCGCGTGCGCCAGCTGACCGGTGCTTTCGACGCCAACATCGAGCGCCTGGAATACCAGAGCCAGTACACCGCGCTGTACCCGATCAAGGTCAACCAGCAGGAAGCGGTGATCGAGAACATCATCGCCACCCAGAACGTCTCCATCGGCCTGGAAGCCGGCTCCAAGCCCGAGCTGCTGGCAGTGCTGGCGCTGGCGCCGAAAGGCGGCACCATCGTCTGCAACGGTTACAAGGACCGTGAGTTCATCCGCCTGGCGCTGATGGGCCAGAAGCTGGGCCACAACGTGTTCATCGTGATCGAGAAGGAGTCCGAAGTCGCCCTGGTGATCGAAGAAGCCGCCTCGCTCAAGGTCAAGCCGCAGGTCGGCCTGCGCGTGCGCCTGTCGTCCCTGGCGTCGAGCAAGTGGGCCGACACCGGTGGCGAGAAATCCAAGTTCGGCCTGTCGGCGGCGCAGTTGCTGTCGGTGGTCGAGCGTTTCCGCGGCGCCGGCCTGGACCAGGGCATCCGCCTGCTGCACTTCCACATGGGCTCGCAGATCGCCAACCTGGCGGACTATCAACACGGCTTCAAAGAAGCCATCCGTTACTACGGCGAGCTGCGCAACCTCGGCCTGCCGGTGGATCACATCGACGTCGGCGGCGGCCTGGGCGTGGACTACGACGGCACCCACTCGCGCAATGCCAGTTCGATCAACTACGACATGGATGACTACGCCGGTGTCGTGGTCGGCATGCTCAAGGAGTTCTGCGACGCGCAGAGCCTGCCGCATCCGCACATCTTCTCCGAAAGCGGCCGTTCGCTGACCGCGCACCACGCCATGCTGGTGGTGCAGGTGACCGATGTCGAGAAACACAACGACGACGTGCCGCTGATCGAGAACAAGGAAAGCCTGCCGGAAACCGTGCAATGGCTGGTGGACCTGCTGGGCCCGACCGATATCGAGATGGTCACCGAAACCTACTGGCGTGCCACCCACTACATGAGCGACGTGGCCGCCCAGTACGCCGACGGCAAGCTGACCCTGGCCGAGAAAGCCCTGGCCGAGCAGTGCTACTTCGCCGTGTGCCGGCGCCTGCACAACTCGCTGAAGGCGCGCCAGCGCTCGCACCGCCAGGTGCTGGACGAACTCAACGACAAGCTGGCCGACAAGTACATCTGCAACTTCTCGGTGTTCCAGAGCCTGCCGGACACCTGGGCCATCGACCAGGTCCTGCCGATCATCCCGCTGCATCGCCTGGACGAAGAGCCGCTGCGCCGCGCCGTGCTGCAAGACCTGACCTGCGACTCCGACGGCAAGATCAACCAGTATGTCGACGAGCAGAGCATCGAGACCAGCCTGCCGGTGCATGGCCTGAACGAGGGTGAGGACTATCTGCTGGGCGTGTTCCTGGTCGGTGCCTACCAGGAGATCCTCGGCGACATGCACAACCTGTTCGGTGATACCGACTCGGTGAACATCTACCAGAACCCGAACGGCACCGTGTACCACGCCGGGATCGAGACCCACGACACCATCGAAGACATGCTGCGTTACGTGCACTTGTCGCCGGAGGAGTTGATGACTCATTACCGCGACAAGGTGGCCAGCGCGAAGATCAGCGCCAGCGAGCGTACCCAGTTCCTCGACGCCCTGCGTCTGGGCCTGACCCGCTCGTCGTACCTGTCTTCCTGATAGGTCGACCGTTCGAAAAAACCACCGCTTGCGGTGGTTTTTTTATGCCCGCAGGAATCTTCAGCGGGCCGGAGCGAACCAGCCGTCATGCCGGCGCAGCCCGAGGGCGAAGGCCAGCAGGGTCAGGCTGCGCACCAGCATGAACAGCAGGAAGGTCAGCCACAGCCCGTGGTTGCCCAGCCCCTGCAAGGCCCAGGCGCAGGGCAGGGTGATGAGTACGCTGAGCAGCATGCCGTTGCGCATTTCCCGGGCGCGGGTGGCGCCGATGAACAGGCCGTCCAGCAGGTAGCTCCAGACCGCGATCAGCGGCAGGGCGGCGAGGTAGGGCAGGTAGGTGAAGGCGGTCTGCCGCACTTCGGCGATGTCGGTCTGCATCTCGATGAACAGGTGCCCGGCGCACAGGAACAGCACGGCAAAACCGAGGCTGGCCAGCAGCGACCAGCCGCCGGCCACCACCAGCGAACGGCGCAGCGCCAGGCGATCGCGGGCGCCGATGGCGTGGCCGCACAGGGCTTCCACCGCGTGGGCCAGGCCGTCCAGGGCGTGGGCGGTCAGCAGCAGGCCGTTGAGCAGCAGCGCGTTGGCGGCCACGGTCGCGTCCCCCAGGCGCGCGCCTTGCACGGTGATCAGGAAGAACACCGATTGCAGCGCCAGGCTGCGGATGAAGATGTCGCGGTTGACCGCCAGCAACGGTCGCCAGCTGGCCCAGCGCTGCAACGCCGCCCAGGCAATCCGCCCCGGATAGGCGCGCAGGGCCGGGCGGGTCATGGCCAGGCCGATCAGTGCGCCGGTCCATTCGGCGATCACCGAGGCCCTGGCCGAGCCGGCCACGCCCCAGTCCAGGCCCAGCACGAACCACAGGTTGAGGGCGATGTTGATCAGGTTGGTGCTCAGCAGGATCGCCAGCGGCGCCCGGGCGTTCTGGGTACCGAGGAACCAGCCGACCAGGGCCATGCTGGCCAGCGCCGCCGGCAGCCCGAGCAAGCGGGTATGGAAGAAGGTGCGAGTCATTTCGTCCAGCTCGGCCGAAGGCTGCATCAGTTGCAAGGCCGCGCCGCTCAGCGGCACGCCTATGGCGCCCAGCAGCAGGGCCAGCCCCATGGCCAGCAGCAGGCCTTGCACCAGGATCTGCCGCAGCGCCGCACCGTCGGCGCGCCCGGCGGCCTGGGCGGCAAAGCCGGTGGCGCCCATGCGCAGAAAACCCATGGCCCAGGCCAGGAAGGTATAGAGGCTGGCGCCGACCGCCACCGCGCCGAGCTGGTGGGCGTGGGGCAAATGGCCGATGACGGTGCTGTCGACCAGCGCCACCAGCGGCACGGAAATATTGGAAAGAATCATCGGCGCGGCCAGCGCCCACACCCGAGCATGAGTCGGACGGTGGCGCCAGGCAGAAATCAGGCTGGACATGCAGGCTCCTTGAGAGCGGGCATTGTAGCCGCTTGCCCGCCCGGCCATGCGATCCCGATCACGGCCCGAATCCTACAAAGAGGCCGCCCTCAGTCGATCAATGTGCGCTGCGCCACAGCCAGCCGGACGGCGGTGAGATATAGTTCAACCCTTCGATACTCCTGCCAATGAGTGCCCCATGTTTAACAAAGGATTGTTCCTGGCCTGTGCGCTGGCCTTGCTGAGCGCTTGCGATTCCTCGACCTCCGACAAGGCGGCGCCCCCTTCGGCTCCGACAGCGGCAGTGCCCGCGGCCAAGGCCCGGCCCGTGCAGGATGTCGCTGTGCTCAAGCAACGCTACGCCGGTCGCGAGTTGAACGTGGTGGACGTGTCCGAGGTGCAGCTCGACGGGGCCAGCACCCTGTCGGTGAGTTTCTCGGTGCCCCTGGACCCGCAGCAGAAGTTCGCCGACAAGCTGCACCTGGTGGACAGCAAGAGCGGCAAGGTCGACGGCGCCTGGGAGCTGTCGGACAACTTCATGGAACTGCGCCTGCGCCACCTGGAGCCGCAGCGCAAACTGGTGCTGACCGTCGACGCCGGGCTGCGCGCGGTGAACGACGCGACCCTGGCCGCCGAATACGTCAGTCGCCTGGAAACCCGCGACCTGCAGGCCACGGTCGGGTTCGCCAGCCGCGGCACCCTGTTGCCGACCCGCCTCGCCGAAGGCCTGCCGGTGATCGCGCTGAACGTCGACAAGGTCGATGTCGAGTTCTTCCGCATCAAGCCCGAATCGCTGCCGATGTTCCTCGCCCAATGGGGGCGCAATAACAGCCTGCACAGTTACGAGTCCCGTGAACTGCTGCCGATGGCCGACCTGGTGTATGGCGGCCGCTTCGACCTCAACCCGGCGCGCAATACCCGGGAAACCCTGCTGCTGCCGATCGCCGGGCTCAAGCCGCTGCAACAGCCGGGCGTGTACCTGGCGGTGATGCGTGCCTCGGGCACCTACAACTATTCGCAACCGGCGACCCTGTTCACCCTCAGCGACATCGGCCTGTCGGTGCACCGTTACCAGAACCGCCTGGATGTCTTCACCCAGGCCCTGGAAGGCGGCAAGGCGCTGGACGGCGTCAGCCTGGAGCTGCTGGACGGCGAAGGCCGCGTGCTCGGCCAGGGCAAGACCGAGAAGGGCGGCCATGCCGAGCTGCCGCTGCCGAAGAAAGCCGAAGTGCTGCTGGCCCACCAGGGCGAGCAGACCAGTCTGCTGCGCTTGAACGGCGCGGCCCTGGACCTGGCCGAATTCAATATCGGCGGCCCCCAGCCCCATCCGTTGCAGTTCTTCGTGTTCGGCCCTCGCGACCTGTATCGCCCGGGCGAAACCGTGCTGCTCAATGCGCTGCTGCGGGACAAGGACGGCAATGCGGTCAAGCCGCAGCCGGTGAGCGTCGAAGTGCGCCGGCCGGATGAGCAGGTCAGCCGCAAGTTCGTCTGGGACGCCGATGCCTCGGGGCTCTATCAGTACCAGTTGCAACTGGCCGGCGAAGCGCCGACCGGGCGCTGGCAACTGGTGTTCGACCTCGGCGACGGCAAGCCGCAACTGTACGAATTCCTCGTGGAAGACTTCCTGCCCGAGCGCCTGGCGCTGGAACTCAAGGGCAGCGACACACCGCTCAAACCGGACGAGACCGTCGAGATCAGCGTCAACGGTCGTTACCTGTATGGCGCCCCGGCCGCCGGCAATCGCCTGAGCGGCCAGATCTACGTGCGGCCGCTGCGCGAGGCGGTCAAGGCCTTGCCGGGCTACCAGTTCGGCTCGGTCACCGAAGAAGAGCTGAGCCAGGACCTGGAGATAGAGGAGTCGACGCTGGATGAAAACGGCGAAGAACTGATCGCCCTGGAAAGCAAATGGGCCGAGGCCCGTTCGCCGCTGCAACTGATCGTCCAGGGCAGCCTGCAGGAGTCGGGCGGTCGCCCGATCACCCGGCGGGTGGTGCTGCCGGTATGGCCGGCGGACAGGTTGCCGGGGCTGCGTGCGCTGTTCGACGGCGCGGAAACCGACGGCGACGGCCCGGCCGAGTTCGAGCTGCTGGTGGCCAACAATGAAGGCCAGAAGCTGGCCGCGGACAACCTCAAGGTGCGCCTGGTGCGCGAGCGCCGCGACTACTACTGGAACTACTCGGAAAGCGACGGCTGGAGTTATCACTTCAACGAGAAATTCCTCACCCAGGACGAACAGGTCCTGAGCATCAAGGCCGGCGATACCGCGAAGGTCAGCTTCCCGGTGGAGTGGGGCCCTTATCGCGTCGAGGTCGAGGACCCGCAGACCGGGCTGGTCAGCAGCCTGCGTTTCTGGGCCGGCTATCGCACCCAGGACAACGCCGAAGGCGGCGCGGTGCGGCCCGACCAGGTCAAGCTGGCGCTGGACAAACCGCTGTATGGCGACGACGACACCGCCAATGTCACGGTGACTCCGCCGGCCGCCGGCAAGGGCTACTTGCTGGTGGAGTCCAGCGACGGTCCGTTGTGGTGGCAGGAAATCGACGTACCGGCCGAAGGCAAGAGCTATGCGGTCAAGCTCGATCCGAAATGGGCGCGCCACGACCTGTACGTCAGTGCGCTGGTGATCCGCCCCGGCGAGCGCAAGGCCAACATCACCCCGAAACGCGCGGTGGGCGTGTTGCACCTGCCCCTGGATCGTACCCAGCGCAAGCTCGGCCTGACCCTGACGGCGCCGGAAAAAATGCGCCCCAAGCAGCCGCTCAAGGTGAAGATCCAGGCCAGGAACGCCGATGGCAGCGTGCCGAAGCAAGCCTATGTGCTGCTGGCGGCGGTGGACGTGGGCATCCTCAACATCACCGAATACCCGACCCCGGACCCGTACTCCAGCCTGTTCGGGCGCAAGGCCTATGGCGCCGACCAGCTGGATATCTACGGCCAGTTGATCGAAGCCGGCCAGGGCCGCCTGGCCAGCCTGGCTTTCGGTGGCGACGCGGCGCTGGCCAAGGGCGGCAAGCGCCCGGACACCAGCGTCACCATCGTCGCCCTGCAAAGCGCGCCGGTGACCCTGAACGAGCAGGGTGAAGGTGAAGTCAGCGTCGACATCCCCGACTTCAACGGCGAACTGCGCCTGATGGCCCAGGCCTGGACCGACGAGCGCTACGGCATGGCCGAAGGCAAGACGGTGATCGCCGCGCCGCTGATCGCCGAACTGTCGGCGCCGCGTTTCCTCGCCGGCGGCGACCAGACCACCCTGGCGCTGGACCTGTCCAACCTGTCGGGCAAGGCGCAGAAACTCGATGTGCAACTGAGCGCCGAAGGCCAGCTGGCGCTGGTCAACGAAACCCGTCAGAGCGTGCAACTGACCCAGGGCCAGCGCACCACATTGCGGATTCCGGTGCGGGCGCTGGGCGGCTTCGGCCAGGGCAAGGTCAAGGTGCTGGTCAATGGCCTGGACCTACCGGGCGAGAGCCTGCCACCGTTCAGCCGCGAATGGACCCTGGGGGTGCGACCGGCTTACCCGGCGTTGCTCAGGCATTACCGCGCGGTACTCAAGGATCAGCCATGGAGCCTGCCGGAAGGCGAGCTGGCAGCGTTCGAGCCGGCCGGGCGTGAAGCATTGCTGAGCCTGTCGAGCCGGCCGCCGCTGAACCTCGGCGAGCAGATCCGCGCACTCAAGGCCTACCCCTACGGCTGCCTGGAACAGACCACCAGCGGCCTGTACCCGGCGCTGTACGCCGATGCCGTCAGCCTGAAACGCCTGGGCCTGGAAGGCGAGCCGGATGCCGAGCGCAAGCGCAAGATCGAGCTGGGCATCGAACGCCTGCTGGGCATGCAGCGCTACAACGGCAGCTTCGGCCTGTGGGGCGCGGACGGCGAAGAGGAATACTGGCTGACCGCTTATGTCACCGACTTCCTGCTGCGCGCCCGCGACCAGGGCTTCGCGGTGCCGGCCGAGGCGCTGAAGAAGGCCAATGAACGCCTGCTGCGTTACCTGCAGGAGCGCAACCTGATCGAGGTCAACTACAGCGAAAACGCCGAGCACACGCGCTTTGCCGTACAGGCCTATGCCGCTCTGGTATTGGCACGCAGTCAACAGGCGCCGCTGGGCGCGCTGCGCAGCCTGTTCGAACGGCGTACCGATGCGCGCTCCGGCCTGCCATTGGTACAGCTGGCCATCGCCTTGCAGAAAATGGGCGATCAGCCACGGGCCGAGCAGGCCTTGACCGCGGGCCTCGCGGCTTCGCGCAACAGCAAGGACTGGCTGGCCGACTACGGTAGCCCGCTACGGGATCAGGCGCTGATCCTGGCGTTGCTGGAAGAGAACGACCTGGCCAAGGGCAAGCGCGAGGAGCGACTGTTCGAGCTGTCCGACCAACTGGCGGCCAGCCCGTACCTGTCGACCCAGGAGCGCAACTCGCTGTTCCTCGCCGGTCGCGGCCTGCTGGGCAAGCCGGAAGCCAACTGGACCGCCCAGCTGAGCAGTGGCGCCGAAAGCCGCGAGCTGAACAACAGCCAGCCGGGGCTGAAGCTGGAAGGTGCGTTGCTGGCGTCGCCGTTGTCGATCAGCAATCAGGGCAGCGAGCCGGTGTACCAGCAACTGACCATTTCCGGTTATCCACAGCACGCGCCGCTGGCCGGTGGCGAGAACCTGAGCATTCGGCGCGAATACCTGGGGATGAACGGCCAGCCACTGAACCTGCGGGCCCTGGGCAGCGGCGACCTGGTGCTGGTGCACCTGGCGGTCAGCGCCAAGCAACGGGTGCCGGATGCCCTGGTGGTGGACCTGCTGCCGGCCGGCCTGGAACTGGAAAACCAGAACCTGGCGCAGAGCGCCGCCAGCCTGGAAAACGCCAGCAGCCAGGTCAAGGAATGGCGCGAGTCGATGCAGAACGCCAGCCTCAAGCACCAGGAGTTCCGCGATGACCGCTACGTGGCGGCGCTGAACCTGGACGGCTACGACAGCGTCACGCACCTGCTGTACCTGGCACGCGCCGTCACGCCCGGCACTTACCGTGTGCCGCCGCCGCAAGTGGAGTCGATGTACCGGCCGAACTGGCAGGCCGTGGGTGAAACCCTGCCGGAGATGGTGATCAAGGGGCGTTGAGAAGGGTGATCGCGGCAAGCGCGTTCCTTATGTAGGAGCGAGCTTGCTCGCGATACGACCGCGCAGCGGTCGTCTATCGGTCAATGCACCACCCAGCTCAGCAGCCACAACCCCAGCAGCAGCCAGATGATGCCCATGACGATCGAGGCGCGCATGAAGGCGCGGACCGCCGAGTACAGCAGCATCAGCCCGACGATCAGGGTGATGATGCTGATGATCGAGGTGTCCATGCCCAGCGCCCGCGACAAGCCGTCGATAAAGTTGCCGCCAGCGTTGGTCAGGGCGTTGAACAGACCGCTGAGGCCATCGACGATAAACCGTATGACCGAGCCCAGCGCCTGGCCGAGCCATTCAAAAAAGCTTTCTACCTGCATGCGTGCATCCTGATGAAAAAGTTGGCGTGCTTGCCAGACCTGAGCCTTTGGCCATCAATCGCGCTGGCGAGTTCCGTTCCAAGCATAGAGGTTCGCGGGTTTGATTTTTCGATTAGTTGCATCGCGCCTGCGCAGTTTTTGGTGGCGAATATTTGGCCAGGCACAGTCGCCCGGCTTGCCATCGCCGCAACCAAGCGGTCGCCGAGGCTGGCGCATCCTGCGGACCGTGCTGGGTGGCCTGTTGCTGCTGTGGGCCGGGCTTTGGCTGGCCGACCGCATCTGGCCGCTGCCGCTGCCCAAGGATGACCTGGCGCGGGTGGTGCTGGCCGAGGATGGCACGCCGCTGTGGCGCTTTGCCGATGCCAATGGCGTCTGGCGTTATCCGGTGCGCACCGACGAAGTCTCGCCCTATTACCTGGACGCGCTGCTGACCTACGAAGACCGCTGGTTCTACAGCCATCCCGGGGTCAACCCGATGGCGCTGGCGCGTGCCGCCTGGCAGAACCTCACGGGCGGACGGGTATTGTCCGGCGGCAGCACCCTGTCGATGCAGGTGGCGCGCCTGCTCGATCCGCACTCGCGAACCTGGCACGGCAAGCTGCGCCAGCTGTGGCGCACCGCGCAGCTGGAATGGCACCTGAGCAAGCAGCAGATCCTCACGCTCTACCTCAACCGCGCGCCGTTCGGCGGCACCCTGCAAGGGGTGGCCGCGGCCAGCTGGGCTTACCTGGGCAAGTCGCCGCAGCACCTGACCCACGCCGAAGCGGCGCTGCTGGCGGTGTTGCCCCAGGCGCCGAGCCGGCTGCGCCCGGACCGGCAGGCCGCACGGGCACAGGCGGCCCGGGACAAGGTGTTGCAGCGCCTGGCGCAGTTCCAGGTCTGGCCGCAGTCGGCGGTAGACGAAGCCTTGCAGGAACCCCTGTTGCTGGCGCCGCGGCTGGAGCCGAGCCTGGCGCCCCTGCTGGCGCGCCGACTGAACCGCCCGGACAGCCCACCGCTGATCCGCACCACCCTGGACGCCAACCTGCAACGGCGCCTGGAAGACCTGCTTTTGGGCTGGCGCGCGCGCCTGCCGGAACACACCTCGGCGGCGATCCTGGTGGTCGAGGCGCAGACCATGGCCGTGCGTGCCTACCTGGGCTCGGTGGATATCAACGACGCGCGGCGCTTCGGCCATGTGGACATGATCAGCGCCATGCGCTCGCCGGGTTCGACCCTCAAGCCCTTCCTTTATGGCATGGCGCTGGATGCCGGGCTGATCCATTCCGAATCGCTGCTGCAGGACGTGCCACGGCGGTATGGCGACTACCGGCCGGGCAACTTTTCCATGGGCTTCAGCGGCGCGGTGTCGGCCAGCACCGCCCTGGCCACCTCGCTGAACCTGCCGGCGGTGCAACTGCTGGAAGCCTACGGGCCGAAACGCTTTGCCGCCGAGATGCGCATCGGCGGCATGCCTTTGACCCTGCCGGCGCTGGCGGAACCGAACCTGGCGCTGATTCTCGGCGGCGCCGGCAGCCGCCTGGAGGATCTGGTCAGCGGCTACAGCGCCTTCGCCCGTGGCGGCAAGAGCGCGAGCCTGCGCCTGCAACCGGACGATGAGTTGCGCGAGCGGCCGCTGTTGTCCCCCGGTTCGGCGTGGATCGTGCGGCGCATTCTCAGCGGCCAGGCGCGCCCGGACCGCGACCCGCGAGCCGAGCTGGTACAGCGCCCGGTGCTGGCCTGGAAGACCGGCACCAGTTACGGCTTTCGCGACGCCTGGGCGATTGGCGTCGGGCCGCGCTACCTGATCGGCATCTGGATCGGCCGTCCGGACGGCACCCCGGTGCCGGGGCAGTTCGGCCTGGCTTCGGCAGCGCCGTTGATGCTGCAAGTGCACGATGTGCTGATCAACCGCGACAGCCAGCGCGGTATCAGCGCGCCGGTGCAGCCGGTGCCGATGAATGTCGGGGTGGCGGCGATCTGTTGGCCCCTGGGCCAGCCCATGAGCCGCAGCGATCCGAACTGCCGCCGCCAGCGTTTCGCCTGGACCCTGGACGGCACCACGCCGCCGACCTTGCAGGCGGCGGATCAACCCTTGGGCGTCGGCCTGCTGGAAAAAGTCTGGGTCAATGCCAAGGGCCTGCGGGTCGACGCCAAGTGTCCGGGGGCGCAGGCGCGGGATATCGCGCTGTGGCCGGCGCCGCTGGAGCCCTGGCTGCCGCGCATCGAACGGCGTGAAGCGCGCTTGCCGGCCAACGACCCGGAGTGCCCGGGGCCGGCCCTGGCGGCAGCGGCGCCGTTGTCCATCGTCGGCGTGCGCGAGGGCGATCGCTTGCGCCGCCCGGCGGCCAGCCAGGAACTGCTGCGGCTCAAGCTGTCGGCCCTGGGCGGCAGCGGCCGGCGCTGGTGGTTCGTCAACGGCGAGCCGCTGGGCGAGAGTGCCAACCAGGACAGCATCAACGCTAGCTTCGAACGGTTGGGGCCATATCAACTCAGCGTGCTGGACGAAGGCGGGCAGACGGCGCGGGTTGAGTTCAGCGTTATCGATTGAGGGGGCGGTGCGGGCCTTGCCTTCATCCGCCATCCCCCCGAAGCTATACGCCTTCAGGAGACCCCGATGAACCTAGACGAACTGACCCAACGCCTGCACGCCATTCGCGACCGCAATGATTGGCGGCAATTTCACAGCCCGAAGAACCTCGCCATGGCCGCCAGCGTGGAGATGGCCGAGCTGGTGGAAATCTTCCAGTGGCTGAGCGAAGACCAGTCGCGGCAACTGCCGGCCGACAAGCTGGCCCACGCCGGCCAGGAAGTCGGTGACATCGTGCTCTACCTGTTGCTGCTGTGCAGCGAACTGGGCCTGGACCTGGAGCAGGTGGTGCGCAGCAAGCTAGCCGACAGCGAACGGCGGTTCGGCTGATGAGCGACCGTCATTTCGACCAGCTGGCGACCCGTTTCGCCGAAAAGATCTACGGCGGCGCCAAGGGCGCGATCCGCCTGGCGGTGCTCCAGGCCGACCTGGCCGAAGCCTTGCCGGACCGCCCGCTGCGGGTACTGGATATCGGCGCCGGGCTGGGGCACATGTCGCTGTGGCTGGCCCAGCGTGGCCATCAGGTGACCCTGGCCGAACCGGCCGAACCGATGCTCGAGGGCGCTCGCCAGCGCTTCGCCGAGGCCGGCCAGCAGGCGACCTTTATCCAGGCGCCCTGGCAGGACCTGCTGGGCCAGCTCACCGAGCCCTATGACCTGGTGCTGTGCCATGCGGTGCTGGAATGGCTGGCCGAGCCCCACGCGATCCTGCCGGTGCTGCATCAACTGACTACCCAGGACGGTTGGCTGTCGCTGGCGTTCTACAACCGCGATGCGCTGATCTATCGCAACCTGCTCAAGGGCCACTTTCGCAAGATGCGCAAGAACGACATGGCCGGCGAGAAGCAGAGCCTGACCCCGCAACAGCCCCTCGATCCGCGGGAACTGGCGGCGCAACTCGACGGCTTGTGGCGGGTCGAAACCCAGAGCGGGGTGCGGGTTTTCCATGACTACATGCCGGTGGAGTTCCAGGCCCGCGCCGAGTTGCTGGATCTGTTGGAAATGGAGTTGGCCCATCGTCGTCACCCAAGCTTTGCCGGGCTTGGGCGTTACCTGCACTGGATTTGTCGTCCGGTCTGAGCGGAGCTCGAAATGAAACGCCACGCTGGTTTGCTTGTGCTGTGCCTGGGGCTGGCGGCCTGCCAGAGCCCCAACCCCTATGTCGCCAGTTCCAATCCACTGCCGCCGGCGCCCCCGCAGGCGGCCGGCACCTTCGACCGCAGCGCCTATCCGGCGCCCCAGCGCGACTACGGGCGCTATCGCAGCTGGGCCTGGCGCAACGGGCGCCTGCCCAATGGCTCGGCCTGGGCCGATTCGGCGCAGGTCGCCGAGGCGGTCAGCAACGCTCTCGACCAGCGCGGCCTGCGTCCGTTGCACGACAACCGTCCGGCGGACCTGTGGGTCAGCGCCGACCTGCACCTGGAAAAGCGCCTGCGCCAGGTCCAGGACGACTACGGCTACGGTTACGGAGGATATGGCTACAACCGCTACGGCCCTGGTTATGGCATGTACAACACAGTGCCGGTGGTGCGTACCTACGAGGTGGAAGTCGTGGTGGTACGGGTCAACCTGTTCGACGGCCGCAGTGGCCAGCCGGTGTGGAGCGCCAGCGCGGAAACCTCGAGCCAGGGCAGCCTGAGCGAGCGCGCCGATGCGCTGCGCGAGGCTGTGGAAAAGGCCATGGCGGCGTATCCTCCTAGTTAGGCTCTCTACGAAAAGTGGCTGCGCTCGGTCATGCTGCGTTAAAAACAGGCTCGGAATGCTCATGTAGGCCCCTACACTCCGCTTCCTCGCCTGTTTTTGCCTTGCCTGACCTTCGCTCGCCGACTTTTCGTATAGACCCTAGCGACATCCCTTCAGGTGCATTTGCTCTTCTGGAGAAACATCATGTTCCGCCCTCTTGCTTTACTGGCCCTGGCCGCGCTGCTCAGCGCCTGCGCCGCCAACCAGGTCAACCATGACTTCGACGCCAGCCGCGACTTCGCGGCCTATCGCAGCTGGAGCTTCAAGGAACCCGCCCTGCAATACCGCCCCGACGATCCGCGGATCAAGAGCGACCTCACCGAGCAGCGCATCCGCCAGGCCGTCAGCGATCAGCTCGACCAGCGCGGCCTGCGGCCGGCCGCGGCGGGCAAAAAGGCTGATCTCAACGTCCAGACCTACCTGATTGTCGAGAACCGCCAGCAACAGGTCACCACCAATTACGGCGGCGGCTGGGGTGGCCCGTGGAACGGCTACTGGGGGGCGCCGATGTACAACGAAACCCGCAACATCACCTACAAGGTCGCCACCATCCAGATCGACCTGCTCGATGGCAAGGACGGCAAGCTGGTGTGGCGCGGCAGCGACGAGCAGATACTCAGCAGCACGCCAAATCCCGCCGATCGCAGCACGGCGATCAGGGAGACCGTCGGCCGGATTCTGGCGAACTACCCGCCCAGGTAAGTCGCTGCATTCCACCACGGGGCGAGGGCTACACGGGCCCTTACCCCAACGGCACCCTGCCCAAACACAGCGCTGGCAAGTCGCCAGCGTTGTATTCCAGCCTTGACTACACTCCTTTCACCCAGCGGAGATTGCGCCCGGCGGTGCGCCGGCAAAGGAGTGCTCCATGTTTTCCCGCACGCAGTTTTCCGGACCGGCTCGGCAGCGTGGCGCTATTGGTCTGATAGGGGCGTTGGCGTTGGCCACGGCGGTGTTATGCACGCTGGTAGTGGTCGACAGCGGGCACCTGTATCTGGATCAGCGCGAGTTGCAGCGAGTGGCCGATAACGCTGCATTGGAGGCGGTGGCGCGGGGTGGCAATTGCCAGGCGGGGCTCAGCGCGGCGGCATTCGCCAGAGAAAGCGCGGCGCGCAATGGCTTTGCGGTGGGAGACGACAGACCGCTGACAGCCACCTGTGGCTCGCTGCAGACCGGTGCCGACAACCTGCGCACCTTCAGCCCCAACGCCAGCCAGGCCAGCGCCATCCGGGTGGTGGTCAGTGAAGCGGTACCCACCAGCATCGCCCTCAGCGTAATCAATCTGTTTTCCGACAAGCCCCTCAGCGACATGACTTCGTTGAGCGCCACGGCGGTAGCCGCCCAGCCCAAGCCACCGCTGGCGCAATTAACGATTCGCAGCGCGCTGGTCGATCTCAACCTGTTGAACGGCACCCTCAGCGGCCTCGCGGGTAGCGCGATCAATGTCAGCCTGCTCGGTTGGCAAGGCCTGGTCGATACCGACATCAGCCTGCTCGGTTACCTGAAGCAGCTGGCCATCGACTTGAATGTGGGCGCCGGAAACTACAGCGAACTGCTCGACGTCGATACCGATGTCACCCAACTGCTCCAGACCAGCATCAGCGTGGCCCAGAAGAACGGCGCCACCGCCGAGGTCCTGACGGCCCTGGGTAGCATCAAGGCCGCAGCCATCAATACGGTTCCGGTGAAACTGGGTGACCTGTTGAAATTGCAGACCGGCACCGCGGACTCCGGGCTGGATGCCAACGTCCAGCTGCTGAGCCTGGTCGAGGCGTTCCTGCAACTGGCCAGCAGCCAGAGCGCCGCGGCGGTCGAGCTGCCGGTGAGTGTGTTGGGGCTGGCGGGCGTCACCACCCGGGTCAAGATTGTTTCACCTCCGGAGTTCGCCATCGGCAACCCGGAACTGGCCGCCGCCGACCCGCTGGGGCCCAATCGCATTTATGTGCGTACCGCCCAGGTGCGGGCGTTGCTGACGGTGGATCTCTCGCTGATCAACAGCGTGCTGCAGGCGGTGAATACCCTGCTGTCGCCGGTGGTGGTCACGCTCAATACGGTGCTCAGCGCCAATCTCAGCTGTGTGCTCGGTGGCCCCTGCGTAAGGACCGACCTGCTGATCCTGCCGGACGGCGCGAACCTGGATGTCAGCCTCGAAGTGGCGGCTGGCGACAGTCATGTCACCGGCTATACCTGCGTCAGCGACAGCGACAACAGCCTTTCCGTCGACACCACCACCTCCGCGGTCAAGCTCAAGGTCGGTCGGGTGGACGCCAGCAACTGGGCGTCTTCGAGCGCTCAGGTCAGCGTGAGCCCGTTGCCGCTGGTGGATATCGGCGCGAGGACCTGCCAGGGGCTGCTTGGCCCTTATGGGGCACGCGTCTCGTTTGCCGGTGGCGGTAGCGAGTTGATGATAGACACCTCGATTGCCGGCACCCACGAGCCGAATTTCACCTTCGTCAATCCGCCGAAAATGAAGCAGGAACTGGCGGACGACGATTGGCACAGCGTGACCGCTTCCAATGTGGTCAGCAGCCTGCGCGCGTCGTTGACCGGCATCACTCTGATTCAGCATCCGCCCAGCATCGGCAGCCTGCTCGGGGTGGTGCTCAATACCTTGCTGTCGGCGTTGAACACCGTAGTCGGCCTGCTGGCCACGGCTATCGGCGCCTTGCTCGGCCCGTTGCTGGACCCATTGCTGAACAATGTCCTGGCGGTGTTGGGCATCGATCTGGGCAAGGTCGAGGTGGGCGCCAACCTCACCTGCGGCCAAACCGGCCGGGCCTATCTGGTGATCTGATCGGTCTGTACCAACGGCAGCTCGATGCAGAAGCAGGCGCCTTCGCCGGTGTTGCTCACGCTCAGGCGCCCGCTCATGTTCTCGACTATGCCGTAGCTCACCGAGAGCCCCAGGCCGGTGCCCACGCCGACCGGCTTGGTGGTAAAGAACGGTTCGAAGATGCGCCCCAGCAGACGCGGGTCGATGCCGCCGGCATTGTCTTCGACCAGCAGCCGCACCCGCTGCGCGTCATGCTCGGCGCGTATGGCGATCCAGGGCCGCAAGTCCGGATCCTGTTCGCGCCGGCCGAGCAGCGCATCCCGGGCATTGACCAGCAGGTTGATCAAGACTTGCTCAAGCTGATCGACATGGCCCCGCACCTGCACGTTGAAGTCGATTGGCGCGACACGCAATTCAACGCCTTTGCCGCGCATGCCGTCGGCCAGCAGCGACAGGCAGCCTTCCACCGCCTGGGCCGGATCGAAAGGTTGTTGCTCGATCTCCGAGCTGCGGCCAAACACCCGCATATGGTCCACCACCCGGCCGGCCCGCTGGACCTGGGCATCGATGCGCTTGAGCTTGTCCTGCAGGTAGTCGAGCTGCACGTCGCCATTGTTCAGGCGCTTGAGCACGTTGACGATGGCCATGCGCATCACATTCAGCGGCTGATTGATTTCATGGGCCAGCCCGGTGGCCATTTCGCCCAGGGTGGCCATCTTCGCGCTTTGCATGAGTTGCAGCTGGGAGCGGCGGACTTCGGTGTTGTCGCGGCCGACGGCCTGGATCTCCCGCAGGCGTCCTTGCTCGTCGAACACCCCGCGGTCGGACCAGACCCACCAGGCATGTTCGCGCCCCGGCAGTTGCAGGTTGATTTCCGCGGTGCTGACCGGGAATTCCGGGGTCAGCTGGCGGATGCGTTGCACGAAGGCGGCGTGTTGTTCGGCGGACAGCCAGTCACCGAGGTTGGCTCCGGCCAGCTGTTCGGGCGGGCATTCCAGGTAGGTCGCCAGGGGCCGGTTGCCGAAGGTCAGGGTCAGGTCGGGCAGGTAGCGGCAGATCATCGCCGGGGAGTCTTCCACCAGGATCCGGTAGCGCTCCTCGCTGAGTCGTATCTGCTCGGCGGCCAGGGTGGCGTCGGTGACGTCCAGCCACAGGCCGACGGCTTCGACCGGCATGCCCAGGTCGTCGCGCAGCAGCCTGGCCTCGTCGAGCACCCAGTGGTATTCGCCACGGCTGTCGAGCAGGCGATAGCGGCTGCGCACCGCGCCTTCGCGCAGCAGTTGCCGGTTGCGCTCGAAGTAGCGGTCGCGGTCGTCGGCATGCACCCGTTCCGCCAGTGCGCCGTCCTTGCAGTCGTTCAGGGTCCAGCCGAGCAACGGCTGCAGGCTGTCGCTGAAAAACGTCGGCTGCAGCGCACCCTCGACATAGCGCTGGACATAGATCACCGCCGGCGAATGGGCGATCAGGTTGTCCAGCCGGGCATGGGCCGCGGCCGCCTGCTGCTCCTGGTTCTTGATGTCGCTGATGTCCAGCATGAAGCCGACAAAGCGCTGGTTCTGGCCAATGCCCAGGGCTTGCCCCTGCAGGCGGTACCAGATGGCTGGCAGGTGCGGGTCGGCTCGCTGCAACCGTACGCAGAGCAGCAGCGGTTTGCCCTGTCGCAACTCCTGCAGGCGGCTGCTCAGTTCCTGGCGATCGGCGGGGTGGATCAGGGCCAGCCAGGCCTGCAGCGACAGGCGCCGGGTCTGGGGTTCCAGCAGCAGGTTGAGGGCCAGCTGCGGCGCCAGCTGGATCTCGTTGTCCTGCGCGAACAACTCCCACCAACCGGTGCCAAGCAAACCTTGCAAGGCCTCCAGGCGCTCCAGCTGGTGATGGTGCTGCTGTTCGCGCAAACGTCCGAGCAACGGCCCGGCCAGGGCGGCGCTCAATTGCAGCCAGTCCCGTTCGCTCAACTGCGGTGCCTGCTGGCGTACCGGGTAGAGGCCGCAGAGCAGCCAGGCCGCGACACCGTGATCGTCGCGAAAGGGCACGACAAAGCCTTCGCTGCTGCCGAACGCATGTTGCAGGCGCGGATGCTCGCCAAGGCCTTGAGTGAAGATCAGCGACTGCGGGGCATTGCCGTTCAGGCTGTCCAGCCCGGTGCCCAGGACCTGGCCCTTGTGCCACAGCTGCGGTGCATCGGCGGCCTGATACAGGCCGTGGATGTACCAGCCCTGTTCCAGGTCGTCGAGCAGTGCCAGGGCGAGGCAGGGGATATGCCAGTGCCGGGCCAGGGCATGGAGTTGTTCATGCAGCACTTCGGGCAGGCGGAAGAAGCTGCACAGGCGCAGCTGTTCGCTGATCTGCGCGGCGAACTGCTGGCAGTCCTGGCGTTGCTGCGCCTGCAGGCGTTCCAACAACAGGTCGCCGATGTCCAGCAGGTGCAGGAGCCAGCCTTGGGTGGATGGTTGCACCCAGCCGCGCAGGTGCAGGGTTTGCCCGCCGGCGCCATGGAAGTCCAGGTCGAGCACGTGCCCCTGCCAGTCGCCAGGGCTGCCTTCGACACTCAGCGCGCTGTGCGCCAGCAGATAGTCCAGCAGCGGCGCCGGTCCTTCGGCGGCCGGCGGTTGGGCCAGGGCGTGGCGCAGCGGGCCGGTCATTTGCAGCACCTGGGCGTTGTGGTCCAGGTGCACCAGCAGGCCGACCCCGGGCGTGGCCAGGGGCGGCGCGGGAGGAAGCGCCTGGGGCGTCGTCCGGCCGAGAAAACGCCCGAGGAGTTTGTCGCCCGAGCTCAAAATTGCAGACTCGACTGGGCGCTGAGGTTCGCGGGCAGGGCGGGCACGCTGCCCAGGCCCGGCAGCACCAGGAAGGGGATGACCTGTCTGAGCTTGTCGGTGGAGTAGTGGACACGGACCGTGAGCAGGCCACCCGCGTAAGTCACGGTGGCATCGCTGGCGTTGTTGGCATTGAAGTTGAATGCCTGTGGAATCCAGGTCAGTTGCTCGCGCAAGGTGTTCTTCGCGCGTGCTATCAGGGCGGCGTCATAGCCGGGCGTGGCGGGGGCCAGGGCGACGCTGCGCCGCACCGCTTCGGCAGTCGCCTTATTGAAGGACTGCACCATCAGAAGCGGCACGCTGTAGCTGACCAGGGCATAAAACACGGCGAAAAAAATGATGAAGACCATGGCGAACTCGATGGCCACGGCACCTTTTTGTTTTTCTGGCAGGTCGGCTTTCACGGCGGCGTCTACCCTGACTGCTAGTAGGTCATGTCAGCATAGAATCATTCAGCCAGAAGGGATGTTTTTTAACCGATGCAGCATTGGATTCTATTGGCTTGGCTGGGGCTGTGCGCGGTGCAGGATATCCGCCAGCGTCATCTCGCCAACGGCTTGACCCTGGGTGTCGCGCTGCTGGCGCTGGGGTACTTGCTGTGGGCCGGCAACACCTGGCTGGGCGCCGACGCGGTGGAGGGGGGCAGGGCGCTGTTGCTGGCGTTGCTGCTGACCGTGCCTGGCTATGTGCTGGGCCGGATGGGTGGCGGCGACGTGAAGCTCCTGGCGGCCCTGGGGCTGGCGTCCGACCCCCTGCACTGCCGCCGCTGATCAGGATGTTGCAACGCTTGCCCACGGCCTCCTGGACGAATTCGAAAATCGCCTGGTCGATGGTCTGCATGGCCATCAGGTCGCTGCTTTTGAGCATGTCCTTGCGGAATTTGCGGATCGACAGGCAAGGGCCGTCGAGGGCGATCGGCGGGATGATTGCGTTGACCCGGCTGCCGTCGGGCAGCCGTGCATCGACCATGGGCGAGGACTCGTCGAGGCGTCGGCCCAGGGGCGCGAGGATGCGTTGCATGACCCGCTCCACATGGTGCGCGTCGATGAAACGCAGGTCGCTCTGGTGCAGCACGCCATCGCGCTCGACGAACACCCGGTGTGGGCCGTTGACCAGGATCTCGGTCACCGCCGGATCGCGCAGCAAGACTTCCAGCGGGCCGAAACCGGTGAGTTCGTCCACCAGTTCTTCGGCCAGGCGCTCCATTTCATAGCGGGAAATCGCCAGGTGCAGGCGCGAGATGTACTCGGCCACCTTATCGGTAATGAAGCGCGCCAGTGCCTGGCGCGAACCTTCCAGCAGGTTTTTTCCCGATTCCTCGATGGCGTCGATGACGTAGCGATGCAGCACCAGTTTCAGGCCCTCGTGATCGGTGTTGCCGACCGGGCTGTGGGACTGGGCGCCGAAAAGTTTTTCTCTGCTCATCGACTTCCCCTGAGGCGCTCGAACCAGCCGGGCTTCGCCGTGGGCAGCCCTTGGGAGCGTCTGGCCAGGCGCTCGCCGAGGGTCTTCAGGGCTTGGGTCAGGCCTTCGCGGGGGGCCAGTTCGAACAGTGTGACCCCCTGGTTTTTCGCGTTGAGGCGTACCTCGGGGCTATAGGCCAGGACCGCGATCACTTCCAGGGCAAAGGTCTTGCCCAGGGTTTCCGCATCCGGAGCGACCCCGCGCAGGTAGCGGTCGACCAGCAGGCGGGCGTGTTCCAGCTTCATGCCTTTTTCGCGCCAGAGATTGAGCACCGCCAGGTTGCGGCGGCAGTCGAGCACGCTCTGGTCGGTATACCAGAGCAACTTGTCGCAATGGCCGACGAAGGTGCGCAGGGCTTCGCTGTCCGGTTGTCCGGTGAGGTTCACCACGATGTGCTGGAAGTGCTGGCGCAGGGCGCTGAGCAGCATGTACAACTCGGCGGCGCTGGTGCGCTCCAGCGGCTCGTCATGGCCGGCATAGGCCAGGATCCGCAGCCCGGCTTCGGTGCTGGTGACGGCACTGTCGATCAGGGTCGCATCCAGGCGCCGCAGATGGCGCAAGGCATCGCCGAAGTGGAACGAGCTTTCCAGCCCCAGCAGCGCCAGGCTGTCGCCGCGCGGCAGGCCCAGGTCGAGCAACAGCGTCTGTTGGCCGCTCTTCTGTACCACCAGCGCCAGATGGCTGGCGAGCAGGGCGCCATCGGCATCGCTCTGGGTGCCGTAGAGCACGGTCAGGCCGCCGAGCTGGGTGCTCGGCGTGATCTGGGGCAGGCGTTTGCTCAGGCGCCGTACCAGGCCGGCCACTTCGCTGGAGCGCGAGCCGTAGGCCACGAAGTCGCGGGCTCCGGCGCGCATGGCGTTGAGTACCAGTTGGTTGTCCATGCCGTCGCCCAGGGCGACGATGGCCAGCATCGGCTTGGCCTCCAGCGCGCCCTCGATCAACGCCGACTGGCTGACCACATGCTCGCGATCGAGACCGACGAAGACCAGGCTGGCGAATGTCACATCCACCAGCGCCAGCAATTCGTCGAGGCTGCCGCTGCCAGCGCTGACCACCTGCCCGAGTGGCGCCAGGGCACCTTGCAACCACTCCAGGTCGGTGCCGTTGCGGGTGATCGCGAGGAAGGTCTGGCTCAGGTTCTGACTCATTGCGATAGTCCACTGCGTTTGTTGAAGTTGCGGTTTCCCCGGGAGTACGAGGCGTACTCGTCCGGGTCGTGGTTGCGCAGCGATACGTCGCTCTCGACAGGCGCACCATTGGACATCAGGGGCCGGATCAGGCCTTTGAACAGGGACCGGGAATCATTGGACATGAACAGGTGTCCTTGCATGATCAGGGTGTTTGTTGACTCGCTTCGATGCCGCGTATGACTTCTATCTGGGCGCGACGCGCTGCGGCGTCGAAGGTTCTGCCGGTGGAGGGAGGGGAGGTGGACAGGGCCAGCTGGTTGAACTGGATCAGGGACCTGTCGGCGTTTTGCAGATGCTTCGATGCGCTTTTTTCGCCGGCCCAGTAATGCGCCAGGCGTTTCTCGTCGGCGCTGCGTACCGCCAGTCGCAGCACGCCGGCTTGAGCCGCGAGCATCAAGCGGCTCAGCAAGGGTTCCGGGACAGCCAGCAACACGCTGCGCGCGTTCAGGCGACGCTGATCCTGTTTGAGCTTTTCCTCGGCACTGGCGGGCGGCGAGCCCGACTTGCCATCGTTGGTCAGGCCCAGTTGCTCGCCAATGCCCAGCACTCGCAGGGCCGGTACCACGACCTGGGCCGAGGGCAGCAGGTTGTTGCTGTCCTGGCGCAGGAACAGCAGCACATCGACGTAGTCGCCAGGGCTCAGTTGCCCGCTGACGCCAATGACTTCGTCTACCGCGACGGCCAGGGCGCGCTCGTCGGCACGGATCATGCGGGCCACGCTGCCACCGGCTTCGAAGCTTTCCTCGCTTAGCCAGGTCCCCGCCGGCAGCGCCCGCCATGGCGTGCGTCCGATGACTTGATCGAGACTTTTGAGGCTGCCGGCGGGGGCGGTGTGCAGCCGCTCCAGCGTGACATCGCCGGCCTTGATGGGAACGAACGGAGGTATGTCGCGTACCAGCACCACGACGGGCTGGCGTGTCGCATCTTCGGCGGAAGCAGCGACGGTTTGCACGACGGCGGGGGAAGGCTGCGTTACAGGTTGCGCTGCGGGCCGGCGACTCAATGCCAGGCCCCAGTAACCGGCAATGAGAGCCCCCACCAGAAACACCCCAGCCAAGCCCATAGTGATACGACTGTTCATGACGGCTCTCCCTTTCCCGCTGCATTACCGGCTCGCACATCCAATGAGTCAATTTCGCAATCAGGCAGCTATGAACAAGCAACTATTTCGCTATTTGAAGGTAGAACAGCTGCAACAAAATGCCATTACTGTCGAGAAAATAACTTGGCTTATCCGTGCCCTATCAGATGCCGCGTTTTTTTTGACGCCAAAGGGACCAGCTAATACTTAATGATTAATTCGTTCTTACAGTTGTTGGCTGGAAGTTTGTTGACAATGCTGTGCTGGCACAGGGGAATCATGTTGCAACGCTGCAACACTCAGTGCGTTGAGGAGAAACCAGATGTTCTTCATTCTCGCCACCCAATGGATCATCCTTCAGGCCTCCCGGCTCCTGCGTTTCCTCAAGAATAACGAGGGCGCGTCAGGGATCGAGTACGCGCTTATCGCCGGTATGGTGGCCGTGGCCATCGCGGCATTCGTACCTGACATTTCAAGCGCTATCACCACCACCTTCACGACGCTGCAAGGGGCGTTGGAGGGCGACACTAGCGCTGATGCTCCTAGTACCCCGTAAAACCGGTCCTCAAGGCTTTATCGAGGCGTCGATACCCATCGGTATTCAGTCACTTTCAGGTATTGCCCATGAGCTCCTCTTCGTTTCCACGCCAGCAGCTTCTTCTCGTGGACGATGAAGAGGACGCTCTGCTCGAGCTCGCCGAATTGCTCGAAGGTGAAGGCTTTTGCTGCTTCACCGCGACCTCGGTCAAGCTTGCCCTGGCCCATCTCACTCAACACCCGGACATCGCGCTGGTCATCACCGACCTGCGCATGCCGGAGGAGAGTGGCCTGTCGCTGATCAGGCGCCTGCGCGATCACACCTCCCGCCAGCACCTGCCGGTGATCGTCACCTCGGGGCATGCCGACATGGATGACGTCAGCGACCTGCTGCGCCTGCAAGTGCTGGACCTGTTCCGCAAACCCATCTACCACGTGCGCCTGCTGGAAACCCTGAACACCCTGTTCCCGCAGCCACGCATTCACCTGGTCAGTCCTTGAGTTTCCCTTTCTTCCAGGGCCACTGCGTAATCCAGAAGATGACCTGTAGGCGGATAACTAGGGTGCCTCTTTGAAATACCCTCTTGGTCGGGTATTGATTCGGCGTGAGTTCACTTTCGTGAAAACCAACGTTTTCGTTCCCAATTAGCTGGAAGGGTAAACGCATAGACAAATATCATGACAAGGGATAGCCAGCCCATTACGGAGTTATCTACGCGCCCCACAAATGGTAGCGTGCTGTCTTGCACAAAAAAAACGTGAATAGAGCCGAACAGTACGTTATAGATACCAACTCCCCAGAACTTAAATGGGGAAAAATTTCGACCTGAAAACGCGAAGTATGCCCAGTAGGAAGGCCAGTACAGAAGCACCGTTATCAGCACGAAGATGGGGTAGAAAATAAAGTTACTCATTAGAAGGATGGCACGCGTTATACATGGTTTTTGCAGTCGCACTGTCCATCAATCTATCGAAGATAAAGCCTCCTCGCGTAGCTTGTTGATACCCTCTAACATAGTCCGTATTCACGTACCTAAACAAACGCCAAGCATCGGGTTTTAATACCATTCTACCTATACCGTAGGCTGACGAACTCAAGTCAATCATTCCATAGGCCACATCGGCTTCACAATTACCTTTTCCCAGCATTCCAGAAATAGCACGGTAGCCTGTTCTTACTGGTCCAACGGTATCGGTACGGTTCTCGAAAAGGTTGCGCCCGTTTTCATAGATATTATTAGCTCCGTTGAGCATCATGGGCGCTCCGGCAAAAAGGCAAAGCGTGCCCACGGAGGCGTAACAAATCCCAGCGCCTGCAGCAAACTGAAGCGCTCCCGAGATAGTGCTTGCTCCTCGTAAGGCAACGTCTCTTGCCTGACTGAGTAGACTGCTTTGCTCATCCTTTAGCTCTTTTAATCCTTGCTCAGCGCTTTTATTACCCTGAGAAACATCATTGACAATACTTTTTGCGTAGTAAGCAACTTCGCGGTTGAATTGCAAACGTAGAGTGCCGTCTTTGATGTGTCTGGCACCTAATGTACTGGCTTGGTTTCCTAGTTTTCTAGCGGCGTCACTGACCAGCCAGTAATCACAACTGCTGGGCGTGCAATTGTCATCTATTAGCCTCATTCGTTGTTTCCCCAAGTACTGTGTCCACTGGTCCCGGCAGAGTGGTGGGTCCAGGTGATTTCCCTATAACGAATGGCGACATGCTCTTGCGGTTCAGCGTCGTTCTGCAATAGGGCGTGGGGCACTTCAAGTGTCAGGTCGGCAATAACTCCACCACTGATCGAAACGGAGTAGAATTTTTCCTGCATGCCAAAAGACGATACTCGGTAAAAGCTGATAGTGCAGTTTACTTCCTCTCTGCTTGAGAGGGCTTGAGCGATGAGTGGGGAGGACTTATCAATGTTTTTGGTTACTATGATTGGGCTGTGTGTTGGTTTATTAATGTTCCCGATATTAACCATGTTGTGACTGTAAGACAGCACCATGATTTCGTCGGTATGTCCTGCCTGACACTTATTACCAATAGAGTCTTGGGTTGAACAACCTGCAGAAATGAGTCCTTGCGTCTTGCCGGTGATGGTCATGTAACCGTGGTTAGCCATACGTGACACTCCTTTTAGTCAGCCGAACAATCCTATTGCAGGGCGGAGCAGGTGTGTTGTAAGGCATTTCCGAAAATCTATGCGAAATATTCGAACTTGAATCCGACAGAGGCTCCGTAAAGAATCTGGCCTGGTAAGTCTATGGGCAGGTCGAGAAACCAGAGCGTCCGGGCTTATTCTGATTGTTGCTCGGACAAAACGACCCGCCTGCGAGCGGGTCGTTTTGTTGTGCCTGTTTTGTGGGGAGGCTTACAGCTGGTAGCTGAAACTCAGGGTGTAGCGCGGACGCCGGTTGTGGGTGTCCAGTGCTTCATCGGACATCGGCTTGGCCGCTTCGAGGGAGGTGTTGTAGTACTTGGCGTCGCCAAAGCGCAGGCCGACGGCGGCGGACGACAGGTCGTTACCCTTGACCGGCAGTTCGTTGAACCAGGTCCGCGAGCGATCCAGCACCACGTACGGCTGGAGGATTCGCAGCCAGCGGTCTTCGCGATTGAAGCTGTAGTTCACCTCGTAGGCCGCGCCCCAGCCCTTGTCGCCGGACGCCTGGTCGTCGGGGTAGCCACGGCCGAAGTTCTGCCCGCCGAACACCGCGCGCTCGCTGTCGGGCAGGTTGTCGCGGCTCCAGTACAGGGCCGCCGACAGCACCCCTTGCCAGTTGTCGAAGAACTTGTCGCTCTGCACGCCGGACAGGCGCACGCGGAAGAAGTCCAGGTCGTACAGGTTGTCGTTGGTCTTCGCGCCCAGGGCGTCCAGCCCCTGGTACACCCCGGCACTGAGAATCCTTAGTTGGCGTGCGTTGGCCTTGCGCCAGTCGCCCTCGAAGGCCAGGGCGCGAATGTCGGTTTTCAGTTCGACGCTCTGCGGATAACCGACCACTTGATAGCGGGTCTTGTCGTTGACCGCATACAGGCGCGAACCCAGGATCAGCAGCTCGTTGGGCGCGGCGATGACCGGGTGGCTCAAGCCTATGGAATAGCGGTCGTTCTCCCGATGGGGCTTGAGTTCGAGGCCGTTGTCGAGCCGCACATTGGTCCCCGGGTCGGCGCGGTAGCGCGTGCCGTACAGGCTCAGCTGGGTGCCTTCGTCATTGAGAAACTGGTTGTAGTCCAGGCGGTAGTAGCGCTCGTGATCGTCCCCCGGCGGGAACAGGCCGCTGAGGGTTACCTGCTCGCCCATGGAGGTCTGCGAGTTGCTGCTGACCGCCAGCAGCGCTTGCAGGCCATTGCGGTTGTCGTCGGTAGTGCTGAGGCTGCTGGTGAACGGTTTGCGGCTGGCCTGGGCAATCAGGTAGGCCGCGCCGTCAGTGGTTCCCGGTGGCGGCACCTGGGCTTGCAGGGTGACCCCGGGAATGCGGCTCATCAGGGTGGTGTAGTGCTCGAAGGTCTTGCGGGTCAGCGGCCGTTCGGCCTTGAGTTTTGCCACCAGTTTGTCGAGGTAGGCCGAGACCGGGCCGATATCGCCCTGTAGCTGATAGTCCTTGATGTAGCCCTCCACCAGGACCACGCGCACGGTGCCCTGGTCGAAGCTCTGTTGCGGCAGGAACGCATAGGACAACAGGTAGCCGTCCTGCTGGTAGCGGCGGGTGATTTCCCGGGTGGCTTCGATCAGTTGCCCCAGGGTGCTCTCATGGCCGATCAGCGGCTTGTAGATCTCTGCCAGCTCGCTCAGCGGATAGAGGGTGCCGCCCTCGATCTGCACGGTGCTGACGTTGACTGTGGTGCCCATCATCAGGGGCTGGGCCTGGGGTTCCGTGGGGGGCGCCAGTTTGGGCGCCGGGGTCGTGGGTCGGTAGGCGTCGGCCGGCAGGTTGGGTACCGGCAGATTGCGGATGGTTTCGTTGCTATTGAGAAAGCTGGGAAGGTTTTCGGCGTGGACGTATGAGCAAAGCGAGACTAACAGCAAGGGAGCCAAAGCGCGCATAGGACACTCCATGGTCAAGTCGCAGCAACGCGAGAGGTACTTCAATCGGCGGCGCTTGTCAGGGTCTTGGCCTTGATCAAGGACTGCAACCGTCATGCTCCAGGCAAGAAAAAGACGAGAGACTCAATCGAATCCCTCGTCTCCAACCAAGCGTAGGCGCTGTAGGTAGGGCCGTCGAATCGGCCAGGTGCAAAACGCTTATCGGGTGCCGCCCAGGGTTCCGGTCAAGCCACCGAGTACACCGCCCAGCACGCCCGTGGTCCCGCTGCCGCTGGCAGTGCCACCGTCGACCAGGGTCCCGACCGAGGTGACCGTGGCCCCCAGGGTGTTCACGGTCTGGCCCACGGCAGTCACCACAGGGTTAGGGGCGCTTGCCGTGATCGTGGTACCCGCACCGCTGACGGCGCCGCCTACCTGGGTGAGCAGACCGGCGATGGGGGTGCCGGTGCCGGTCGTGGCGCCTACTTGCTGGGTCAGGCCGGTGACGGTCGTGGTGACCGGGTTCAACGCTGCGCCGACCGTGGCGCCGACACCGGCCAGTGGCGCAGTGGCGCCGACATTGGCCACACCCGTGCCGCCCAGGGCTCCACCCACCGAGGCTACGACGTTGCCGACCGAGGCTGTGCTTACCCCTGTGGCGCTGACCAGGGTGTTGGTGTTGCCGGCATTCAAGCCGGTACCCAGGTTGACCACCGCACCGCCGACGGTTTCCAGCAGGCCGGCGCCGCCAATGGTTCCCCCGCCGGTGCTCGGGGCGGTCGTCAGGCTGCTGGTATTGCCGATAGTGGTGGCGACATTGTTCAGGGTGCCGCCCAGGGTATTGGTCAGCGTGTTGCCACTGCCCGTGGCGGTGACTTTGTCGCCCAGGCCATCGACGGTCGTTGCCACCTTGTCGATCAGGCCGCCGACCGGAGCGCTCAGGCCCGTGGAGCTGACCACCTTGCCGGTCAAGCCTTCTGCCAGGGTGACGACCGGCACCAGCAGGTTGTTGCCGACCTTGTCTGTCACTGTCCCCAGGGGGCCGCTACTGGTCACGGTGGTGAGGGTGTCGCCGAGCATGCTGACCTTGTCGCCGACGCCGTCGAGTACCGGCGCCACTTTGGTGACCACGCCGCCCACCAGGGGAATGCTGCTGGTACTGGTGGCCAGCTTGCCGCTGATGTCCGAGACGCCATCGCCGACGTCCGACACCACGTTGCCGACTATGGCCGTGGTCTTGCTCAAGGCCTGTGGATCGCTGCCCAGTTGGCCGAGGCCATTGGTCAGGCCATCGCCCACGGTATCGACCACATTGCCGGTGGTATTCACTGCGCTCTGCAGTACACCACCGACTACCGGAAGCGGGGTCAATGCGTTGCTGAGGTTACTGACGCCATCGCCGACACCGCTGATGGTGGTGCCGAGGTCGGACACCAGGGTCGAGGTGACCAACGGGGTAGTGGTGGGTGTTGTCGGGTCGGTCGGATCCGTTGGGTTGGTCGGGTCGGTGCCGCCACCTCCACCGGTACCGCCACCCGTGCCTCCGGTCCCGCCGGTGCCACCCGTCCCTGCCGTGCCGCCGCCGGTTCCACCTGTACCACCCGTACCGCCGCCGATCCCGCCTGTACCATCAGTTCCGCCATCGATTCCGCCGGTCCCGCCTGTGCCCGCGGTGCCGCCACCGGTGCCGCCGGCACCGCCCGAACCATCGCCGGAGCCGCCAGAGCCACTGTCGGTACCTGCCGCGCTGTCGGGCGAGGAGCTGCCGGAACTGCTCTTGTGGCCGCCACCGCCGCTGCTGCAACCGGTCAGGCCGAGGGCCAGGATCAGGGCCAGCGCTGTGCTTGTTTTCAACCAGACTTGAGTTTTCATGAGTGAGATTCCTTGCACCTGTTACAACGTTTTGTTGTCTTCGATAACTCTCCAGTTCTGTTGCTGGAGATGTTTTCGTCCGTAGTCGCTATAAAAGGTCCAAGTGCTTTTTTTCACCATTCTCAACTTGGTATTAACAACTTATATATCGGCTGTTTTTGCTCCCGCGGAGGGACTAATACCAAAGGTGTGGTAAACGAATATGTTTTTTAAAAGATCTTATTAATCAGTATGTTGTATTTTTTTAAGTGAAAGCTCTGAGGGCGCTTGAACGAAAGTTATATATATACAATTAATTGCCTGGCGACCCCGCCACGGATTTGGCGTCAACTTGCCTTATAATCCGCGGCCTGGCTTTTTTTCTGGAGAAACTTTATGCCTGCCCCTGTCTGGTGGCTGCTTTGCCTGCCGGTGATTGCCGGTGCTTTTTTACCCCTGCAAGCGGGAATCAACGGCCAATTGGCCAAGCAGGTTTCCAGCGTGCTGGCGGCGGCGCTGATCTCGTTTTTTGTCGGTACCGTGGCCTTGCTGGTCCTGGCCATGGCCCAGCGCGAAGTGCCCGGCCTGACGGCCTTGAAAAGCCTGACCTGGTGGCACTGGTGCGGCGGTCTGCTGGGGGCGTTTTTCATTGCCACCGCGGCCTTCGCCGGGCCACGGATCGGCGCGATGCTGTTCATGGCCCTGGTACTCGCCGGGCAGTTGGGCATGGCCATGGCGCTGGACCATTTCGGCTGGGCGGGGTTTCGCGAGGCACCCATCAGCCTGGGCAAGATTGCCGGGCTGGTGCTGATCCTGGTGGGAGTGTTCCTGATTCGTCGCGGTTGAGACGGGCTCAGGCCAGCGGCTGCCAGCGCCCGCTCATATGTTCCAGGTCGCCCGCGCCGGTCAGGCGCAGGTCACCGCTCGAGCCCGCGGCGCTTGCCAGCAGGCACACCTCGCTGGGCAGGCGCACCGGTTTTCTGAAGTCCACGGCGATCTCGATAGGAGCCGCCGGCAAATGTTTGCTCAATGCCGCCAGGGTCCGCGCTTTGTTCCACAGGCCGTGGGCGATGGCCTGGGGGAAACCGAACATTCGGGCGCTGATGGCGCTCAGGTGAATCGGATTGTAGTCGCCGGACACCCGGGCGTAACGCCGGCCGATGTCGGCGGGGGCTTGCCAGCGCGTCAGCTCGCTGAGGCTGGCCTCGGCCGACGGCTCTTCGGCCGGTGCTTCGCCCGGCAGTTGCACACCCCGACAGAGCATCCGGCTTTGTGCTTCCCACAGCGGTCCCAGGGCGTCGTCGACGTAGGTCAACAGATCGAAAACCGCGCCTTTGGCATGGGGCTGCACGTTGTCCGCACGCACCCCGATGCTCAAGTTGCCGACCCCACCCATGGGCCGTAGCACGCGAATGCGGTTGGCCAGATGGATCAGCCCCAGTAGCGGAAAGGGGAAGTCGCTGGCGGTCAGTAATTGCATCTGCAGGGCGAACGCCAGCACATGGGGATAGGTCGGCGGCAGCAGGCCGTTCTCGGTAAAGCCGCAGACCTGGCGATAGGCCGCAAGCTTCGCCGGCTGCACGCTCACCTGGCGGCGCAGGCCATACTCAGGCAGCTCGGTGCCGGTGATCTTGCGGCGGATCGCGGCCTTCCAGTACAGCTCGGGCAGGTTCGGCGGGGTATCCAGCTGATGCCATTGCAGGCTCATGTTCACGCTCCCAATACGCTTTGCCCACAGACTCGCAGCGCTTGCCCGCTGACCGCGCCACTGCCCGGCTGGGCGAGCCAGGCCACGGCTTCGGCGACGTCCTGCGGCAGGCCGCCTTGCCCCAGCGAACTCATGCGCCGCCCGGCCTCGCGCAGGGCGAACGGAATGTGCGCGGTCATCTGGGTTTCGATAAAGCCCGGGGCCACGGCGTTGATGCTGATGCCGCGCTCTTGCAACAGCGGGGCCCAGGACTGGGCCAGGCCGATCAGCCCGGCCTTGCTCGCCGCATAGTTGGTCTGCCCGCGGTTGCCGGCGATACCGCTGATGGACGCCAGCAGGATCAGCCGGCCATTGTCGTGCAGGGTGCCACTGTCCAGCAGCGCCTTGGTCAGTACCTGCGGCGCGTTGAGGTTGACCGCCAGCACCGCGTCCCAGAATTCCGGGGTCATGTTGGCCAGGGTCTTGTCGCGGGTGATGCCGGCGTTGTGCACCACGATGTCGATGCCGTCCGGCAACTGTTCCACCAGCCGGGTCGCGGCGTCCTCGGCGCAGATATCCAGGGTGATCGCGTGGCCGCCCAGGCGCGCGGCCAGGGCTTCGAGGTCGGTCTTGGCGGCGGGCACATCCAGCAGCACCACCTGGGCGCCATCCCGGGCCAGGGTCTCGGCGATCGAGGCGCCGATGCCGCGCGCCGCGCCGGTGACCAGTGCCCGCGCGCCGGCCAGCGGCCGGGTCCAGTCCTGGACCTGGGTCGCGCAGGGGTTCAGGCGGATCGCCTGGCCGGAGATGTAAGCGCTTTTCGGCGAGAGGAAGAAGCGCAGCGCGCCTTCCAGCTGGCTTTCGGCACCCTCGCCGACATAGAGCAATTGCAGGGTGGCGCCACCGCGCAGCTCCTTGGCCAGCGAACGGCTGAAGCCCTCCAGGGCGCGTTGGGCGCTGGCGGCGAACGGATCGCCGAGGGTTTCCGGGGCGCGGCCGAGAATCACCAGGTGCGCGCTGGGTTCGAGGTTCTTCATCAGCGGCTGGAAAAATTCGCGCAGTTGCTTGAGCGGGTCGGTCTGCAGGAGGTCGCTGGCGTCGAACACCACGGCCTTGAGCTTGGGGCCGTGGCCGGGAATCCAGGCCGTGGCGAGGGTCGGATCGGTGCCGTAGCTGTAGATGCTCTCGGTCAGCCGCGGGGCGATGGCGCCGACCTGCTGGGTCAGCGGGCCGCCGCCGATCAGCAGCGCACCCTCGACCGGACGCATGCGGCCGGCCTGCCAGCGCTCCAGACGCACCGGCGACGGCAGGCCAAGGGCCCCGACCAGGCGGTGGCCGATGGACGAGTTGGCGAAGTCGATGTAACGATCTGACATGGAACACGCTCCAGGAACCGGGGTTCAAAGTGTGGACCACGAAGGGCCTTTGGTCGTTCGATCCATGAGATACAACCTACGCTTGTCGGTTGTGCCACTCACAGAATAGGGAGCTTTTCATGACTCAGCTGCGTCGTGTTGCGATTATCGGCGGCAACCGCATCCCCTTTGCCCGTTCCAACGGGCCTTACGCCACCGCGAGCAACCAGGCCATGCTGACCGCGGCCCTGGAAGGCCTGATCGAACGCTACCGCCTGCACGGCCTGCGCATGGGCGAAGTGGCCGCTGGCGCGGTGCTCAAGCATTCCCGGGATTTCAACCTGACCCGCGAATGCGTGCTCGGCTCACGGCTGTCGCCGACCACCCCGGCCTACGATATCCAGCAAGCCTGCGGCACCGGCCTGGAAGCGGCGTTGCTGGTGGCCAACAAGATCGCCCTAGGGCAGATCGAATGCGGCATCGCCGGCGGCGTCGATACCACCTCGGACGCGCCGATCGGGGTCAACGAGGGGCTGCGCAAGATCCTGCTGCAAGCCAACCGCGGCAAGACCCTGGGTGACAAGCTCAAGAGCTTCCTGCAACTGCGCCCCCGGCACCTTAAGCCGGAACTGCCGCGCAATGGCGAACCGCGGACCGGCTTGTCCATGGGCCAGCACTGCGAGCGGATGGCGCAAACCTGGAACATTCTCCGCGACGAGCAGGATCAGTTGGCGCTGGAGAGCCATCAGAAAATGGCCGCCGCCTATGTCGAGGGTTGGCACGACGACCTGATGACCCCCTTCCTCGGCCTGACCCGCGACAACAACCTGCGCCCGGACCTGACCCTGGAAAAGCTGGCGTCGTTGAAGCCGGTGTTCGAGCGCGGCGACAAAGCCACCCTGACCGCGGGCAACTCCACGCCGTTGACCGATGGCGCGTCCCTGGTGCTGTTGGGCAGTGAGGAATGGGCGAAGGAACGTGGCTTGCCGATCCTCGCCTATCTGCGCGACGGCGAAGCGGCGGCGGTGGATTTCGTCCACGGCGCGGAAGGGCTGCTGATGGCGCCGGTCTACGCGGTGCCGCGCTTGCTGGCCCGCAATGGCCTGACACTGCAGGACTTCGATTACTACGAAATCCATGAGGCCTTCGCCGCGCAGGTGCTGTGCACGCTCAAGGCCTGGGAGGACGCGGACTACTGCAAGACCCGCCTGGGGCTGGACGCGCCCTTGGGCTCCATCGACCGCAGCCGGCTGAATGTCAAAGGCAGTTCGCTGGCCGCCGGGCATCCGTTCGCCGCCACCGGCGGGCGCATTGTCGCCAACCTGGCGAAGCTGCTGGAAGTGGCGGGGCAGGGGCGTGGCCTGATTTCGATCTGCGCCGCCGGAGGCCAGGGCGTGACGGCGATTGTCGAGCGTTGAGGGGCCAGGTGTTTGCGCAGTGGCGGCCCCTGTAGGAGCGAGCTTGCTCGCGATCGAGCGCGAAGCACTCGTCAGCTTCTGTCACCTATACCCCGGCCTTTAGTAACGGGCAGCCGCCGAGCACTGGGCTATGATCCTGGTCGGTCGAGCCTGTCGACATGACGGGTTGACCTGGCACATTGAGTGCATCGGCACTGTCGTAGGTCGGTAACCTCTCCCCGTGGTGCGAGGATTGCCGTATAACGAGTGACATTCGCGTGTTTGGTAATAAAGGACCCCTGATAAAAGCTGATGAAGACTCCAAAACGCATTGAACCCCTGATCGAGGACGGTCTGGTCGACGAGGTGCTGCGCCCACTCATGAGTGGTAAAGAAGCAGCTGTTTATGTGGTGCGCTGCGGCAACGAATTACGTTGCGCCAAGGTTTACAAGGAGGCGAACAAACGAAGTTTTCGTCAGGCGGCCGAGTATCAGGAAGGCCGCAAGGTGCGCAACAGCCGTCAGGCTCGCGCGATGGCCAAGGGGTCCAAGTTCGGGCGCAAGGAGACCGAGGACGCCTGGCAGAACGCCGAAGTGGCGGCGCTGTTCCGCCTGGCCAACGCCGGCGTGCGGGTGCCCAAGCCGTTCGACTTCCTCGAAGGCGTGCTGCTGATGGAGCTGGTGGCGGATGAATACGGCGATGCCGCGCCACGCCTGAACGACGTGGTGCTGGAGCCGGATCAGGCCCGCGAATATCACGCCTTCCTGATTTCCCAGATCGTGCTGATGCTGTGTACCGGCCTGGTGCACGGTGACCTGTCCGAGTTCAACGTGCTGTTGACCCCCGACGGCCCGGTGATCATCGACCTGCCCCAGGCGGTGGATGCGGCGGGCAACAACCACGCCTTCAGCATGCTGGAGCGGGATGTCGGCAACATGGCGTCCTACTTCGGGCGTTTCGCCCCGGAGCTCAAGCGCACCCGCTACGCCAAGGAGATGTGGGCCCTGTACGAAGCCGGCACCCTGCACCCGGCCAGCGTGTTGACCGGCGAGTTCGACGATCCGGAAGAACTGGCGGATGTCGGCGGCGTGCTGCGGGAGATCGAGGCGGCGCGCCTGGACGAGGAACGGCGCCAGGCCATGCGCATGGCCGACGACGCGCCACCGGCCAAGTCCGAGGAACCACCGCCTCCGCCCTGGATGCAGTGATTCCCGAATACAAAAAATCCGGCAATAGCCGGATTTTTTGTACCCGTGAATCACGTAGCCGCTGCCGATAGGCTGCTATCGACTGCGAAGCAGGCGCTGCTCTTGAAACCGCCAGAAAAGCCTTCGGCCCTTATCGCAGCCTGCGGCAACGGCTACAGGTCATAGGGGCGTGCAGCACCCGCCCGAAGCCAGGTCCTTGAGAATCGGGCAATCCGGGCGATGGTCGCCGTGGCAGTGCTGCACCAGGTCCTGCAGGGTGTCGCGCAACCCGGCCAGCTCGGCGATTTTCCGGTTGAGCTCGTCGATGTGCTGGCGGGCCAGGGCTTTGACATCGGCGCTGGCGCGCTGGCGGTCCTGCCACAGGGTCAGCAGCTTGCCCACTTCCTCCAGGGAAAACCCCAGGTCCCGCGAGCGCTTGATAAAGGCCAGGCTGTGCAGGTCGTCGTCACCGTACAGGCGGTAGCCGCTGTCGCTGCGATGGGCCGGCCGGAGCAGGCCGATGGACTCGTAGTAGCGGATCATCTTGGCGCTCAGGCCGCTTTTGCGGGCTGCTTGGCCGATGTTCATCGAGCGTCCTCCAGGTCTTTGGGTTTCCAGGTTTTCAACAGTAGCGCATTGCTCACCACGCTGACGCTGGACAGCGCCATGGCCGCCCCGGCCAGCACCGGGTTGAGCAGGCCGAACGCCGCCAGCGGAATGCCGATCAGGTTGTAGACGAAGGCCCAGAACAGGTTCTGGCGGATCTTCGCGTAGGTCTTGCGGCTGATCTCCAGGGCCGCCGGCACCAGGCGCGGGTCGCCGCGCATCAGGGTGATCCCCGCCGCGTGCATCGCCACATCGGTTCCCCCGCCCATGGCGATGCCGATATCGGCGGCGGCCAGGGCCGGGGCGTCGTTGATGCCGTCGCCGACCATTGCCACCACGCCGGTCTTTTTCAGTTCGGCGACGGTGGCGGCCTTGTCGGCGGGCAGCACTTCGGCGTGCACGTCAGTAATACCCAGGGCCTCGGCGACCACCTTGGCGCTGCCGCGGTTGTCGCCGGTCAGCAGGTGGCTGCCGATATGGCGCGCGCTCAGTTGCTGCACCGCTTGCAGGGCGCCGGGCTTGAGGGTGTCGCCAAAGGCGAACAGGCCCAGTACACGTGGTTGTGGCTGTTGTTCGATCAGCCAGGACAGGGTGCGGCCTTCGGTTTCCCAAGCCTGGGCCGAGGCCGCCAGGTCGCCGGCCTGCAGGCCGCTTTCTTCCAGCAGGCGTCGGTTGCCCAGGGCCAGTTGGCGGCCGTCCAGGGTGCCGGCAATGCCGCGGCCGGTCAGGGACTGGCTGGCGCTGACGTCGGCCACCGCCAGCTGGCGTTCGGCGCACAGGTCGAGAACCGCCTTGGCCAGCGGGTGTTCGCTGCCGCGTTGCAGGGCGCCAGCCAATTGCAGCAGGTGGTCTTCGTTGCCATCGACCGCATCCAGGTGGGCGATGCGTGGCGTGCCGGAGGTCAGGGTGCCGGTCTTGTCGAAGACCACCGTGCTGACTTCATGGGCGCGCTCCAGGGCTTCGGCGTCCTTGATCAGGATTCCGTGGCGGGCGGCGACGCCGGTGCCGGCCATGATCGCGGTCGGCGTGGCCAGCCCCAGCGCGCAGGGACAGGCGATGACCAGCACCGCGACCGCATTGATCAGCGCGGTTTCCAGCGGCGCGCCATACAGCCACCAGCCGATCAGCGTCGCCAGGGCCAGCACCAGCACCGCCGGCACGAATACCTGGCTGACCCGGTCCACCAGTTTCTGGATCGGTGCCTTGCCGGCCTGGGCGTCTTCCACCAGGCGGATGATGCGCGCCAGCACGGTTTCCGCGCCGAGGGCCAGGGTCCGCACCAGCAGCCGGCCTTCGCCGTTGATGGCGCCGCCGGTGACCGGGTCGCCAGGTTGTTTCGGTACCGGCAGGCTTTCACCGCTGATCAGGGCTTCGTCGGCATGGCTCTGGCCTTCGACCACTTCGCCGTCCACCGGGAAGCGCTCGCCGGGCTTGACCAGCACCAGGTCGTTCAGGCGCAGGGCGCTGATCGCCACTTCCTGCTCACGGCCATCGATGACCTGGATCGCCCGTTCCGGGCGCAAGGCTTCGAGGGCGCGGATGGCGCTGGCGGTCTGGCGTTTGGCGCGGCTTTCCAGGTACTTGCCCAGCAGCACCAGGGCGATGACCACGGCCGAGGCCTCGAAGTACAGATGCGGCATGCCGCCGGCGGGGGTGATGGCCCATTGGTAGAGGCTCAAGCCGTAACCGGCGCTGGTGCCCAGGGCCACCAGCAGGTCCATGTTGCCGGCGCCGGCGCGCACGGCTTTCCAGGCGGCGACATAAAAACGCGCACCGAAGATGAATTGCACCGGCGTGGCCAGGACGAACTGCGCCCAGGCCGGCAGCATCCAGTGCAGGCCAAAGGGTTGCACCACCATGGGCAGTACCAGCGGCAGGGCCAGCAGGATCGCCAGCACCAGGGACCAGCGTTCGCGCCGCAGGCGTTGTTCCTGATCGTCGCGCTCGGGGTGTTCGGCCTGCCACAGGGTGGCGGAGTAGCCCGCCTTGCTGACGGCGGCGATCAAGTCGGCGCTATCGACCTGGCCCAGCAGATCGATATGCGCGCGTTCGTTGGCCAGGTTGACGCTGACCCGGGTGACCCCGGCCACCTTGGCCAGCGCGCGTTCCACACGGCCGACGCAGGAGGCGCAGGTCATGCCGCCGATGTTCAGTTCCAGGCTGTGGGCCGGCACGCTGTAGCCGGCATCCTGCACCGCGGCCATCAGCGCCGGCAGGCTGTCGCTGGGCGCCTGGACACGGGCCTGTTCGGTGGCGAGGTTGACGCTGACGGCCGCGGCGCCCGCGACCTTGCTCAAGGCGCGTTCCACGCGCCCGGCGCAGCTGGCGCAGGTCATGCCGGCAATCGGCAGGTCAAAGGTGGTTGATTCGGACATCACTGACACTCCCTGTAAACGGTGGTCTACAGGATCAACCTTGCCATGCTGGCAAGGTCAAGCGCCATGGTGCGGGGTGCTTCAATCTGTCTCGGGGGTAGCGCCTGGATCGTCGCCCGTGCCGGTTCCGGGGAGGGACAGGGCGCAGGCGACGACCCGGGGCCTCAGTATCCCAGGCCGGTGCGCTGGAGGTGCAGGCCCGACGGGCTCATGGCGATGCGGAACTTCAGTACGTCGCCGGCCTTGAGGCTGATGTCCTGGGAGCTTGGCGCCAGCATGCCCGGGTTGCAGCCCGGCATCTGCCCCGGCAGCAGTTTCAGGCGCAGCGAGACTTTGCCCGGCGGCAGGTTGAAGGACGTGGCTTGTTCCTGGAACAGCCGGCCCGCCAACTGATCCTCGATGTACAGGCCGATTTCGCAGGAGGTGGCGACTTCCAGGCGTTCCCGGGAAATGATCAGGACGCCGTAGTCCTCACCAGCGGCGTTGACCGAAGGGGATGCCGCGATCAGGCCGAGGAGGCTGAACAGGCTGATAACCGACCAGCGCATGGCTGAATCTCCTAGTGTCGTGTCGTAGAGGGATGAAGCTTGGCCGAGCGCGTCGCCGATTGCCAGCCCGGCAGATGCATCCGGAACTTGACCTTGCCATGATGGCAAGGTCGAGACTGGCGACAACCCTCACTACAGGAGAAGCGTCATGCAAGTGTTCAATGTCGAAGGTATGTCCTGCGGTCACTGCGTCCGGGCCATCACCCAGGCGGTGCAGAGCAAGGATCCGGCGGCCAGCGTCAAGGTCGATCTCGGGGCCCGGGAAGTGGGCGTGGAAAGCCGCTTGTCCGCCGACGAGGTGATCAGCCTGATCAGCGAAGAAGGCTATGCGGTCAAGCTGGCGTGAGCGGATTTAGCCGGTCTTTTTAATAGTTAGCGACCTATCGGAATGTTCAAGGCCTCCAAGCGCGGATAAACTGTCGGGCTGCCGACCGACCCGCACCTGGATGCCTGATGAACTTTCGCACAATCCTGATTCTCGGCGCCCTGAGCGCCTTCGGTCCTCTGGCCATCGACTTCTATCTGCCGGCGTTCCCGGCGATGGCGCTGGCCTTTGGCACCGATGAAAAACACGTTCAGCTGACCCTGGCGGCCTACTTCCTCGGCCTCTCCATCGGCCAGCTCGCCTACGGCCCGGTGGCCGACCGCTTTGGCCGGCGCATCCCGTTGCTGGCCGGGGTGGGGCTGTTCACCCTGGCGTCCCTGGCCTGTGCCTACGCGCCGAACCTGGAATGGCTGATCGGCGCGCGGTTCGTCCAGGCCTTGGGCGGCTGCGCGGGCATGGTGATTTCCCGGGCGGTGGTCAGCGACAAGTGCGACGCGGTGGGTTCGGCCAAGGTGTTTTCCCAACTGATGCTGGTCATGGGCCTGGCGCCGATCCTGGCGCCGATGCTCGGCGGCCTGCTGGTGAATCTCTACGGCTGGCAGTCGATCTTCATCATGCTGACTCTGTTCAGTGCCCTGGCCGGCCTGGCGGTAGCCCTGGGCTTGCCGGAAAGCCTGCCGGCCCATGTGCCGCGCCAGCCGTTGTCCGGCGCTTTGCGCCAGTACGGTCGGCTGCTGGCTGACCGGGTGTTCCTCGGCCATGCCCTGACCGGGGGCATCGCCATCGCCGGGATGTTCGCCTACATCGCCGGTTCGCCTTTCGTTTTCATCAAACTCTACGGTGTGCCGGCCGAGCATTTCGGCTGGTTCTTCGGGATCAACACCGGCGGCTTCATCCTGGTGGCGCAGATCAATGCGCGGTTGCTGGCCAAGCGTGGCCCGGCGTTCCTGCTGGCACGCACGGTGTGGATCTACCTGTTGGGTGGCCTGGCCTTGCTCGCCGTCAGTTCGCTGCACCCGGCACAACTCTGGCCGCTGCTGGCACCGCTGTTCATTTGTATCGCCAGCCTGGGCTGCATCCTTCCCAATGCCTCGGCCTGCGCCATGAACGGTCAGGGCGCGCGGGCCGGCAGTGCCTCGGCGATGCTCGGCTGTCTGCAGTTCAGCGTGGCGGCCGGCGCCGCGGCGTTGGTGGGCGTGTTGCACGATGGCAGCGCCGTGCCGATGGCAACGGTCATCAGCCTGTGTGGGATTCTGGTGGTGACGCTGGCGATGGTCACCCGCAAATTGCAGAACGCCAGGGCACTGCAAGCCGCCCAGCTGTAATCAGCCGGCGGCGCGTTGTTGGCTTTCGGGGAAGCGGTGGGGGGCTTGCAGACGCGTTTCCAGCGTATTGGCGAAGGCTCGGGCTTCGGCCTCGCTGCGGAAGGTCACCGCATGCTGGTCGAGTTGAACCTGCCATTGGGTGCCTTTGGATTTTGCCAATTCTTTTATCAGGATCTTCATTGCTGACCTCCTAGCGTAAAAGACTGCATTGCAAAGGCCCCCAGTGTAGACCCGAATACGGTCACAAGTATGACAAGGATCAACTCTCGGACTGACGGCATCCTGCCCCTTTCCGGAGCCGGCAGGACGCCGTCCGCTCCCCGCCTCAGAAGCCTTCGAGCACGATCTTGCCCTTGGCCTTGCCGCTTTCCAGCAGCGCATGGGCGCGCCGCAGGTTGGCCGCGTTGATCGTGCCGAAGTGCTCGCCGAGGGTGGTCTTCAAGGTGCCGGCGTCGATCAACTCGGCGACGCGATTGAGCAGCTTGTGCTGCTCCTGCATGTCCGCGGTTTCGAACAGCGAGCGGGTGTACATGAACTCCCAGTGCAGCGACAGGCTCTTGCGCTTGAGCTTGGTCACGTCGAGGGTTTGCGGATCGTCGATCAGCGCCAGCCGGCCCTGGGGCGCGAGGGCCTCGACCAACTCGTCCAGGTGCGCTTCGGTCTGGGTCAGGCTGGCGACATGGGTGACGCTGGCCTGGCCGGCTTTTTTCAGTTCCTGGCTCAACGGCTGGCTGTGGTCGATCACCAGGTCGGCGCCCAGTTCGCGCACCCAGCCCTGGGTTTCGGCGCGCGAGGCGCTGCCGATGACCTTGAGCCCGGTGAGCTGGCTGGCCAGTTGGGTGAGGATCGAACCGACGCCGCCGGCCGCGCCGACGATCAACAGGCTCTGCTGCCGATCGGCCTGGCCTTCGGCGATCTGCAGGCGTTCGAACAGCAGTTCCCAGGCGGTGATCGCGGTCAGCGGCAGGGCGGCGGCTTCGGCGAAGCCCAGGCTCTTGGGCATATGGCCGACGATGCGTTCGTCGACCACGTGCAGCTCGCTGTTGCCACCGGCGCGGGCGATCGAGCCGGCGTAGAACACCTTGTCACCGGCCTTGAACAGGCTGACGTCGCTGCCCACCGCCTTGACCACCCCGGCCACGTCCCAGCCCAGCACCTTGGCGGCGCCACCTTCAGGCTGGACGTTCTGGCGGACCTTGGTGTCCACCGGGTTGACCGAGATGGCTTTGACTTCCACCAGCAGGTCGCGGGGGCCGGCGAGCGGTTCCGGCAGTTCGATGTCTTGCAGGGACAGGGGATCGTCGATCGGCAGGGAGGCGTAGTAGGCGATAGCTTTCATGGTGGGTTTTCCTGATGAAGATGAAGGTTGGGTCAGAGGAGCAGCAGGCGCTTGAGCTCGAAGTGCTCGATCGCCTCGCGGGTCTGGCTGAGAAAATGCTGGAAGTGCGGTGTGGCGTTGTGAAACTCCAGGGCTGCCTCGTCATCCCAGCGTTCCAGTACATAGAAGGTGCCTGGGGCCTCGGCGTCCTGGTGCAGGTTGTAGTACTGGCAGCCGGCTTCTTCACGGCTCGGTTGCACCAGGGCGCTGAGTTCGCGCTTGAGCACGGCCTGCTGGCCGCTCTTGGCGACCAGAGTGGCGATGGCGGTAAAGGCTTGCGACATAGGGAGTTCCTTCAAAGGCTGGTGTGACGAGCTGATATGACGGTAGGCCGATCATTGGTCATTTCCCCGGAAGATAAAACCGGCTAAAACAGCAGTCTCTTTCAATATTTTTTTGATAATGCCCGGTGAGCCAGATGCTGCGATTCGATGACCTGCAATTGTTCGTGCGCGCCGCGGACCTCGGCAGCCTGTCCGCCGCGGCGCGGGTCATGGACCTGTCGGCGGCGGTGGCCAGCGCGGCCCTCAAGCGTATCGAGCAGCAGCTCGGCGCCCGGCTGCTGGCGCGTTCGACCCGCAGCCTGCGCCTGACCGCCGAGGGCGAAGGGTTTCTCGAATACGCTCGCGCGGCCCTGAGCAACCTGGAGGAAGGCCGGCGCCTGCTGGCCAGCGGGCAGGATCAGGTCAGCGGCGTTCTCCAGCTGTCCGCGCCCTCGGATTTCGGCCGCAATCTGTTGCTGCCCTGGCTCGACCAGTTCCAGCTGGAGCACCCCAAGCTCACGCTGCGCCTGCTGCTGGGCGACCGTATCGCCGACCTGTTTCGCCAGCCGGTGGACATCGCCCTGCGTTACGGCGAACCGGAAGACTCCAGCCTGGTGGCCTTGCCTGTCGCGCCGCAGAACCGCCGGGTGCTGGTGGCCGCCCCCGAGTACCTGGCCCGCCACGGCGAGCCGCGTCAGCTGGAGCAATTGGCCCAGCACAATTGCCTGCTCTACATGCTCGGCAGCCGGGTGCATGACCATTGGAGTTTTCACGACGGCAAGCGCGAGGTCGGCCTGACGGTCAGCGGCGATCGTTTCAGCGACGACGCCGATGTGGTGCGCCTGTGGGCGGTGGCGGGGCGGGGTATCGCCTACAAGTCCTGGCTCGACGTGGCGGCCGATGTGCTGGCCGGGCGTCTCAAGGTGCTGCTGCCGGAGCTGCGCTGCGAATGGGCACCGCTGAACCTGTTGTGCGCCCATCGGGCGCAACTGAGCAAACCGGTGAAGCTGCTGCGGGACATGTTGCAGGCGCGCTGCGCTGAAGTTTCCACGCATTACCCCAAGCCCACCCACGCCGATCACTGACCCTGGCCGGCGGCGTCGTTGCCGGGTGCGGGCAGGTCGCATCCAGCACTGAGCGGCGGCGTCGATCTTGCACACTCGATTGCAGACCATTCAATCGGGGGGACGGGGCATGGCAAGTCAGGGATACAGTGCGGCGGAGCGTCTGGAACGCTTGCCCATCAGCGGTTATCACCGGGTCATTTTCATCATCATCGCCCTGGCGTTTTTCTTCGACTCCATGGACCTGGCGATGATGACGTTCCTGCTCGGCTCGATCAAAGCCGAGTTCGGCCTGAGCACGGCCCAGGCCGGCCTGCTGGCCAGTTCGAGTTTCTTCGGCATGGTGGTCGGCGCGTCGCTGTCGGGCATGCTCGCCGACCGCTTCGGGCGCAAGCCGGTGTTCCAGTGGAGCATCGTGCTCTGGGGCATCGCCAGTTACCTGTGCTCCACGGCGCAGACGGTGGACAGCCTGACCCTGTTCCGGGTGCTGCTGGGGATCGGCATGGGCATGGAGTTTCCCATCGCCCAGTCGATGCTCTCGGAGATGATCCCGGCCAAGCGGCGCGGGCGCTATATCGCCTTGATGGACGGCTTCTGGCCGCTGGGTTTTGTCGCGGCGGGCGTGCTTTCGTACTTCCTGCTGCCGCTGATCGGCTGGCGCGACATCTTCCTGGTCCTGGCGATCCCGGCGGTGTTCGTGCTGGCGATCCGTTTCTTCATCCCCGAGTCGCCGCGCTGGCTGGAGCAGGCCGGGCGGCACGCCGATGCCGACCAGGTGCTGCGGCGGATCGAGGATAAGGTCCGCGCCTCGCTGCAGCGTGCGGACCTGCCCGAGCCGGTGCGCCTGCCGCGGGTGGAGAGCGTGCCGGGGCACTTCTTCTCGGCCTTGCGCGAGATCTGGTCACCGCTCTACCGCCAGCGCACGATGATGATCTGGAGTGTGTGGTTCTTTGCCCTGCTGGGTTTTTATGGCCTGACCTCGTGGCTCAGTGCCTTGTTGCAGCAGTCGGGTTTCGCCGTGACCCAGTCGGTGTACTACACGGTGCTGATTTCCCTCGGCGGGATTCCCGGCTTTCTCATGGCCGCCTGGCTGGTGGAGCGCTGGGGGCGCAAGCCGGTGTGCGTGATCACCTTGCTGGGCGGTGGGGTCATGGCGTTCTTCTACGGGCAGAGCGCGGTGTTCGGCGGCAACGTGGCGCTGCTGATCGGCTCCGGCCTGTTGATGCAGTTCTTCCTGTTCGGCATGTGGGCGGTGCTCTACACCTACACGCCTGAGTTGTATCCCACCTCGGCGCGGGCTACTGGCTCCGGGTTCGCCTCGGCGGTGGGGCGCATCGGGTCGCTGCTCGGTCCTTTGGTGACCGGCGTGGTGTTCCCGATGACCGGGCAGGGTGGGGTGTTCGCCCTGGGCGCGCTGTGTTTCGCGGTCGCCGCGGCGGTGGTCTGGCTGTTCGGGATGGAGACCCGGGGCAAGACGCTGGAGGAGTTGAGCGAAGTCGGCGTTTGATCTGTAGCCGCTGCCGCAGGCTGCGATAAGGTTCGAAGAACCTTCCGAGGCCCTCAAGAGCGGTGCCCGTTTCGCGGTCGATCGCAGCCTGCGGCAGCGGCTACATAGTGCGGTCGCGGCGTGGTCGGGTGGTTCGGGATGGAGACGCGGGGCAAGAGGCTGGAGGAGTTGAGCGAAGTCGGCGTTTGATCTGTAGCCGCTGCCGCAGGCTGCGATAAGGTTCGAAGAACCTTTCGAGGCCCTCAAGAGCGGCGCCCGCTTCGCGGTCGAGCGCAGCCTTCGGCAGCGGCTACATAGTGCGGTCGCGGCGTGGTCGGGTGGTTCGGCAGCGGCTACAGGGGTATCGCGGGCAGGTTGCCCGCGATGGCGGTTTACGGCTTGACCAGCCGCGCATCCAGGCTGTTCTGCGCCAGGCGTTTGGCCTGGTCCTGGGTCATGCCCAGGTGGGTGTACAGGGCGTGGAAGTTCTCGGTGACGTAGCCGCCGAAGTAGGCCGGGTCATCGGAGTTCACCGTGACCTTCACTCCACGTTCGAGCATCTCGAGGATGTTGTGCTGCGACATGTGATCGAACACGCAGAGCTTGGTGTTCGACAGCGGGCAGACGGTCAGCGGGATCTGCTCGTCGATGATGCGCTGCATCAGTCGCTCGTCCTCGAAGGCGCGCACGCCGTGGTCGATGCGCTGGATCTTCAGCAGGTCGAGGGCTTCCCAGATGTACTCGGGCGGGCCTTCCTCACCGGCGTGGGCGACAGTGAGGAAACCTTCGCTGCGGGCCCGATCGAACACCCGCTGGAACTTGCTCGGCGGGTGCCCCATTTCCGAACTGTCCAGGCCAACCGCGACAAAGGCTTCGCGGAACGGCAGTGCCTGGTCGAGGGTTTTCTGCGCTTGGTCTTCGCTCAGGTGGCGCAGGAAGCTGAGGATCAGGCCGCTGGTGATGCCCAGTTGCTGCTCGCCATCCTTGAGCGCGCTGGCGATGCCGTTGAGCACCACTTCGAAAGGAATGCCGCGATCGGTGTGGGTCTGCGGATCGAAGAAGGGTTCGGTGTGGATGACGTTCTGCTCTTTGCAGCGCAGCAGGTAGGCCCAGGTCAGGTCATAGAAATCCTGGGAGGTGCGCAGTACGTCCGCGCCCTGGTAGTACAGGTCGAGGAACTCTTGCAGGTTGTTGAAGGCATAAGCCTTGCGCAGGGTTTCCACATCGCTCCAGGGCAGGGCGATCTTGTTGCGTTCGGCCAGGGCGAACAGCAGCTCGGGCTCCAGGGATCCTTCGAGGTGCAGGTGCAGTTCGGCCTTGGGCAAGGCGTTCAACCAGTCGTACATGGGGGTGATCTCATCAGGTGCAGTCGAGCGCTGCGTGAACGTATTGCGCTCCATCATCCTGCGGCGAAAAGCCCACCGCAAGGTTCGATGACAGGCGCCGGCCCCGGGTTTCCCCAGGGCTGCGCGGGCGCGTCAGGTTCCAATCGCGCCCATAAGGGCAGGCATTCTACAGGCGCACGCGGACGATTCGGCAAAACCTGACCCGCCGGGCGATCAGGACGCTTGCGGTTCCCGGCGATAGGCATAGGTATCGGCGAACCGCGACAAGAGGAATTCGGCGCAGGTGGTGACCGGGTACTTCGGCGGATGCCCGGCATCCTGGCAGCCGGGCAGGCATTCGATGCGGGTATCCGGATGGGGTTCGGCGAAGAACGGCATCGAATAGCGGTCCACCCCCAGCGGGCTGATCACCCGGTGCGGCGTCGACCGGTAACGGTCGTTGCTCCAGCGCGCCATCATGTCGCCGAGGTTGACCACGAAGGTGCCCTCGATGGGCGGTGCGTCGATCCACTGGCCCTGGACATTGCGCACCTGCAGGCCGCCGGCGCTGTCCTGGTAGAGCAGGGTGATGCAGCCGTAGTCGGTGTGGGCGCCGGCGCCTTGCTGTTCGTCGCTGCTGGCGGTGTGCCGCGGCGGGTAATGGATCAGGCGCAAGACGCTGACCGGCTCCTTGAAGCGGCGGTCGAAAAAATCGCGCTCGATGCCCAGGGCCAGGGTCATGGCCCGCAACAGGGTCTGGGCCAGGGCCTGCATGTCCAGGTAGTGCTGCTCCATCAGGGTTTCCCAGCCGGCGATATCCGGGTGCCGGTTGCTGCCGCGCAACGGTTTTTCCGCGAGCACCTCGGGATGGTCGGCCGGCAGGTGCAGGCCCATGTCGAAGGTTTCCTTGAGGTCGCTTGGCTTGTCCGGGTCCAGTTGCTCGGTGGCGATTGCGCCATAGCCGCGATGGTGGCGGGTCTGGGTGATATCGATCTTGAGTTTCTCGGCGGCCGGCAGAGCGAAGAAATGCCGGGCGGCGTCGAGCAACTGGCCGATGCGCCCGGAGGTGATCGGGTGGCCCTTGATATAGAAGAACCCCCACTCGCGGCAGGCACGGTCGATCTGCTGGGCGACGCTGTTCCAGCCGTGGGCGTCGCCGCCGTAGAGCGGGCTGATGTCGATGATTGGCAGCTGGTTCATATAAATGCTCTCAAGGTACCCATTGCCCTGTAGCCGCTGCCGCAGGCTGCGATCGATCTGGGCGGCACTCCGACGAAGGGGGCGTGCTCTGGAGATCGAGCAAAGGACCTTCGGACCTTAGCGCAGCCTGCGGCAGCGGCTACAGGATTCGATGGGTCATTTCGGAATGTCGGCCTTCATGCCTTCCACGTAATAGTTCATCGACGCGAGCTCTGCATTGCTGGCGCTGACCCCGGCGGCGAGTTTTTCCACGCCGGCCTGATCCTTGATCGGTCCGGTGAACGGGTGGAAGGCGCCGCTCTTGATGTCGGCGATGATCTGCTCGGCCTCACGCTTGACGTCGGCCGGCACCAGGTCGCTGATCGGCAGTTCGACCGTGCCTTCCTTCAGGCCGCCCCAGTAGTCCTGGGATTTCCAACTGTGGTCGAGCACGCTCTGGGTGGCCTGGATATAGTGCGGGCCCCAGTTATTGACGATGGAGGTCAGCACCGCTTTCGGGCCGAAGTGGGCCATGTCCGAGGCGTAGCCCACGGCGTACACGCCACGGCGCTCGGCGGCCTGGATCGGCGCCGGGCTGTCGGTGTGCTGGAAGATCACGTCGGCGCCCTGGTCGATCAGAGCGTTGGCGGCGTCGGCTTCCTTGCCCGGGTCGAACCAGGAGTTGACCCACACCACCTTGATCTCGGTGCCCGGGTTGTATTTGTTCAGGGCCAGCTGGATGGCATTGATGTCGCGGATCACTTCCGGGATCGGGAAGGAGGCGATGTAGCCGACCTTCTTGCTCTTGGTCATCTTCGCCGCGAGGAAACCGCCGACGTAGCGACCTTCATAGGTGCGGGCCAGGTAGGTGCCGAGGTTCTTGTCCTGCTTGTAGCCGGTGGCGTGTTCGAAGGTGGTTTTGGGAAACTGCTTGGCGACTTTCAGGGTCGGGTTCATGTAGCCGAAGGAGGTGGTGAAAATCAGGTCGTACTTATCCTTGGCCATGTTACGGATCACCCGCTCGGCGTCGGCGCCTTCGGCGACGTTCTCCACGTAGTTGGTCTTGATCTGCTCACCGAACTTCTCCACCAGCGCCTTGCGCCCCTGTTCATGCTGATAGGTCCAGCCGTGGTCGCCGATCGGGCCGATATAGACGAAGCCGACCTTCAACGGATCGGCGGCGCTGGCGCCCAGCGAGACGCTCAGGCCGATGGCCGCGGTGAGGGCGCACAGCAGTTTTTGCAACGGACGTTTATGCATGAATCCGGACTCCATTTTGTTGTGGGGCGTGGCTGGGCTCTAAGGCTTGAATGGCTCAATGCAAATAGCTGACCAACAGGACAACAAAATCTCCGGGACCAGGGTGAAGCCTTCGCGGGCAAGCCTCGCGCCTGCAGAGGCTGCATGATCCTGTAGGCGCGAGGCTTGCCGGCGAAGAGGCCCACCGGATCACCAAAGGCTCATCCCGGTGCACCCTCGCCCATCAACGCCATTGACTGGTGCACTAAGGTGTAACGAAACGTTAGTGACTTCAGGCAGTCTTTAGCTCATCTCTTTCTGCTCGATTTATCCGGTCAAAGGACTGCAATGTTCACTTCACTCAAGCAAGAAAGTTTTCTGTTGCTGGCGCTGCTCGCGGCGCTGGTTGCCTATCCGCTGGAGCATGCGCTGCTCAACGGCGGCCAGGGCGTGGCGCTGATCTCCGGGTTGGTGCTGATCGGTTTTATCGTCGCGGCCTCGATGCGCGTCGCCCATCACGCCGAGCTGCTGGCGGAGAAGGTCGGCGACCCCTACGGCACCATGATCCTGACCCTGGCCGCGGTCCTGGTGGAGGTGGTGATCCTGGCGATCATGATGAACAACGAGGCCTCGCCGACCCTGGTGCGCGACACCATCTATTCGGCGGTGATGCTCGACATCAACGGCATCCTCGGCCTGGCCGCGCTGATGGGTGGGATCAAGCATGGCGAGCAGGCCTACAACGACGACTCGGCGCGCTCCTACAGCGTGATGATCCTCACCGCCATGGGCGTGTCGATGGTGGTGCCGGAGTTCATTCCCGAGTCGAAATGGAAGCTCTACTCGGCCTTCACCATTGGCGCCATGGTGCTGTTGTACACCCTGTTCCTGCGCATGCAGGTCGGCGCCCACAGCTACTTCTTCAGCTACAGCTACCCGGAAAAACGCCGCAAGAAAGAACCGACAGAGGATCAGCCGGCGCCTGTCAGCCTGGCGTTTTCCATCGCCACCCTGGTGTTCGGCGTGGTGCTGATCGGCGCCTTGGCGGAGGTGATGTCCAAGACCCTCGACCTGGGGCTGGAAGGCACGGGCGCGCCGCCGGTGATCACGGCGATCCTGGTGGCGGCGATTTCCGCGGCGCCGGAAATCCTCACGGCCCTGCGCGCGGCGTTAGCCAATCGCATGCAGTCGGTGGTCAACATTGCGTTGGGCGCGTCGTTGTCGACGGTGATCCTGACGGTGCCGGTGATGGAGGCGATGGCGCTCTACACCGGCCAGCCGTTCCAGATGGCGATGACCCCGGTGCAGACGGTGATGATCTTCATCACCCTGATCGTCAGCGCGATCAACCTCAATGATGGTGAGACCAATGCCATCGAAGGCATGACCCACTTCGTGCTGTTCGCGACCTTCATCATGTTGTCGCTGTTGGGGCTTTGAAGAGCATCGCGAGCAAGCTCCTACATCCGGCGTGATTCATTCTGGAAATAATCGGAACCGGTTCCCTGTAGGAGCGAGCTTGCTCGCGATAACGCCGGATCAGGCGCCGGCGATCAGTTGCCGGGCCGCCTGGCTGTGATCGGCAATCAAGCCCCTCAGATCCAACCCCTCGACCTGCCCGTCGATCACCCGCCACTGGCCGCCGACCATCACCCGGTCCGCCCGATCCGCGCCGCACAGCAGCAACGCCGACAACGGATCATGGCTGCCGGAGAAGCGCAGCTCATCGAGCTTGAACAGCGCCAGGTCGGCCTGTTTGCCCACGGCCAGCTCGCCGATATCGCTGCGCCCCAGCAGCCGTGCCGAACCCTGGGTGGCCCAGCCCAGCACCAACGCCGGGGTGATCTTTTCGGCGCCGTAGCGCAGGCGTTGCAGGTACAGGGCCTGACGGGTTTCGAGAATCATGTTGGAGGCGTCGTTCGAGGCCGAGCCATCCACGCCCAGGCCGACGGGGGCGCCGGCGTCGGTCAGTTCCAGGGTCGGGCAGATGCCCGAGGCCAGGCGCATGTTGGAGCTCGGGCAATGGCAGATACCGGTCCCGGCCGCGCCGAGGCGGGCGACTTCATCGGGGTTGAAATGGATGCCGTGGGCCAGCCAGGTCCGTGGGCCGAGCCAGCCGACGCTGTCCAGGTAGTCCACGGTGCGCAGGCCGAAACGTTGTAGGCAGAAGTCTTCCTCGTCGAGGGTTTCCGCCAGGTGGGTGTGCAGGCGCACGTCGAGTTTTGCCGCCAGCTCGGCGCTGGCGGCCATGATCTCTGGGGTTACCGAGAACGGCGAGCAGGGCGCCAGGGCGATCTGGATCTGCGCGCCGGCGCCGCGTTCGTGGTACTCGGCGATCAGGCGCTGGCTGTCGGCGAGAATCACCTCGCCCTGTTGCACGGTCTGTTGCGGCGGCAGGCCGCCATCCGCTTCGCCGAGGCTCATGGAGCCGCGGGTGAGCATGGCGCGCATGCCCAGATCGCGCACGCTGGCCACCTGCACGTCGATGGCATTTTCCAGGCCTTCGGGGAACAGGTAGTGGTGGTCGGCGGCGGTGGTGCAGCCCGACAGCAGCAGTTCGGCCAGCGCCACTTTACTGGCCAGGGCGAGTTGCTCCGGGGTCAGCCGGGCCCAGACCGGGTACAGGGTTTTCAGCCAGGGGAACAGCGGCTGGTTGACCACCGGCGCCCAGGCGCGGGTCAGGGTCTGATAGAAGTGGTGATGGGTGTTGATCAGCCCCGGCAGCAGCACATGCTCGCGGGCATCGAAGACCTGTGCGCAGGGCTGGGCGGGTGGCTGGCCGGCGCCGAGCACTTCGACGATCAGGCCGTCTTGCAGCACCAGGCCGCCACGGGCGTCGAGGGCATTGCCAGTGAAAATGGCGAGGGGATTCTTTAACCAGGTACGGGTCGCAGGCATGGTGGCCGGCTCCTCTGAAAGTGGGTTCAGGTTAGCCAGCTCAGTGTTGCCCTGTCTGCTGATCCAGGGGCGTCAGGAGCGACGCGGGGTGCAGTTTACGGCGAGACCGCGTTGCGGTCTATCGCCGGCCAGCTCGCCCTCCGTAGGCGCAAGGCTAGCCCGCGATGACGTCCTGTAGCCGCTGCCGAAGGCTGCGTTCGACCACGCACTGTGTGCGCTGCGATGTCGGCCGCGGGAAGGCTCTTCGCGCCTTATCGCAGCCTCTGGCAGCGGCTACAGGTGCAGGCTTACCAGGGAATGGTTTCGCCCTTGTAGTTGACGAAATGGTGCCCGCCCTTGCCGGTATAGGCATTGATCTGCTCGATCAGGCCGCGGGTGCTGGTCTCGACGTCGATGTCCGCGCCTTCGCCGCCCATGTCGGTCTTCACCCAGCCCGGGTGCAGCGACAGCACGGTGAGCTTCTGCTCGAGCTGGGTGACGAAGCTATTGGTCATGGAGTTCAGCGCCGCCTTGCTGGCCTTGTACAGCGCCAGCTCCGGCGCGTCGGGCATGGTCACGCTGCCCAGCACCGAACTCATGAACGCCAGCACGCCGCTGTCCGGACGGATCTGCGGGGCGAAACGCTGGGCCAGGTTGATCGGCGCCACGGCGTTGGTGAAGAACAGCTGGCCGACTTCCGCCAGAGTCGCCTTGCCTGGTGTCTGGTCGTCCGGCCCCTTGACCCCGGCGTTGACGAACAGCAGGTCGAACACTTCGCCTTTGAGCTTCTGGTTCAGGGCGATCACCGCCTGCTGGTCGTCCATGTCCAGTTGCTCGATACGGACCGGGCCCAGGGCCTTGAGCGCCTCGGCTTTTTGCGGGTTGCGCACGGTGGCGGTGACCTGCCAGCCATCGTCCAGCAGACGTTGCACCAGGCCCAGGCCCAGGCCTCTGGAGGCGCCGATGATCAGTGCGGTTTTTGGCGTAGACATGCGGGGATTCCTTGATGAGTGAAGATCATGGATTTAATGGGCAACGCTGGCCGAGCCGTTGTTGCAGCTCCTGGCGCAACTCGCCCAGTTCGCTGAAGGGGCAGTTTGTCTTGCAGCAGCTGCGTCACGGCGCTGTCCGGATCGCTGGCATGCCAGATCGCGGCAACGCTGTTGCCGATCTCGCCGCGGCTGACGGCGCAGGCCTGGGCAAGTTCACCGATGCGCATGCTGGCGTCTCGGAAGGGCTTGACCCTGGAGCATACTCCAGGCTTTAGCTTGGGTGCTCCTTGAATATCCGGAGCGATCCTTTATGTGGAGCACAGCGCAATACCGTCAATTGGTGCGGGCCAGCGGTTGGTACGACCTGATCGTCACCGCCGCCTTTGTCACCCCCTGGAGCTTTCTCGCCCTGCACGGCCTGATGCAGCAGTGGAGCCGGGCCCTCGACCTGCCCGGCGCACTGCCGCCGTTCGAGCCCATGCACATGCTGATGGTCAACCTGATGGGTTCGATCGTCTGCGTGTGGTCGGTGCTGCGCATCCGCGATCCGCAACTGGCCTTCGGACGCTACGATGCCGCCGGCCGGCTGCTGTTCGCCACCTGGCAGATCTACGCCCTGGCCCAGGGCGGCACGGCCTTGATCGGCGTGATCCTGTTTTTCGAGTTGACCTGGGCGGTGGCGCAGTTGTGGCCGGTTCGCGAGCAGGACAGACGCCTCGAGCCCTTGCCAGAGATTCCGTAGGAGCGAGGCTTGCCCGCGATAACGCCCGCCCGAACGCCACCTATCGCCCCGCCTGCCACGGCTGCCCCAGCGACACTGGCGCATACAGGCGGGTGCGCAGCGCATCCCGGGACAGCAGCACCAGCACCAGGATGGTCGCGGCATACGGCAGCATCGCCAGCAGGTTCGAAGGGATCGCCAGGCCCAGGCCTTGCGCCACCAGGTGCAGGATGCTGGCGAGGCCGAACAGGTAGGCGCCGAGCAGCAGGCGCCACACTCGCCAGCTGGCGAACACCACCAGCGCCAGGGCGATCCAGCCGCGCCCGGCGCTCATGTTTTCCGCCCACATCGGTGTGTAGGCCAGGGACAGGTAAGCCCCGGCCAGGCCAGCCATGGCGCCGCCGAACAGTACCGCCAGGGTGCGTACCCGCAGCACCGGCAGGCCCATGGCGCTGGCCGCGTCGGGGTTTTCGCCGACCGCCTGGATGATCAGGCCGACCCGGCTTTTCAGGATCACCCAAGCCACCAGGGCGAACAGGGCGAAGGACAGGTAGACCAGCAGGTCCTGGGCAAACAGCATGCGCCCGATCAAGGGGATTTCGCTCAGCAGCGGAATCGCCATGGGTTCAAACCCGGCCAGCGGTTTGCCGACCCAACTGGCGCCGACGAAGCTCGACAGTCCGACCCCAAAGATGGTCAGGGCCAGGCCGGTGGCCACCTGATTGGCGTTGAACACCAGTGCCACCAGGGCGAACAGCGATGACAGCAGCATCCCGGCGAGCATCGCCAGCAGTACGCCGAGCCACAGGTTGCCGCTGTTCAGGGCGACGATAAAACCGATCACCGCGCCAAACAGCATCATGCCTTCCTGGCCGAGGTTGAGGACGCCGCTCTTCTCGCAGATCAGTTCGCCCAGGGCCACCAGCAGCAGCGGCGTACCGCAGCGGATCATGGCGTAGAAAATATTGCTCAACAGATCGATATCCATCACAGCGCTCCTGCCTGTATGGAAGGGTTGGCGGCGCGACGTGCCCAACGCAGGTTCAGGCGCGGCCGATAGAGAATCAGCACGTCACTGGCCAGCAGGAAGAACAGCATCATGCCTTGGAACAACTGGGTGATGGCTTGCGGCAGGTTGAGGCTCATCTGCGCGTTTTCGCCGCCGATGTACAGCAGCGCCATCAGCAGGCTGGAGAACAGAATGCCGATCGGGTGCAGGCGGCCGAGAAAGGCCACGGTGATCGCCGCATAGCCATAGCCGGGCGATACCTGGGGCACCAGCTGGCCGATGGGGCCGGTGACTTCGCACACCCCGGCCAGGCCGGCCAGCCCACCGCTGATCAGCAGCGCCAGCCAGATCAGGCGCTTCTCGCGAAAACCGACGAAGCCGGCGGCGCGCTTGTCCAGCCCCAGCACCTTGATCTGGAAACCGACGAAGCTTTTTTGCAGCAGCACCCACACCGCCACCAGGGCCAGCAGGGCGAAATACACCCCGGCATGCACCCGGCCGTCTTCCAGGAGCAGCGGCAGGCGGCTGGCATCGCCGAACATCGCCGACTCGGGGAAGTTGAACCCGGCCGGGTCTTTCAGCGGCCCGTGCACGCAATACAGCAGCAGGTTCAGGGCGATGTAGTTGAGCATGATGCTGGTGAGGATTTCATTGGCATTGAAGTGTGTGCGCAACCAGGCGGTGAGGCCGGCCCAGGCTGCGCCGGCCAGGGTGCCGGTGAGCAGGATCAGCACCAGCGCCCAGCGGCTTTGCAGGTCGATGATGTTCACCGCCAGGGCGCTGCCGGCCAGGGCGCCGAGCAGCAGTTGGCCTTCGGCGCCGATGTTCCAGATCCGCGCCTGATACGCCACGGCCAGGCCGAGGGCGCAGAGCAGGATCGGCAAGGCCTTGACCAGCAGTTCGGAGACGCCATACAGGTCGCTGATCGGGGCGATCAGCAAGGTGTGCAGGGTTTCCAGCGGGTCGTGGCCCAGGGCGACGAACAGCAACGAGCCACAGCCCAGGGTCAGGGCCGCGGCCAACAGCGGCGAGCACCAGAGCATCAGGCGCGATTGCTGGCCGCGGGGTTCGAGAGAAAGCAGCATAAATAAACAGCTCCGTTACGCCGGCTGAGCGGATAAGTGGACGGGGGTATCGAACTGGCCGGCCATCCAGCCGCCGACTTCGACCAGGCTGGTGTCCGCGGTGGCCTTGAGGGCCGACAGGCGACCGCTGCACAGGGCCGCCAGGCGATCGCTGATCTGGAACAGTTCATCGAGGTCTTCGGAGATCACCAGGATCGCCGCGCCCGCATCGCGCAGGGCCACCAAGGCCCGGTGGATAGTCGCGGCGGCGCCGACGTCGACGCCCCAGGTCGGGTGCGCGGCGATCAGCAGCCTGGGGCGCTGGAGGATTTCCCGGCCGAGGATGAATTTCTGCAGATTGCCGCCGGACAGGCTGCGGGCGGCGGTCTGGCTGTCCGGCGTTTTCACCGCGAAGCGGCGAATGATGTCTTCGGCCAGGGCCAGCACCTTGCCGCGCTGGATCAGGCCGTTGCTCACCAGCCCTTGCTGGAAGGCGGTCAGCAGGGCGTTGTCCGCCAGGCTCAGTTCCGGCACGGCGCCGTGGCCCAGGCGCTCGGCCGGGACGAACGCCAGGCCCAGCCCGCGACGGGCGTCGGGGCGCAGGTGGGCGATGGCTTGCCCGGCGAAGCGCAGGGTGGCGCCTTGGGCGCGGCCAAGGCGCTGTTCGCCGCTGAGCAGGGCCAACAGTTCGTCCTGGCCATTGCCGGCGACCCCGGCGATGCCGACGATTTCACCGCTGCGCACGTCCAGGTCGATGTCCTGGAGCGAGCAGCCAAACGGGTCCGGATTGGGCCAGGAGAGTTTCTGTACCTGCAGGAAGGCCTCGCCGCCCTTGGCCTTCGGGTAATCGGTGATCAGGCTCGCGGCTTCGCCGACCATCAGCCGCGCCAGTTCCTGGTCCGAGCATTCGGCGGGTATGCAGTGCCCGGCAACCCGTCCACCGCGCAGCACCGTGGCGCTGTGGCACAGGGCGCGGACTTCGCCGAGCTTGTGGCTGATGAACAGAATGCTGCAGCCCTCGCTGGCCAGGCGGCGCAGGGTGACGAACAGTTCGTCGGCCTCCTGGGGCGTCAGCACCGAGGTCGGTTCGTCGAGGATCAGCAGGCGGATGTCCTGCATCAGGCAGCGAATGATCTCCACCCGCTGGCGTTCGCCGATGGACAGGCTGTGCACCAGGCGTTCCGGCTCCAGGGCCATGCCGTAGCGCTGCGAGACCTGGCGGATCTTCGGTTCCAGCTGCTTCGGTGTGCCGGCCGCGGCGCCCATGGCCAGGGCGATGTTCTGCGCCACGGTCAGGGTCTCGAACAGCGAGAAATGCTGGAACACCATGCCGATCCCCAGGCTGCGCGCCTGGGCCGGATTGCGCATGAGCTGATGCTGCCCCTGCCAGATCACCTCGCCCGAGTCGGCCTGGGTCACCCCGTAGATGATTTTCATCAGGGTGCTTTTGCCGGCGCCGTTTTCACCGAGCAGGGCGTGGATTTCTCCCGGCTGGATACTCAGGTCGATCCCATCGTTGGCCAGGCAACCGGGGTAGCGTTTGGTGATTCCGCGCAGTTGCAGGCGGGGTATTGCAGCGGGGATGGGTACAGGGTTTGGCATGACGGACTCGGGTTGCTGAACGTTATGCCGGTGGACAAAGCAATTTCCTGGCCAGTGAGTCAGGAAATTGCCGGAGCCCCGATGAACTGCGGCCTCGTGCCCCTTTTGCTCGTTACCTGCATCGCTGCTCGGCACCAGTTCAGGGCAAGGTGCTTGAAAAGGCGGCGGTTTTGCCCGAAGGGTCTGGTCGAAAAATGATCAGGTGCCTGCAAGCCTTGCGCTCTATGCGGCTGGCGCAGCCTTGCACGGGTTATCCACAGCTTGTTCCACAGTATTTGTGTGCAAGCCCGAAGGCCGGGCATAAGCACTGTGTGGCTTTCTTCTAAAAGCGATAAACCAAGCTAACTTACTGTTTTAGCTTGAAAAATATGTTTTTGGCGAGTGATTGACTGAAAAGTGAGCAATCGCTGCAAAGCCACGTGACAGAAGGGTTACAGGCAAGTGTGCTCAGGTTATCCACAGTCGGGTGCACAGCAGGTGTGGGCAAGTCGACTGTCCACCGGGCCGTTGTGCACAGGATGATTTCGAGGCGTTGGTGCGTATTGGTGCGCTCAGCGCTGCAAGAGGATGCGCCCGCGACTCAGGTCGGCCAGCTGGCTTTGCAAGGTGGCGATCTGGCTTTCGCCCAGAGCCAGCTGCAGTTCTACGCCGTTGGCCGTGAAGTGTTCCTCGACCAGCAGCCCGCCGAGTTCGGCGACCCGCAGCTTGACCAGTGCCAGCTCGCTGAAGCTGCAGGCGCAACGCAGGGCTACGCGGCTGACCAGCTCGATGCGTTCGGCGCCTTGCAGGCACTTGTTGGCGCTGCCGCCATAGGCGCGGGCCAGGCCGCCGGTGCCCAACTGAATGCCGCCGTACCAGCGAATCACCAGCACCGCGACCTGGTCGCAGTCCTGGGCTTCGATGGCCGCGAGGATCGGGCGGCCGGCAGTGCCGCCGGGCTCGCCGTCGTCGCTGCTGCGGTATTGCTCGGCGAGTTTCCAGGCCCAGCAGTTGTGGGAGGCATTGGGATCGCTGTGCCGTTCGATAAAGGCTTGGGCCTCGGTCGCGCTGCTGATTGGCGCGGCAAGGGCGATAAAGCGGCTTTTGCGAATCTCTTCGCGGTATTCGCAAAGGCCGGCGAGGGTAAAGGGCATGCGTTGTGTTCTTTATAAGGCAGGCTTGAGGCCGCAACCCTTGAGGATGATGCGGATCAGGTTGTTGCCGGCGTCTTCCATGTCCTGCTTGGTCAGCTTGCTGCGACCGGTGACGCGGCAGATCTGGGTGGCGAAGTCGGCGTAATGCTGGGTGCTGCCCCACAGCAGGAAGATCAGGTGCACCGGGTCCACGGGGTCCATCTTGCCTGCGTCGATCCAGGCCTGGAACACTGCGGCGCGCCCCTGGAACCAGGCGCGGTAGTCCTGGCTGAAGTATTCGCTGAGGCATTCGCCGCCGCTGATGATCTCCATGGCGAAGATTCGCGAGGCCTGCGGCTGGCGCCGGGAGAACTCCATCTTGGCGCGGATATAGCGGGTCAGCGCTTCGGCCGGGTCGTCCTCGGCGGTCAGGGTGTTGAAAGTGCTGTCCCACAACTCGAGGATGTTGCTCAGCACCGCGACATACAAACCAAGCTTGTTGGTGAAGTAGTAATGCAGGTTGGCCTTGGGCAGGTCGGCATTCTGCGCGATGGTGTTCATGCTGGTGCCTTTGAAACCGTGACGGGCGAACTCGTCTTCGGCGGCCTTGATGATCGCTTCTTCGTTTTTCTGACGAATACGGCTGGCGGGCTTGGCGGTTTGAGGGCCGGCGTGGGCTGGGACTTCAAGGGTCATAGGCATTTCCGAGCTGTTCTGTGGGTGCAACCAGTGCGTTGATAGCGCACCCACAGGCCTCAGACAAGTCTTAATGGGCAGAAAACCCTCAAAGCGGTTCCAGGGTGTCGCTTTCGCGAGCCGGATTTGCGCTACGCAGCGCGGCTCGATCTTCCGGCAGCAACAGGCACATGAGGATCGCGGTCAGGCCGCCGCTGGTGATCGCCGAGTCGAACAGGTTCTGCACCACCTTGGGCAACAGGTGCAGCAGGTTCGGTTGCGCCGCGATCCCCAGGCCGACGCCGAAGGAGGTGGCGATGATCAGCATGCTGCGCCGGTCCAGCGGTGCCTGGGCGAGGATGCGCACGCCGGCCGCGGCGACGCTGCCGAACATCACCAGGGTGGCGCCGCCGAGCACTGGCTTGGGGATTTGCTGCAGCACCGCGCCGATCAGTGGAAACAGGCCCAGGCAAAACAGCAACAGGCCGATGTACAGCCCGACATGACGGCTGGCGACGCCGGTCAGCTGAATCACCCCGTTGTTCTGGGCGAAGGTGGTGTTGGGGAAGGCGCTGAAGGTCGCGGCGATCATGCAGCTGACGCCGTCGCCGAGAATGCCGCCCTTGAGCCGGCTTATATAAGAAGGGCCGCTGATGGGCTGGCGGGCGAGCATGCAGTTGGCGGTCAGGTCGCCGACGGTTTCGAGGGTGCTGATCAGGTAGATCAGCGCCACGGGCAGGAACGCCGTCCAGTCGAAGCTGAAACCGAAGCGGAAGGGCGTCGGCAGGCTGATCAGCGGTAGGTCGGGCAACGCCTGGGGCACCAGCTTGCCGCTGAACCAGGCGGCGAGGCTGCCCAGGGCCAGGCCGATGATGATCGCCGACAGTCGTACCCAGGGCGTGTTCGAGCGGTTCAGCAGGATGATGGTCAATAGCACCAACAGGCCCAGCGCCAGGTTGCCCGGCGCGCCGAAGTCCGCGGCATTGAAGCCGCCGCCCAGATCGGTGATGCCGACCTTGATCAGGCTGACACCGATCAGGGTGATCACGATGCCGGTGACCAGCGGCGTGATGACCCGACGCAATTGGTCGATGAAGCGGCTCAGGACGATCTGCACCGCCGCGCCGAAAAAGCACACGCCGAAAATCATCGCCAGGATGTCTTCCGGGCTGCCGCCCCGTTGCTTGACCAGAAAACCCGCGGACAGCACCGCGCCGAGGAAGGCAAAGCTGGTGCCTTGCAGGCAAATCATCCCCGCGCCGATTCCGAACGGCCGACGCGCCTGAATGAAGGTGCCGACGCCGGAAACCATCAGCGCCATGCTGATCAGGTAGGGCAGGTGGGCGCCCAGGCCCAGGGTCGAGCCGATCACCAGCGGCGGGGTGATGATGCCGACGAAACTCGCCAGCACATGCTGCAGGGCGGCGAGGATCGCGGCGAGTGGTTTCGAGCGATCGTCGAGACCGTAGATCAGGTCGCTTTGGCGCAAGGTGTCTGGCTGCATGGACGGGGAACTCAGGGCTGATGGTTCAAGGTCATCGTGCCCTGCAAAAAGCTGTCCAAGTGCTCAGGTTATTGCCTGTGTTTGCCGTTGTGGGGCAATGGGGACGGGGCTTTTATAGTGTCGTAGGTTTTTTCAGCGGGTGGCCGCCAGGCTGTCCAGGAAGCTTTCCAACACCAAATGGGGGCGACGGCCCTTGCGCGTGACCGATGCCAGGCTCAGGTCATAAAAACGTGAGCCGGGCTTGAGCGCGCGCAGTCGTCCCTGCTGGACCCAGAGGCTGGCGTAATGGTCCGGCAGGTAGCCGATGTAGCGTCCGGTGAGAATCAGGAACGCCATGCCTTCGCGGTCCGAAGCGCTGGCGGTGCAATTGAGCGCCTGGTAATGGGCCTGGATCTCGGCGGGCAGGCGGAAGGTCGGGGCGATGGCGTCCTGCTCGTTGAGGCGCCTATCGTCCAGTTGCTTGTCGTCGACATAAAACAGCGGGTGGCCAACGGCGCAGTAAAGCAGCGAGCGTTCGCTGTACAGCGGTTGGTATTCCAGCCCGGACAAGGCACTGGCCTGGGGCACTACGCCGACATGCAGGCGCCCGTCGAGCACGCCTTGTTCGACTTCGTTGGGGGCGATCATGCGGATCTGGATCTGCACGTCCGGCCCACGTTCCTTCAGTTGCGCCAGGGCATGGGTGATGCGCATGTGGGGCAGGGTGACCAGGTTGTCGGTCAGGCCGATGATCAGTTCGCCACGCAGGTGCCGGTGCAGGCCGTTGACCTCGGTACGAAAGCTTTCCAGGGCGCTCAACAGTTGCAGGGCCGATTGATATACCTCGCGACCCTCTTCGGTCAGCGAGAAGCCGGCTCGTCCGCGTTGGCACAGGCGCAGGCCCAGGCGTTGCTCGAGGTCGCTCATCTGCTGGCTGATGGCCGAGCGCCCGATGCCGAGCACGGTTTCCGCGGCGGAGAAGCCACCGCACTCGACCACGCTGCGAAAGATCCGCAGCAGGCGGATATCAAAGTCGCTGACTTGCGCCAGCGGGTCGGCGCGACGGCTGCTCATAGTTTAGTGGGCCACTGACTGAAGGTTATAAAAGTTGGATTTCACCGACTTTATAGCCGTGGCAACTTAGCTGCAACAACGCTTTCCGATCCCTGCGCCGCTTATTGCCCTGCGAGGTTTTGCCCCATGAACATGCATGAAAACGCTCCAGCTTCCCTGGCCAGCCAGCTCAAGCTCGATGCTCACTGGATGCCCTACACCGCCAACCGCAACTTCCAGCGCGATCCGCGGTTGATCGTCGCCGCCGAAGGCAGCTGGCTGGTCGACGACAAGGGGCGCAAGGTCTATGACTCGCTGTCCGGCCTGTGGACCTGTGGCGCCGGCCACACCCGCAAGGAAATCCAGGAAGCGGTGGCCAAGCAACTGGGCACCCTCGATTACTCGCCAGGCTTCCAGTACGGTCACCCGCTGTCGTTCCAGCTGGCCGAGAAAATCACCGCGCTGACCCCGGGCAATCTGAACCACGTGTTCTTCACCGACTCCGGTTCCGAATGCGCCGATACCGCGGTGAAAATGGTGCGCGCCTACTGGCGCCTGAAAGGCCAGTCGACCAAGATCAAGATGATCGGCCGTGCCCGTGGCTATCACGGTGTGAACATTGCCGGCACCAGCCTCGGCGGGGTCAACGGCAACCGTAAACTGTTCGGCCAGGCGATGATGGATGTCGACCACCTGCCGCACACCCTGCTGGCAAGCAACGCGTTCTCTCGCGGTATGCCGGAGCAGGGCGGTATCGCGCTGGCCGACGAGCTGCTCAAGCTGATCGAACTGCATGACGCCTCCAACATCGCCGCAGTGTTCGTCGAGCCCCTGGCCGGTTCCGCTGGCGTGCTGGTGCCGCCACAGGGTTACCTCAAGCGCCTGCGGGAAATCTGCGACCAGCACAATATCCTGCTGGTGTTCGACGAAGTGATCACGGGTTTCGGCCGTACCGGCAAGATGTTCGGTGCCGACAGCTTTGGCGTGACCCCGGACCTGATGTGCATCGCCAAGCAAGTCACCAACGGCGCGATTCCGATGGGCGCGGTGATTGCCAGCTCCGAGATCTACCAGACCTTCATGAACCAGCCGACCCCCGAGTACGCGGTGGAATTCCCCCACGGCTATACCTACTCGGCGCACCCAGTGGCTTGCGCGGCCGGTCTGGCGGCACTGGATCTGTTGCAGAAAGAAAACCTGGTGCAGAGCGTCGCTGAGGTGGCACCGCATTTCGAGAAGGCACTGCATGGCATCAAGGGTACGAAGAATGTCATCGACATCCGTAACTACGGCCTGGCCGGTGCCATCCAGATTGCCCCGCGCGATGGCGATGCCATCGTGCGTCCGTTCGAAGCGGGCATGGCCCTGTGGAAAGCCGGTTTCTACGTACGCTTCGGCGGCGACACCCTGCAGTTCGGCCCGACCTTCAACAGCAAGCCGCAGGATCTGGATCGTCTGTTCGATGCCGTCGGCGAAGTGCTGAACAAGCTCGACTGATTCCTCCCTCTATATATAAGTACAAACAGCAGGCGCTCCTTGGCGGGCGCCTGTGGACAACTTCAGGAGTTCCCCGATGAGCGTTATCCCGCATTTGATCAATGGTGAACTGGTGACCGAGAGCGGTCGCGCGGTCGATGTGTTCAACCCGTCCACCGGTCAGGCGATCCACAAGCTGCCGCTGGCCAGTCGCGAAACCATCCAGAGCGCCATCGATGCCGCCAAGGCTGCTTTCCCGGCCTGGCGCAACACGCCACCAGCCAAGCGTGCCCAGGTGATGTTTCGCTTCAAGCAACTGCTGGAGCAGAACGAATCACGCATCGCCCAGTTGATCAGCGAAGAACACGGCAAGACCCTGGAAGACGCCGCCGGTGAGCTCAAGCGTGGTATCGAAAACGTCGAGTTCGCCTGTGCCGCTCCGGAAATCCTCAAGGGCGAGTACAGCCGCAACGTCGGCCCGAACATCGATGCCTGGTCCGACTTCCAGCCGCTGGGCGTGGTTGCCGGCATCACCCCGTTCAACTTCCCGGCGATGGTGCCACTGTGGATGTATCCGCTGGCGATCGTCTGCGGCAACTGCTTCATCCTCAAGCCATCCGAGCGTGACCCGAGCTCGACCCTGCTGATTGCCCAGCTGTTGCTGGAAGCCGGCCTGCCGAAAGGCGTGCTGAGTGTGGTGCACGGCGACAAGGCCGCGGTGGACGCGCTGATCGAAGCGCCGGAAGTCAAGGCACTGAGCTTCGTCGGTTCGACGCCGATTGCCGAATACATCTACGCCGAAGGCACCAAGCGCGGCAAGCGCGTGCAGGCACTGGGCGGCGCGAAAAACCACGCCGTGCTGATGCCGGATGCCGACCTGGACAACGCGGTCAGTGCCTTGATGGGCGCGGCCTATGGTTCCTGCGGCGAGCGTTGCATGGCGATCTCGGTTGCCGTGTGTGTCGGCGACCAGGTGGCCGATGCATTGGTGGCCAAGCTGGTTCCGCAGATCAAGGCGCTGAAAATCGGTGCAGGCACTTCCTATGGCCTGGACATGGGGCCGCTGGTCACAGGACAGGCGCGGGACAAGGTCAGCGGTTATGTCGAGGATGGCGTGAAGGCAGGCGCGAAGCTGGTGGTCGACGGTCGTGGCCTGAGCGTGCCGGGTCATGAAGAAGGCTTCTTCCTCGGTGGCTGCCTGTTCGACAACGTCACCCCGGAAATGCGCATCTACAAAGAAGAGATCTTCGGGCCGGTGCTGTGCGTCGTGCGGGTGAACAGCCTGGAAGAGGCCATGCAACTGATCAACGATCACGAATATGGCAACGGCACCTGCATCTTTACCCGTGACGGTGAAGCGGCGCGCCTGTTCTGTGACGAGATTGAAGTCGGGATGGTGGGGGTCAACGTACCGCTGCCGGTACCGGTGGCATACCACAGCTTCGGCGGCTGGAAGCGTTCGCTGTTTGGCGACCTGCATGCCTACGGTCCGGACGGTGTGCGTTTCTATACCCGTCGCAAGGCGATCACTCAGCGTTGGCCACAGCGTGCCAGCCATGAAGCCTCGCAGTTCGCCTTCCCTAGCTTGTAATAAGTAGAAGGGTATTAAAGGCCGCCCCCTTGGGGGCGGCCTTTGCTTTTAGGGGCTTTTTGACTGATGTGACAGATTTGTGAAAATAAGTGTTGACGGCAGATTCTGGAAGTCTATAATTCGCCCCACTTCCGGCGCAGTCGAAACGGAAAACTCCTTGAGATTCAACGAGTTACGCGGTTTTCGACAGCGGTCACGCTTCAGTTCATCGAAGCCCGAAGGAGTTGGTTCGGCAGTCAGTTTTCGCCGAATTAACGATTCGATCTTCTCGGTCGAAAGCGGAGAAAAAGAGGTGTTGACAGCAGCGTGTAACGCTGTAGAATTCGCCTCCCGCTGACGAGAGATCGGAGGCGCAAGTGGTTGAAGTTGCAAAGGAAACTTTGAAAACTTCTTAAAATAACCGCTTGACA
>NZ_OBDX01000037.1:0-62736 GCF_900215185.1 Pseudomonas sp. LAMO17WK12:I10 | reverse complement strand
CATCAGCGACGTCGACAGCGCCGCGACCTTCGTCGCGCAGACCAACACCGCCGGCAACTACGGCAAGTTCTCCATCGGCACCGGCGGTGCCTGGACCTACACCACCGACTCCGCCCACAACGAGTTCGCCGCCGGCACCACCTACACCGACACCTTCGCGGTAAGCAGTGCCGACGGCACCCTCACTTCGGTCACGGTGCATATCGTCGGCAGCAATGATTTGCCGACTATCACCTCCAACGGCGGTGGTACGACGGCTTCGATCAACGTCGCGGAGAACACCGCAGCGGTCACGACAGTAGCGGCGACCGATGCCGATCTACCGGCACAGACACTGAGCTACAGCATCGTTGGCGGAGCGGATGCCACGAAGTTCTCGATCGTTTCAGGCACAGGTGCGCTGAGCTTTATCTCTGCACCCAACTTTGAAGCGCCGACCGATTCGGGAACGAACAACGTCTATGACGTGATTGTGCGGGCGTCGGACGGCACGCTGTTTGACGACCAGGCGATCGCCGTAACCGTGACGGGCATCAACGACAACAGCCCGGTGATCACCTCCAACGGCGGTGGTGCGACGGCTTCGGTCAACGTGGCGGAGAACACCACGGCAGTCACGACGGTGGTGGCGACCGATGCTGATCTACCAACGCAGACGCTGAGCTACTCGATCCTGAATACGGCCGGGACGGACTTCGGCAAATTCTCGATCAGTTCGAGCGGAGTGCTGACGTTCAATTCGGCGCCCGACTACGAGAATCCCCAGGATATCGGTGGTACCGACGGCGACAATGCCTACGTCGTGGACGTTCAGGTGGCCGACGGCAATGGCGGAGCCGACACGCAGACCATTACGGTAAACGTGCAGAACGTCGTCGAGACGCCAGTCGACAGCGTGCCGCCAACGGTGACAGTGACGGGGACAGCCTTAGGCAGTTCGATTGGCTCGACGTCGACGGTCACATTCCAGTTCAGTGAGACAGTGAGCGGTTTCAACCTGTCTGATGTTGCAGTGACGACAACCAGCGGAGCACCCCGCGGAACCTTCAGCAACTTTACCCAGGTTGACGGCGACACCTACACCGCGACACTGACCAGAACGCAGGGCGGTAGCGTGAAAGTCGACGTTGCCGCGAACAGCTACACCGACCTGGCGGGTAATCCCGGGGCTGCCGGGAGCAGTGCAAACCTTCCGGCAGGCGTTGCTGGCGAGCCCATCAATCTGGCCCTCAATATTCCACTGGCCGAAATTAACGGCCCCGTAACGGTGGCCATCAGCGGCGTTCCTTCGGGGTGGGTGTTCAATGCTGGAACCGACAACGGCGACGGCACCTGGACCGTGCAGACCAACGATCCCGGTGCCTTGACCGTGACAGCCCCAGGCGACTTCGCGGGTGCGTTGGTACTTGATGTCAATATGTACTGGAGCAACAGTGACGGCAGCACCGCAAGCGCCTACGTGTTCAACAACGTCGAAGTCTATGCCCCGGGCTCGCCGATCTTCGCCTTGTCCGCTGACGATAACCTGAGCGGCTCGTCCGGTGCCGACACGTTCGTCTTCGCCCAGCCGATCGGCAACAACCAGATCTACAATTTCGACGTCACGGCGGACAAGATCGACTTGATCGGCTTCACAGGCGTCACCGCTTTCGCTGACTTGAGCATCAGCAACGACGCAAACGGCAATGCCCTGGTCAGCATCGGCTCCGGCCAGACGGTCACCTTGAGAGGTGTCGATGCGGTGGACCTGAGCGAAGCGAACTTCCAGTTCGATAGGGACCCGCTTACCAGCAACACCGGCACCCTCACCATTGCCGACGGCGCGATCATGCCATTCGGTGGCAGCATCCATAACAGCGGCACCATCGAACTCGGCTCCGCCGGCAACGAGACCCGTCTTGAGATTCTGTTCCGTGGCGCGACCTTGACCGGTGGTGGCCAGGTGCTGTTATCCGACAACGCGCAAAACGTGATTTTCGGCGGTAGCGCCGACACCTTGCTGACCAACGTCGATAACCGCATTTCCGGCGCCGGCCAGTTGGGCGCCGGGCAAATGATACTGGCCAATGCGGGGCTGATCCTGGCCAGCGGTTTGAACAGTCTAGTACTCGACACCGGCAGCCACACCATCACCAACAGCGGTGTGCTGGAGTCCACAGGCACAGGCGGCATGACGGTGGCCAGCACGGTCGAAAACACTGGCCATCTATGGGCCAACGGTGGCGACCTGCACCTGTTGGCCGACGTGACCGGCAATGGCAGCGCAACCATCGACGGCGATGCCAGCCTGACCTTCGCCGGCGCCGCACACACGTCCGTCGCCTTTCACGGCGAAGGTGCGGGCTCGCTGGTGATCGCCCAGGCTGAAGCAGCGGGCTCGCTGGTTGGTATCCTCGGCCTCGAGAGCGATGACTTGCTGACGTTCGGCGATCTCGCTTTTGGCACCAACACCCAGCTCAGCTACACCGCCAACGCCTCTGGCGCCGGCGGCCTGCTGACGGTGGACGACGGCGCACATCGAGCCGAAGTGAACCTGCTGGGGCATTACTCGGCGGAAGACTTCCAGGTCACCGACGGCGGCGAAGCCGGCACCCAAGTCAGCTTCCACGGCGAATCCAGCGGCACACTGGTGGGCAGCATGCTCGCGGATACGCTCAGTGGCGGCGACGGCAACGACATCATCGTGGGTCGTGGCGGCGAGGACACGCTCAGCGGCGGCGCGGGAGCCGACGTGTTCGCCTACCTCAACGCGAATGAAGGCGGCGACCATATCCTCGACTACAACTTTGCCGAAGGTGACACCGTCGACCTCTCAGCGCTGCTCAACGCCAACTTCGTCAGCGGCACCAGCCAGGTAGCCGACTTTGTCCAACTGGCGCAGTCCGGCAGCGACATCACGGTGCAGGTGGATCCCGATGGCGCAAATAATGGCAAGCACTTCGTCGATGTGGCGGTGCTTGACCACGCTGGCACGCCCAGCCCCGATCTGGTACGCACCTGGTTCGGAGAGGCCGACCATACGCTGACCGCGTGATGCATTGGGCTGGAGTTGACTGGGAGGGTCAGTATGCTCGATGTGAATCGAGTGGCCCCTCAGTCAGCTTTTCGAAATCCAGATGGGAGAACAAGCGGGGGGAATAAAAATAGCCAGAAACGCCGAAGCCCCTGAAAACTTTAACGTTTTCAGGGGCTTCGGCTACTTCAATAATGGCGGAGAGATAGGGACTCTCGAAAACCGTCTACCAACCCCAGCAACCACGGCATTACAGGGCCTTAAGCTCGTATAGTAGTAGAAAATAGTAGTAGAATCAGACCCTCATCCGAGGACGACTCATGGCAGACCATATTTTCCAAAAGAAAGGTGAATCCACTTGGTATGTACGTCTCGACATTCCTAAAGACGTGCAGTTGGCCTTTGACAATCGCAGGGTGCTAATCCAATCGCTGAAGACAGGCCTCCGCTCTGAAGCCATGGAACGCCGCCTAGCCTGGCTCGCCAGATGGAAAGCAGATATCAATGCTGCCAGAGACAGGAAGCTGTCACAGCGGGATGAATGGAAAGAGGAAATCCAAGACCTGACCCGACGGAATCAAGCAAGCAAGGAAAAATGGATTCCTACGCTGTTTGCTCCTCGCTCAAAGGAAAGCGCTCAACCAGCAGATATTTTGGCGTACACGGAGTCCATTGCGCCGATTCTCAAGGAGCTTTACGAAGGCGGCATGGAAGGTCCGGTTACAGCATTCATTGAAACCTACAACGAATACCTCGAAGGCTTGAAACACAAGATGTCGCCGGGTGAAGGGGCCGAGCTAGGGGTGAAAATCTCAGACGCCTTTGCAAAGCTTCACATGGAGATCACAGCCGAGTATTACGACCTATCGCCGGATGAGCGTCAGGACATGCAGGAGCTTGCCACCGATCCTCAAAGCTATAAGCCCAAATCACCCATCACTCCAGCCCGTGTGCTGAAGCTGAGGGCGTTTCTTGAGAAGGTTGGCAAAGATCCCAAGACCATCGACACCTTAGTGAAGCGCGTAGAGCTATTCAGTGCCTATGTACGCCAGCAAGGGCTACCCATCAGCTTTGACCTTGTGTCTGCCTATCTGGATCAGCTCACAGACACTAAAGGTGTACCGCTCACATCCAAGACCAAGAAGCAGCATATATGGGCTGGCAACACGTTTTGGAAATGGGCCATCAAGTACGATGAAGACTGGCGTCAGCAGTACAAAGGCCAGCCTTCCCCATTTGAAAAACACGACCTACCTGTGGTCAAAGGAGAATCTGTCAGTTGGGCTGTATTCACTCGCAAGGACGTGGAGCGATTGCACGCTGCTGCCTTGGAGAAGGAAGACAAGCCGATGGCTAACCTGATCGTTCTAGCCGCCTACACAGGGGCAAGGCTTGAGGAAATAGGTCGAGTCCACCGCGACACCATCACCCTCAAAGATAATGTTCCGATTGCGTTCTCAATTTTAGAGAGCAAAACAGAGGCCGGTGTCCGTGAAGTTCCGATCCATACCGCCATTGCCCCGCTTGTCCAGTCTCTACTAGATGCATCAGAAGACGGATACCTGCTAAAAGGTCGAGCGCTTGGGGAAACCAACAAATACGGCAATCGACTTGATGCTGTAGGTAAGCGTTTTGGACGTTTAAAGACTGCCGCAAAATTTGATAAGTCATTTGTGCTGCACTCAATTCGCAAAACCGCAATCACTGAGGTGCATCGGGCTGGAGCAGATATGTCTGTAATGCCTGCATTGTTTGGTCATGAAACCGGAATGATCACCTTCGACCTATATTCGGCAGGGCCAAGCCTTGAACAAAAGGCCAAAGTGATTCAGCTACTCTCGTACGATTTTGATTTGACCTGATACCTCCATCAAAGCTCTTTGCAATTGATACTGGGCAGATCGTCACGAAATAGAGCAAGGGCGGTGTATTTAAACGTATGCGATCACGGTATTTCGGCGGAGTTTATAAGGGTTGTAAGCGATTCCGCGTCAAACCCGTGTCCACGCTTGGTATTGAGACTAACGGTGTTTTGAAGACTAGTTTTCCCCCAGAAACTTTATTGCAGCGTATACATTCCCACAACTTGCTTTATGCTGTAAAATAGATACCCCTGCAAATTTTTCTTATTTGTAACAGGGCTTTCTTGTCGTTTGGCTAAATACTTGTCTTCAAGAAAGGGCTATACAGTCGCCGCTACAAAGCGAGGCGGTGCATGCATGAAGTTGCCGACGCAAGTCGGTTCCGGTGAGGCTGCGGGTGATTGAGCTTGTTATGTCAGTCATGGAGCCGGACTACCCCTAACCATCCGTTAGGTACAGCCTACAAGCTGTAATCATCTCGCCTCAAGTGCAGAGCAGGCCTAGCCTGTAGCATTGAGTCAGAAGGTTGTGTAGACCTTGGGGATAAGGCTCTGCTCTTTTGAGTATTTCCTATCTCCCTGGGGAAGTTCTACCAATTTTCTGAACTCAGTGCAGAGTATCTATACTACATGAATACAATAGAGAAATATAGATACAATTCAACTTGCATAACATCTAATGCCCAGCAATAATCTAAGCTATGCGCAATCACAACTCTATAACAAGTAATAAGTTGTTACATAGTTACAATTAAATAGTCTTAGTAATTTTCATAAAGGGTTGCAATTTCAACTTAAAGTATGAGAATATGGTTCCTATAAATAAAGAAGTAACACCGACTGACACTTAGTCTGGCTCGCTTCACCATCTAGCTTTAAAACATACTTCCTACTTCGTAAAACTTTCGCTTTATTCCTATACATCCTTTAGGCATTACTCAGTTTGAGTGCAAACTGTATGGGTAAAATAAATTAAACTACCCCTAACTGTATCTATACAAAAACAAGTTTTATTTAGTATAATAAGATGAGAAGGAGAAGAAAAAAACAGATGAAAATCTGCCTCCATCTTTGATAGCTACCTGTTTCACTCTCTCGCATACCCCTCGTTCCAAAAAAACATCATAACCAGCATCTTCGGCTATAAGCAGCTGTATTGGTGTTTAAAAAGTCCAAGTCTTACCTCACTTGGCATCAAAGGCTGTTTAGTCCTTACTACTCAGCCTTTTTTATTCTCTGCTGAAAAGAATTTACCACCCTTTACGGTGCTCATTGTGCCGTTTTGTCGTGCCCGTCAAAAAGTATTCACAACAATAGAAGGAACACTAATGGCTATACAAACCACAAGGCATTGCTTGAGCTGCGGGAATCCCTATGAAGCTCTATCTGCGAAGAAGTTCCTGTGCGGAACACGCTCTTGCTATAGACGATGGCATATGGATCGCCAAGCGCTAGATCTATCAATTACCGAGTACAAAGAATTTTGTAAGAACAAAAAACCAGAAGATTTATCAACCAGCTCCGAGGAACAACAATGAACGAATGTTTAGTCTGTAACAAAAGCTTTTATCCCACCGACAAACGCCACATATACTGTAGCAACCTATGCGTCGTCAAAGTCTACTCCTTGCGCAAGAAGGTGCGACTTCAAATTAATGCAGCTTTGAAACTTCTGAAGACTCCCGCTGACATCAAGGACTTCGACAACTCACTACAAGACTCAATAGAAGGATTTGCGCAATGAGAACAAACCTTAACCAACGCTCAAGCGCTGAGCTGCTTGAAATCATGCAGCACTATGGCTACACATCAACCAATCACACACTAAACATAATTATCTCTACATTACACGAATCGCTGTTTAACCCAGAACATAAAAACCCATCAGATGAGGTAAACACCAATGACGAACGCAGCACCAGCAATCAATAACAACTCTGCAATTGAAAAATTAAAGTCTCGCTTTGTCCGAATCCCTTCTCAAACTGCCTATCCTCGATTCCGTGATTTAGTAACAGGTATTGATCAAGGAGATGCGGGGATTCTCTCCCATTACTATTTGCAGCAAGGTGGAGCAGAACATCAGGCTCCGTATTTACTTGCTTGTTTGCCGTGGGCATACGGCGAAGGCTTCCAACCTAATGGCGGTACTGTATTGGATGGCGGTTTGATTAATCTCTGGAAAGCACCTCTCATCCAGCCCACAGGTAAGGTGGTTACACGCGAACAGGTTGCCCCATTTCTCGAATTCCTATTGCGTTGGTTCCCGGATGAAAACGAGAGACGTTATTTTGGATGGTGGTTGTCTCACGTGGTGCGTAAGCCTGAGCAGCGCATCATTGCCACCCCAGTCCTACGGAGCCAGCACGGCGTTGGTAAGGGGTTTCTAGTAGAAACATTACTGTCAGGTCTTCTGGGCCGTTCCTCGGTCTGTGTATGCGCCTTGAAGGACGTGGTAGGCGATTTTAATGATGTCATCGAAGGCAAAACACTCGCCTTGGTGGATGAGGTGTATAAGTCGAAGAAGAGCACAACCGACGCACTCAAAAGTTTTCAGGGTAACGCTACTATTCCGCTGCACCGGAAACACAAGCCTACAATTACAATTGATAACTACCTTAATTTTATCATCACCAGCAACGACCATCTGCCGCTTGTATTGGAAAAAGGTGACCGCCGTTTCTGGATACCTGGCTTTATTCGCCATCGCGAAGATGTAACAGAAACAGCAATGTTCCTAAACGAACTTCTCAAGCCTTGGCTTTTGAATGGTGGGTTTCAGCTGGTGCGGGACTACCTTGAACAGGTGGACTTATCCATGCACCGCCCGACTGATGCACCTCCTATGACGGTCAGTAAACAGGAACTTATGGGTTTCAGTAGCGCGGACAAGCTAGAGGATCTTCTTTCTGATGTAGCCGAAAGCAATAAAGTTCTGACAGTAAAATGGGTAAAGGATCACTACGCTGATGAGTTCGACCACGGCCTATCAGATATGGCAGTCGCAAACGCACTTTTAAATATGGATTGTAAGCAACGGAAAACCAAGCTTCAGCGATTCTATATTACCCCGTTTGGGTTTGAGTCAGGTCTTACACTAGCCTCAACAACCAAAGAGTTGGAAGGTGCAATGCCGGCAGGATTATTCTGATATGGGGCATATGGTAGACAGGAAGACACCTTGGTAGACACCCTTAAAAAAAGCTGTCTACCACGAGAATCCCTTTATCCGTGGCTCTCAGAGGCAGGTAGACAGGGTGACACCTTTGCAGCATCTTTTTTAAATATAGATATAGTAAGTCAAAGAACGAAACGTAGTGTAGTGAATTGACGTAGGCTAAGCGATAGCGCAAGCCGCAAGATGCTTCTCCCGCCCTTCAAAAGACAATTTAAATAAACAGAATTCGCTCCTAACAAGAGCAAATAAACGGACGCTATTGTCCAAATAAAACTAAAAGAGGTAATAAAATTATGACAACCATTAAAACCAAAGTGACCATCCCCGCATCCTTCTCACAAGAAGAGCTGGATACTCGACAAGAGAAAGCCAAGTACAATTACGTTAATGGCTATGTTCGCCGTTCCGAATACGGTTCTTCATTTGTATTGGATAGCTGCTTTACGTTTCATGCTCAGACTTTGGAGTTGTTCGTAGACGGGTTGGTGCAACTCGCACTCAACGGCCAGGCACGCCACCAATACAGCAACATTGTTAGTGCTGTAGGCTATCACTCTGCAACCGTTTACAAGACCGTATCAGAGCAAGATGAAGATCTTCAAACAATCCTGAAGGAAGTAGAAGAAAACTATCTGAACGAGCTTGCCGAAGAGAAACAAAAACAAATCGAGGCACTCGCGGAGCAACACCTGCAAACGCATCTGCGAAAAGAGGCAGAGAAAAAAGAGAAAGAACTCTCATCTCTGAAAACCAAATATCTCCAAGAGGCACAAGAGTTTTTTAAAGACAAGTAACTTAGCAGGTATTTAAGAAAGCCATCTGTGCAAGCATTTTCTCCACCCGAGCATCACAACACCTGATTGTATGCCGCTGATACCGAGTCAATGCTTAGCACGGGGTCGTCTCGCCCTTGTATATACAACTAAAATACAACAAACCAACCTCAAACATTTTTAACAAGGATTTTTATGCTAGCCGATGCAAAAAAGTGTCGTCTGAACACAACCATTTTGACTTTTAATGCAATCGCTCTCGTGGTCATTTGTTTTCTTCTTTATCAGCTTCGTCCTTTTCAAACAGACTCTGGTGAAATTCAAGACAGAATCACCAAACTGAACATTTACGCTGAGCTTCGACATAACAACCTTTCTGCCAGTCATGACCAGCTAAAGAACGAATTAGAAAGTCGAATGGCAATACTCGAAAGCCGGGTAAAGCTTCTGCAAGTGAGAGCCCAATGACGTATTTCTATTGGTTCATTTTGCAAGCTTCAGCAGACAACCCAGACAACAACACAAAGCCTTCTATCGACTCGTTCTCACCGCTTAGAAAGCAATGGCAGTACCTGGAGCACACCGGGCGCTGGTCTGTGCAGATAGAGTCTGCGGTAACGCCTAGTCAAGCCTACAGCTTGTTTGAGGGGCTTACAGCACTGAGCCGTTGCTGGGTGAATGCCGCAGTTTTCGTTAATGGTGAGGCTGTCGGCGGGCCTTGGGACTCGGAGGCATTTCCTGCATTCGTAGAGGGATATGCACTCACTTATGCTCAATCCCTTCTCAACCCATTGTGAGTAATTAAATACGGTAGCGAATCAAATAGAATATGAACAAAGCGCACCAAAGCACGACATCCGCCACAGCTAGAGCAATTGCTTGACTAAGCCATGGTTGAGCAGCCATACGAGCATACGTAGTTGCCCCGGCAAGTATAGTCAATAAGACTGGACCACCTATCACTGCCAACCATTGCCAAAAATCGGATAGACATTGCCATCTGAATTTCAAATCCGTAAGGAGCGGTAAGCGGGTAGTTGTGAACTCTTTTTTCGTTATTTCATAAGCGACGCTTCGCTCTTCAGCATCCTTGGCAGCGAGTTGAAGATATGCTTTTTGTTTGGCCGACTTTTCTTGTAGAAAATTTACAGTTGTGGTTTGTTCGCGAAGGGAGTCTTGAATACTTTTGGGAGATGACCCGTAAGCATTTATCAAATCTCTCAGCTCCCTGAATCTGTCAGCATAACCCGAGTGAGCCAAGACGGACCAAGCATAGCCAGGCCCCGTGATTTGCAATTCCACTTGTCGCGTGTCTACCTGTTGAACATGGGTACTAACTTTATTTTTCCGTGTCGCCAACACACCAGCGGCAGCCCCCAATGGCCCAAAAATCAGGCCGCCGACAATGCCGCCACCTAACCCACTCTTGCTGGTACTGCTGACGTTGCTGACATGTTGCAGACTGCCATGCATTATCATTTCGGCTTTTGCCTTCTGAATACTCCCTTTGTAACCGGGAATGCTCAGCCAAAACTCAAAAACCTCTATGTCCGGTGCTGAAGCAAGCTTTTTTCCTCTACCGGATTTGAGCTCATCTAAGCGACTGGTCGCATACTTCAGCTCTTCACCTACCGCCGCTACAGTGCTGGTGATTTCACGACGTTTTGCATTGGCTTCCTTGAGGCTGATCTTCTTCGAACGCATATCTGTGCGAAGCAGCATTGCAGAGTCTTGCCGAATTTCAATTTCTTGACTGTCCATCAATCAATTCCTTGTGTATTGATTAACGCAAGCCTTTCGATGCAGTAATTTTCTTCAGCTCGTCATAAATCCCGCTAAGGACAAGCCAGAATCCAGCCATCACCGCTCCAGCTATGAATCCACCGATTGCCCCCCACTCGCCATAGATTGCGTAACCCGCAAACGCAACGGCAACAATGGCAAAGTAACAAAGGTAATCGTTGAGTCTAATGATGCCGTCCTTCATCCCTGTTCCTCCTTCATCTGCTGACTGAGTAGCAGGTGATCTATTCAGTCAATGTCACGATTAGTGTGTTCACGATTAGATCACATCAGCACACGATACGGGAATGCCTTCTCCCTCCCTCCGCCATCGCTTCGGCCATCGAATTCGTGAGCTTCGTCTTGCTACCGGCATGACTCAAGAAGCCTTCGCGGACAGGTGTGGGTTCGCTAGAACCTACATGAGCCGTATTGAGACAGGTGGAGCCAACCCAAGCTTAGACGCTATCAAGGTTCTCGCTGACGCGCTGGAAACAGAGTTGTCTGAGTTGTTCAAAAACATCTGACCCCCCGCCTGCCCACTCCAATACTGCCGCCGCTGGTCTACGCTGCACCTTCCATCCTAAGAAGACGAGCAGCTTCCAATGAGTAAATTCGCGGTATTAGATGACTACAGTGTAAAGGTCGAATCAGGCCACCCCCGCCAGACTGCTGAAGCAATGGCGGGCCTTTCTCTAATTGTTCCGCTCAAGGGCATAGATCCCGAGTGGAATGTCTACGCATGTACTGACCAGCAGGAGGCGGAACTGTTGGGACTACAAACCTATGAAGAGCAATCGGCATACTGCAAAGAGCGACTTGAATGGTTGATCGGGTTTTCCCGCCCCTGATCATATCATTCCTTTGACGTTCGTCAGCGTTGTGATACGATAGACCCATCAACAGGAATTGACGGGAATCACCACCATGAAAGTAGTCAGCTATCTTCGAGTCAGTACGGTCAAGCAAGGCGAGTCGGGCTTGGGTCTGGAAGCTCAGCGTGACTACATCGCACTTGCAGCTAAGGCGAAAGGCTGGGAGATCATCGCGGAATTCGTCGATACAGCGTCGGGCACGATAGCGCCAACAGACCGCCCTGAATGCATCAAGGCAATGAATGCTGCTAAAGAGACAGGTGCAATCCTCGTAGTAGCCAAACTGGACCGTATCTCTCGTGACGTTGAACACATTGCTGGTCTGATGAAACGGGCGTCCTTCAAGGTCGCCACAATGCCAGACGCAGATGCTTTCCAGCTTCACATTTACGCCGCACTCGCACAGCAGGAACGGGAATTCATCAGCCAACGTACCAAAGACGCTCTAGGCTCGCTGAAGCAACGTGCTGTAAATGGGGATGCCACGGCTCAGGCCAAGATTGAAAGGCGTGATGCTGGTCGTAAGGAGGCTCATAAGGTTGGACCTAAGGCAGCAACAGCAGCCAAGGTAGAGAAGGCAGACGTTTACGCTCAGACTGTTAAGAATCACATCAAGGCGGCAAGCTTCGACGGAATCAAAACTCTCGCTGGGGTAGCAGCCTATCTCAACAATCAGTCGATCAAGACTAGCCGTGGCGCCGAGTTTACCCCTATGACAGTGAGCCGATTGGTTCAACGCCTCGGCATCACCTTTCCCTAAGTCGAAACGGGCTATTACAGGGGCTTTTCTACCCTTCTGAGGCGTTCTAGCATCTCTCCCGATACAACGGCAGGGGTAGGCCTCAGCGCTCTCATGAGTCACGATATTTCTATATTTAATAAATAGGATTTATTCTTATTTAAGTTCCGGTCTTAGCCGGCCAGCCCCCACGCTGGGTGATCAAAGCGCAGCTAAGGCGGAGGAGTTCTGCGAGCTATTGCTTGGCGAAGATCTAGGCGTACGACTTTACTATCGACTTGGTTGCGGGGCTGGACTTAAGGTCGTTAACATTTTTGGCGGGCTTCCATTTACAAGCCGCAATCTCGTTCTGTGGAGATGCTTCGTCCGAGGCCCCGACGACGGTCATGAACACATGATGCAGGATTTTGTCTTTTTCAAATTCAGCTAAAAAAACCATATCTTGAGCTACAAGCCCGGTTTCCTCGCATAACTCGCGAATAGCCGCTTGCTCAGGTGTTTCGCCTTCCTCGACCTTTCCACCGGGGAGAGCCCATCTCGAATTTTGTTTGCGAACGTAGAGAATCCTATCGTCTCGCTTGCAAATCACTGTTGCTCTCACTTTCATGGTTTACCCCACCACTCACCGTCTAGTCACGGTCGGCTTTCACACTGCATTTTAGATTATGAAGACCAGGCATCTCGCCCCGTCACAATTTCTTCACATTCAAAATTAAGCATTAGATGTGCCAATGGCGGTGGGGCTTGCCCGAAACCAAGACTCGCCTACGCTTCACGCTGGACATGGTGTCCGCCTGAATAGAAGGAGTAGGAAATGGGTGAGGTTACGTATCCATGCTACTGGCAGAAAAAAGACAACTCTAAACAGTGGTACTGGATCTATTACGCCAAAAATGGAGAAGCAATCGCTCGAAGCAGCGAGAGCTACGTGAATCGATCAGACTGCACTCACTCAATTAATCTGATGCAAAATTCATCTGCATCAAAGATCTTCTACACAGAGTAAATTTGAGGTGTTGAGTAGTAGAAATAAGTAGTAGAACTGAAAAAGAAAAACCCCCATAACTCATTGAATTATAGGGGTTTTCTGAATATGGCGGAGAGATAGGGATTCGAACCCCTTCTCGTGTCTCTAAGGACCGCTCCAGTCCAGCAATTGCGGCGTTTTTACCTACCGGCTATGGCGTGCCGAGGTCTACAGCGGTCCTGTATTTGCCCTAATTTTTTCCCTAAACCTTTCGGGCCTAGCTGAGCGTGATCGTACGGGCTAGTGAACAACGTCTTTTCATGGAGGACTCGACAGGAGCCAACGCTCGAAATTCCGGTATGGGGTTCAGCAACCCGGAGGTAATTCTCCCCGAGCTCTCTCTTCCCCCCTCACCAATGGGGGGGTTTAAACGATCAAACCACGTCATTTTCCTACCCCAGAAGACAGATGCATCTGAATACCATTAACAGCAGGCGGGGTATGACAATGATCAAATTGCACAACACCTTACAGCTTCCAGATGTCGGACTGACCGGCTTTGAAACGCCGCTCAGCGAAGTGGAAAGCGCCGTCCAGCATTCTGTGCATCATTTCGCCAAAAACATCCTGTGGCCCATCGGCCAAGAGCTCGACAAAATGAGCGCCGCCGATGTCTGCGCGCCCGGTTCGCCGTTCTGGACGGTTTACCAGGAAGCCGCGAAACTGGGGCTTGAACCTGATTTCTTTTCGCAGTTTGAACCCGATGTCGCTATTCGGCTGGAGTCGCTGATTGGCGAGGAAATGGGCTGGAGCGATGCCGGTCTAGGCGTTTCGTTGAGTGCTGCGGGTTTTCCTTTGCAAATGGCGATGTCTGTTGGCAATCAAGAACTGGTGGAGCTGTGCACCGGCAAGATCGGCTGCTGGATGATCACTCATCCGGACAAGGGCAGCGACATCATGGTCTACGACATAAAGCGCGAATGGCCCAAGGATCAGGTCGGCAACAAAGGCAATCTCAGCGCCAAGGTCGACAACGACAACATTGTCATCAACGGCCAGTGTTCGGCATGGGTGTCCAACGGCGCCGTGGCGCAGGTCGGCCTGGCTTACATCGCCGCCGATTATGGTGATGGTTACTTCGATGCCGACGGTCGCCCTCATGGCGTTGCGGTCATTATCCCGCTCGACCTGCCGGGTGTTTCCCGGGGCAAACCACTGGACAAGATCGGCCAGCGTTCACTGCCCCAGGGCGAGATCTACTTCGACAATGTGACGGTGCCACGGCGCTTTGCCATTGCGCTGAAAGACGAGTACTACGGCAATCAATCGTCGGCATGGTCCTACGCCGGCACGCACATGTCGCAGATATTTACTGGCGTTGCGCGTTCGGCCTTCGAGCTGGCGTTGCAGTATTGCCATGAGCGCAAACAAGGCGGCCAGCTGCTGATTGACCATCAACTGACCCGCTATCGCCTGGGCGACAGGATGCGCCGTGTCGAACTGGCACGCGGTGTGGCGCGGCGCTCGTTGGCCTATGCCCGCCTCTCCCCGCATCCCCATCCTTACGCCACTGCCTCGGCCAAAGTGACCGTCACCGAAGAGTGCATGAAAGTCGTCAGCGAAGCCTTGCAGCTGTTCGGCGGCGCGGGCACATCCCGTGAATACCCGATTGAAAAAATCTTCCGCGACGCCCGCTCGGCACTGATCGAAGACGGCGAGAACCACATCATCACGATGCGTGTTGGCCTGTTATGCCAACAGCTCTATGCCGAAGGCTGGTCGCAGCACTGACCTTGACAACCCATCCAGCAATACTCCAAAAACAAGAGAACACACGAAATGGCTAAATACCCTGTAGTTGTTTATGGCGCGAGCGGTTACACCGGCATGCTCACCATGGACTGGCTGATTGACCAAAACATCCCGTTCACCGCCGTGGCCCGCGATGCCCGCCGCACTCAGGAAATGATGGCGCAACGGGTGGTTCGTCTTGAATCGGCCACCTACGAAATCATCGAAGCAGAACACACCGTCGAAGCGCTGACTCACGCGTTCAGAGGCGCCAAGGTGGTTTGCAACACTGTCGGCCCCTTCGTCAAATTTGGTCTGACCACCGTTGAAGCCGCGCTCAAGGCGGGTTGCCACCACCTGGATACAACCGGCGAACAAGAGTACATGCGCAACGTGCGTGAACAGTTCGGCGACCTGTATGCCCAGGCCGGCCTGGTGGTTTCACCTTCATTGTCGTACATGTACACCTACGCGGAAATCGCCGCCGAACTGGCCCTGGAACACCCGGGCATCGACGCGCTGGAAACCTCAACCCTGTGCCGCGGCCCTCGTGGCGGCGTAGCGGGTGTCACCGTTGGCTCGACCGCTTCGATTTTCGAGCAGCTGCGCTCCGAGCAATGCTACCTGTGGGAGAAGAAGCTCGTGCCGCACCCGATGGGCACCTCCTTCAACATCGCCTCGCCTGACTTCCTGACCCCGGTCTTCGCTTTGCCATGGGGTGGCACCTCGCTGCCGGTGTATTTCGAGAACGATCCACGGGTGCGGTCCTGCGTTTCCTGCGTCGGCTTCTACGACAACAACGTGATGCAGATGGTGCATTCCGTCGGCCAGAAGTGGGAGTCGGAGTACAAATTCCTGCCGTCGAAGCAGCAGGACGTGATGATCCGACAAATGGTCCAGTCGACCACGCCGACAATGCCACCGCGCGAGCGCACCACCATCGTACGCATGGTCGACACCGCCATCGGTCGCGGCCAGCTCTCCTCCGTGCGTGCCACCGTGCATGGCACCACCGCTTACATCGCCACTGGCGCCCTGCAAGTTGCTGCGGCGATCAAGCTGATCGATGGCGAGACCAACAAGGTCGGCTTCGTCTCCGGCTCCAAAGCCTTCGGTCATCGCTACCTGTTGGGCTTCCTTGAAGAACGTGGTCTGGCTCGCGCCACCGTTACCCAGCTCTGATCCAGGGCACAGGAACTGACATGGCTATTATCGATTTTTATGACCGCGGCTGGCGTATGGATCCGGCCGCTATCGCCTACATCCAAGGCGAGCGCTCATTTACGTTTAATGAAATCGGCCAATTGTCCTGCCGCATCGCCAACGCGCTGCTGGCGCTGGACCTGCCGAAGGAAACCAAAGGCGCAATCTGGGCCGGCAATGACGTAACTGCCTGGGCCTGCACGTTGGGATTATGGCGCGCGAACATGACCTGGATTCCGGTCAACGCGCGCAATGCCGTTCAGGAAAACGCGGACATCCTTGATGCGTTCGATTGTGACGTGATGTTCTATCAGCATGACTTCGCCGCAGTGATGGCCGACATTCGTCCTGCCCTGCCGAAGATCAAGCACTGGATCTGCATAGACGCCACCGACGGCGATTTACCCTCGCTTGATACCTGGACCGCAGGCCAGTCGTCGACGCGCCCGGAAGTCGTCTATGACATGGACGACGTCGTGATGCTTTCGCCCACGGGCGGCACAACTGGCAAGCCGAAAGGCGTGATGAACACGCACCGCAGTGCGCAAACTTTCATTGCTCATTTCATGATGGCCTGTGCTTATCGCGATGGGCTCAAGCCCGTCAACATGGCCGCCGCTCCGATGACCCACACGGCCGGCCTGCTGGCGGTTCCCTGCACGGCGCAAGGCGGTACGGTCGTTGTGCTCCCAAAGCCTGATCCGGCGCTGATGCTCACATCCATTGCGCAACATAAGATCAGCGAATTCTTTCTGCCGCCAACGGTGATCTACAAGCTGCTGGAATTACCCGGCATCGAAAACGTGGACTTCTCCTCGGTGAAATACCTGCTGTACGGCGCCGCGCCAATGTCTGTCGAGAAGCTGAAAAAGGCCATTGAAGTCCTCGGTCCAATCATGACCGGTGGATACGGACAGACTGAAGCCCCAGCCAGTATTGCCTACCTGCGCCCGGACGAGCATCTGGTTGACGGCCGACTGGCCAGCGACAGCCGATTGTCCTCGGTCGGCCGTCCTAACCCGTTGATCCGGGTCGAAGTGATGAACGATGCCGGGCAAATTCTCGCCCGGGGCGAAAGCGGTGAAATCTGCGTGCAGGGCGACCTGATCATGAAGGGATACTACAAACAGCCAGAAGTGACGGCGCAAACCATTGTCAGCGGCTGGCTACACACCGGCGACATCGGCCATATCGACAGCGAAGGCTACCTGCACCTGACCGATCGCAAGAAGGACATGATCATCACCGGTGGCTTCAACGTTTATCCCAGCGAAGTCGAGCAAGTGCTGTGGAGCCATCCGGCCGTGCAGGACTGCGCCGTGATCGGCGTGCCCGACGAGAAATGGGGTGAAGCGGTCAAGGCCGTGGTCGAGCTCAACCCGGGCCATACCGCTACGTCTCAAGAACTCATCGACCTGTGCAAGTCCCGACTGGGTGGCGTCATGGCGCCCAAATCCGTGGACTTCATCGACAGCCTGCCACGCAGCCCGGTGGGCAAGGTCCTGAAAAAAGATCTGCGTGCGCGGTATTGGGATGGCGCGCAACGCCAGATCTGATTCCTCAGGCCTTCGCCTCAACCATCGTAAAACGGCGCCGCAGTCATGCGGAGTCTCTCAGGAGAGTTGCATGAGCACCATTTACATTGCCGGCATCGCGATGACAGTTTTCGGGCGCCATCTGGAACGCAGCCTCGACGATCTGGCGCGTGAAGCCCTGGAAAGCGCACTGAAAGACGCCAACTGCAGCCGCCAGGATCTAGGCATCGCCTTTTACGCCGGGATGACCAACGGGCCGTTGCAAGGGCAGATTTCCATTCCGGGTCAGGTCGTGTTCAGCAAGATCGGCATTGAGGGCATTCCCGTCTACAACGTTGAAAACGCCTGCGCCTCGGGCAGTTCAGCGTTCAACCTTGCCCTGCAAAGCCTTCAGGCCGGCACCACCGATGTTGCGCTGGCGCTGGGCGCAGAGAAAATGAACATCCCCGACAAGCTCAAGGCCCTCCAAATCTTCGAAGGTGGATGGGACGTGTCTCGCATCGAAGAGAACTATCAGACGCTGGTCAACATGGGCCAAGGCGTCGAGATCCCCGAAGGTTCGGAGTCAGACAAACCCTATAGCAAGTTCATGGCGATCTATGCCGCCATGTGCCGTTACCACATGAAAACCTACGGCACCACTCAACGGCAGATCGCGGCGGTCTCGGCCAAGAACCACACACACTCAGTGCACAACGCTTTTTCGCAATTTCGCAAGCCGTTCACCATCGACGAGATTCTCGCGGCGCCGCCTATCACCTACCCGATTACCTTGCCGATGTGCGCACCGCTTTCCGATGGTGCGGCAGCGGCGATCCTCTGCACCGAGGAAGGCCTCAAACGCATCGGCGCCGATCGAAGCCGCTGCATCAAAGTGGCTGCCAGCGTGATCCGTAGTTTCACTCATCGCCGTCTGGATCAGCCGGAGCTGAACATCGCTCGACTGGCGGCAGATCACGCGTACGACATCGCCGGCCTGGGGCCGGAGGACATCGATGTCGCTGAGGTGCATGACGCATCGGCGATGGGCGAAATCATCCAGGTCGAAAACCTCCGACTCGCCGAACCTGGTATGGGAGGGCCGTGCGCCGAACGCGGCGACTTCACGCTTGGCGGGCGGATTCCGGTCAACACCTCGGGCGGCCTTGAATCCAAGGGCCATCCGCTTGGCGCAACCGGCATCGGCCAGATTTGCGAGTTGGTCACGCAACTTCGCGGTGAGGCCGGCAAGCGTCAGGTTGAAGGCGCGTGCCACGGCATTCAGGAAAACGGTGGAGGGCTGCTGGGCATCGAAGAAGCTGCCGTTGCCATTCACATACTCAGTAAATAGGTCCCCTGCGTTTCGATTGACGATGGTAGGCGAATCATCAAAACAAGAAGGATAACAAGATATGTTTCAAAACAAAGTGGTGGTCATCACCGGCGCGGGCTCCGGTATTGGCCGGGAACTGGCGATTCAAATGGCAGAAGCCGGAGCGCACCTCGCACTCTCCGACATCAACAGTATGGGTCTGGATGAAACCCTGCGACGGCTCCCGGCTGGCAGCGAAGCCAAAAGGTATTTGCTGGACGTGGCGTCGTGGGAAGCGTTTCAAGCTCACGCCGCCGAGGTCAAACACGATTTCGGCACTGTGCATTACGTTGTCAACAATGCGGGCGCCACCGTCGTCGGCACCGTCGCTAACACGTCCATCGAAGAGTTCGAGTGGCAGCTCGGCATCAACCTGTGGGGTGTGCTGTACGGCACCAAGGCGTTTTTGCCGATGATGCTGGAGCAGCGCGAAGGTTGCGTCGTCAACATCTCCAGCATTTTCGGCCTGCTGGGGTATCCGATGCAAAGCGCCTACAACATGTCGAAATTTGCCATTCGTGGCCTGACCGAATGCTTGTGGTCGGAACTGGAGAACAGCGGTGTACGCGCGGTGTGTGTTCACCCTGGCGGGATCAAGACCAACATCGAAAAATCCAGCCGGCGCTGTAAGGCCGCAGGTCCAGAAGAAGACAAGTTTGCCGCCCTCGCCGCCGGCGTGCTGCTGACCCCCGCTGACGAGTGCGCCGCCGACATCATCAAAGGCCTGCGCAAAGGCTCGAAACGCATCATGACAGGAAACAAGTCGAGAACCGTGTTCTGGGTCAGCCGACTGTTTCCCAACAGCTACCCGAAACTGCTCAAGCTGATGGCTTGAAGGAGATGACTATGCGATCCGCTCACACCCGAGGGCTGTTCAAGACCGCCGCTTGCTTCAACGTGCTTGCAGGCCTGCCTATGCTGTTGGCCACGACGCCAGTGGCGGCGTTGCTGGGGCTGGAAATCACCCCGACCTCCACGCTGTTCATTCAGATCACCATGGCGGTGGTCGTCATGTTTGGCTGGGCTTACTGGATGGTCAGCGTCGATCCTGTGCGCTACCGCCCGTTCATTGGGCTGGGGCTTACTTTGAAAGTCGTGGTCGTCGCACTCATTGGCGGTTACTGGCTGGCCGGTAATATCCCCTGGCCGCTGCCGGCCCTGGCATTGGGTGACATCGTTTTGGCGGTGTTGTTCTGGCGTTATTTGCGCGGCAGTCCGTATGCCGTAATCAGTCGCTTCCAGTAATCCAGCGACCCGGGGAAATACGTTTTTCTTTCTGTCCGGCCACGTCCACATCAATTCGCTGCCGTCCGGTCCAGTACCGGGCGGTAGCAGCGCCATTGTAACCACCGAAAAACATTATTGCCCACTCAGGTCTTGATTACGGCATCGGCACCACCGTGTAGAAGACGCCGTTTGCACCGTAGGCAGGTCGCACCCAGGAGTTCCCGCACTGGTAGAACGTGCCGCCGGAAACCGTCCTCAAACCACATCCTGAAGGAAGGCTGACAAACGTCGAGCCCATAGGCATTGTCGGCGGTGCGGAGGCCATCATTCCGGCGCTATAGCCTGCGCCATAGGCATTGTTGCTGGCGCTCGCCACTGCACTCTGATTGGCCACCGTGGCGATGGCCGCTCCGGCCACCATCCCCACGGCAGCAGCGGCGGCGGGACTCACGTCATTGTGATAACCACAGTTGTAGCAACCACTGCTGGCAATGACAGTCGTCGGAGGGTGGTAGTAACGAGTGCCGTACGTTGCGGGATGGTAGCCACTGGCACTAGCGCCATATGCCCCCTGCGCGTGCCACGAACCCTCGCCTCCATAGGCCAATCCACCTTCGGCCCCGGTACCGTGCCAGTTGCCACCGCCACCCGAGGCCGAGCCGCCGCGATAGCCTGATCCACTCCAACTGCCGCCACCGCCAGACGCGGTACCGCCACGATTGCTGGATGCACGCCAACTACCACCGCCACCCGACGCTGAGCCGTATGCACCGGAATGGCTCCACGAGCCACCACCGCCCGATGAGTGCCCCCAAGCAGACGCGTGCGACCAGGCGAGCGCTTGATTACAGGTCAGCAGCGCGACCAATAGGCCGGCGAGCTTCAAGGGTGATCTGTTCATGGGCCAATCTCCTCGATCAGGGTTTTGTAACCGGCTCTTTAACCCCTTTCGGGGCGCGCAGATCGGGCGGTGCTGCGAACCGAATACGTTGCGCTTTCTCGACATGCTCTGGCTTGAAAAAGTCCGCAGACAATGTAGATGAAAGTTTCCACTCGCTGAATGCAACCTGATGCCGCGATTGGGTTGGATCATCACGAAACACGGCACGCAGCATGCGAGGGAGTTTGTCCTGTGCGCCGATCCAGGCTTGTACGAACACGTCGTCGTTGGCGTAAGCAATCACATCCGTGGTGGTATCACCGACGACCGTGGACTGACCGATGTAAAACGCCAATCGCATGTCCCTCTCCAAATCCTTATAGGGATCGGCGACGATCACATCGGTAAAGGGAAAATAGATGGCCGCACGCTGGTACGCTGCCTCAAGGGTCGCATCTATCGTGGGTGGTGCTTCTGCTTGCGCCAGCAGGTTGTCTTTCGGCTCAAAGGCATAAACTTGCTTGCCGTCATAATAAAACTCGGTGGCTGCACCATCACCTGAGGTCAAAACCCGCAAACGATCAGGCCGTTGCACATTGACCAGCGCCACCGTGTTGTAGGCCAGGGGTGGCCCCAATCGACTGGGCTTTTCATACGTAGTGATCGCCTTGAAGCTCATGCCCTGGGTGCCCGCGAGCTTCGCACTCATGGCCTTAAGTATCTCCAGCGCCTTGGGCTCCAGTTGAACCGCTGGTGTAGAAGCAGCGGGTGGTTCTGCCGCGTGCAGTGACAATGCACACACGCCGATCAGCAGGCCAAGGGGTAACAAACAGAGACGCAGGTAGGATGGCAACATTGTTGTTCTCCGCCGAGAGGAAGACAGGATTACGCAACCATTACAGCCACCGGCACTATTCTTCGAGGTACACCCCGCCAACAGCAGGCTGCCCAAGGTTCCAGCAATAAGCCATTTACGATTGTTGATCATCTGATCGTTCACTGATCAGGGCATCGATGGAGTATTGCGGACATCGTTAGCTTGTCTATGTTTGGGTAACTAAATATTTCTAGACCCTTTTACTCATTACGCCTCCATTGATCCATTCCCGATAAATCAATGGCCGCCTGGGAGTAGCAAGAGCGTGTGCTAGGCTCTTTCTCCGACGGCGTGCGGTACGTTTGAATGAGTGACTTCCCCCAATAGATGATGGAGTTCTACGATGAAAACCATTACTTCCTGGCTAACGATCACACTTGTGAGTCTGGTGCTTGGTGCCTGCGCTGCCGTTGGGCCCGGAGGCGGCGGAGCGGGTGAAACGGAGATCCGCTCAGGGAAGATCGAACAGATCGCTCCCACCCAAATGCAGACCAATCATGACAGCGGCGTGGGCGCCATTCTTGGCGGGCTCGCGGGCGTAGGTATCGGCAGTCTTATCGGTCAGGGCACAGGCCGGGATGTCGCCATGGTCGCTGGCGCGCTTGCTGGTGCAGCAGGTGGCAACTATGTCGAAAAGAAAAAATATGATCAGCCCAAGGAAGCCCAGCAGATTATCGTGCGGGTTAAAAGTGGCATGCTGGTGTCGGTGACTCAGCCGATCAATCCAGCGCTGAACAAAGGCATGAATGTGTACATAGAAGGCACCGGCAATGAGGCCCGGGTCGTACCGCAAAGCTAGACAGAGCAACCACCAGTCACGCCCCTGTTACCAGGTGCTACCCCTCGTCGAGGGGGGGGTAATGGTTATTACCCCCCTTCAGGATGTCGCTACGTACACCGTGTACACCCTTCATCCAATACGAGAACAACAAGCATGTTTTACGAAAACATCGACACCTCCTCTATCAATGACGAAGATCTGCCATGGGTTCCGTTTTCGCCTTGCAGCGATGAAATCTTCATCAAATACATCAAATGCGACCCGGTTCGCGGGGAAACCATCACCCTGCTCAAGGCTCCGGCGGGATCTACTCTGCCCAAGCACTATCACTCCGGCACGGTCATCGTTTACACCATCAAGGGTGGCTGGAAATACCTGGAACACGACTGGATCTCAAAAGAGGGTGGTGTCGTGTTCGAAACCGCAGGTTCCAGACATACACCTATCGTACTGACTGAATATGGCGACGAACTCATCACCTTGAACATCACCCAGGGCGACTTGCTGTATTACGACGAGAACAACACCGTTGTTGCGGTAGAAAACTGGAAATCCAGCGTAGACCGTTATCTGGCGTTCTGCGAAGCCAATGATATCGAGCCCAAAGACATCACCAGTTTCGCGGTCTGACCGATCACATCTTCTGAATCACCTCTCAGCCGCTCGGCGCTCACCGGGCGGCTGCGCCGTTGTAACCCCAGAATAACGGAGACAATCATGTCCCAGAAGCTGCAACCCGCCGGACGTTTCACTTTGAAACTCTGCGCACTGTTGGCTAGCTCGGTCGTATCTGCACAAGACTCACTGCCCTTCCCGTCTACACCTTCGGCCAGTGATGCCAAACCGACGCTGCAAGAATCCAGGCACCAGAAACGTCAGCAACAATCCCACCTGCCCGCTGACGCCCCCAACATTCTGGTGATCATGCTTGATGACGCCGGCTTCGCGCAGTCCGACACCGTCGGTGGCGCGATCCATACGCCGACCCTGAGTCGCGTCGCCGACAGCGGTGTGCGTTACAACGCCTTTCATACCGCAGCCATTAGCTCCGCCACCCGAGCCGCGCTGCTGACCGGGCGCAATCACCATCGAGTCGGCAACGGTGTGATTGCCGAACTGGCCACCGACTGGGATGGCTACACCGGCGAAATTCCGAAAAGCTCGGCCACCATGGCCGAAGTGCTCAAGCAATATGGCTACAGCACCGCCGCCTTCGGCAAATGGCACAACACACCTCCGATGGACACCACGGCCGCCGGCCCTTTCGATACCTGGCCAACCGCCTACGGTTTTGAGCACTTCTATGGTTTCCTGGCCGGCGAAACCTCCCAGTACAAGCCGCGTCTGTACCGCGATACCACGCCTATCGAACCGGCTCGAGATCCGAAATATCACCTCAGCGAAGACCTGGCGAATCAAGCCGTGAACTGGCTGCAGGATCAGCAGACCTATGCACCGAACAAACCGTTCTTCCTGTACTGGACACCCGGCGCCGTACACGGCCCGCATCAGGTGAACGCGCAGTGGGCAGACAAATACAAAGGCAAGTTTGACGGTGGCTGGGATGCTTATCGCGAGCAGACCTTCGCTCGCCAGAAAGCCATGGGCTTTATCCCTCAGGACGCCGCCCTCACTCCTCGCCCGGCGGAATTGCCTGCCTGGGATAGCTTGTCTACCGAACAAAAGCAGTACCAGTCACGGTTGATGGAGGTGTATGCCGGCTTCATGGAACACGCCGACACCCAGGCTGGCAAGATTCTGGACGAGCTGGAACATCAAGGTAAACGCGACAACACGCTGATCTTTTATGTCTTTGGCGACAACGGCGCTTCTTCCGAAGGGATGGAGGGCACGATCAACGAATTACTGGCACAGAACGGCATTCCTGTACCCAAAGAGCAACAGATCAAAGTGCTCAACCAGATGTATGGCGGCTTGTCGGCGCTCGGTGGACCCAAGCTGGAAAACATGTACCACGCCGCGTGGGCCTGGGCAGGTTCGGGACCGTTTGTAGGTACTAAACTGGTCGCTGGTTACTTCGGTGGCACCCGAACGCCGCTGGCTGTTTCCTGGCCGAAGCAGATCAAGTCAGACGCCAAAGTCCGTGGTCAATTTCACCATGTCAACGACATCGCCCCGACAGTCTACGACGTGCTGGCGATCACACCGCCGAAAGAGGTCAACGGTGTCGCGCAAGATCCATTGGACGGCGTGAGCATGCGTTACACCTTCAATGACGCCCAGGTGAAGTCGAAAAAACCGGCGCAGTACTTTGAAGTACTCGGCAGCCGTGGCATCTACAAAGATGGATGGATGGCTTCGGTGTTCGGGCCGCGTAAACCTTGGGTTCAAGGTTTTGCGCAGTTTATGGGCTGGAATCCGGAGAACGATCAATGGTCGCTTTACAACCTCCAGGACGACTACTCCCAGGCCAAGGACGTCGCCGCCAGCAACCCGGAAAAACTCGCGGAGCTGAAGGCTGAGTTCGATGCCCAGGCCAAGGCCAACCATGTCTACCCGATTGGCGCCGGTTTATACCCGTTCCTCAATCCGGCCGCGCGCATTGCCACCAGCCAGCACGAATGGCATTTCAGCGACCGCATCCAGCGCTTCCCCGAGTTCGCCGCGCCCAACCTGCGCAACCAGAACAGCAAGGTCGTGGTAGACGCCGAAGTCCCGGCAAACGCCAGCGGCGTGCTGTATGCCTTGGGTGGTATTGGCGGTGGCGTCAGTCTGTATATGGATGACGGTTACCTGGTCTACGAGTACAACGCGTTGGCCATTGCCCGAGTCAAGTTGAAGTCCGCTGAACGCGTACCCGCAGGCAAAGTCAGTGTCGAAGTATTGACCGAGATGTCCGCGGCCAAGCTCGGTGCACTGGCCAACCTGAGCTTGCGTCTGAATGGGCAGGAAGTGGCCAAGGGTGTGACGCCGTTTACCCCGGCCTTGACGTTCACTGCCAGTGAAACCTTTGACGTAGCTGAAGACCTGGGCTCCCCTGTCACCCTGGATTACTTCGAACGTGCACCTTTCGCCTTTAACGGCAAGGTCAACGATGTTCACGTGACTTACTTGCCTTAACTGCCATGCCGCCCGCTGAAACCGGGCGGCTTTTGCGCTTAACACGATTTCGACTAATGCCTAGTGCCCATCGTGATTAGGCACGCTGGAAAGTCTGGATCCACCTGCAATACTCCAGTCCGCGTCAAAACATATTCGATTTCAATCTGGGCGGTAAGGCATGAACCTAACAGTCTCCGGAAAACGACTGTCTTGATCAAACGCTACCTGCGCGAACCGCTACTGCACTTTCTAGTCGCAGGTGTTGCGCTCTTCGTGTTGTACGGTGGTTTGCACAGTTCAACCGTCAATCAGGATCCACAACGAATAGAAATCACCCCGGATGATATTCAGCGGATCGAAATATCGTGGCTGGCGCGATGGCAGCGCCCTCCTACCGAGCAGCAGCTTCAAGGCATGCTCACCGAGTATGTAAAAGAGGAAATCCTCTACCGTGAAGCACTGAAACTCGGCCTCCACAAAGACGACACCATCATTCGCCGCCGACTGGCACAAAAGATGGATTTTTCTGGCAGAAGATGTCGCGTCACTTCGTGAACCCGCCCCCGGCGTACTTGAGACCTGATACAGCACGCATCAGGAACACTATGCCCCGCCGCCTTTAGTTACTTTTCGCCATGTGTTCTTCGCTTCGGACAAACGCGGGAGCGCTGCCCAGGCACAAACTCAAGCAGCACTGGGAACGCTGACCGATAAAAACAGCGGCGAAGGCGATGCCTTCCTGTTTAAAAACGCCTATACGGAACAATCACAAGACCAGGTGGCGAAAGACTTTGGTTCAAAGTTCGCCATTGCCTTGTTTCAACAAACACCAGGACATTGGGTCGGCCCGGTCGAGTCTGGATTTGGCTGGCATCTGGTGTGGATTGATGCGCTGGCCAACCCACAGGCACCTCCCTTCGAAACAGTGGCCCAGCAGGTCAAATCCGATTGGCTCTCCGAGCAGCGTACCGAGTCGAAACGCTCGAGTTTCGAGGCGCTGAAGGCACGCTATCAAGTGGTCGTGATGATGCCCACTGCCTCCAGCGGGATTGCGGCCACTGAAACGGAGCAGCCGTAATGGGGCGTACCGTCTGGCTTCTGTTTTTTCTCTTGTTCGTGGGGCAATTGTCCTTCGCTCATGAATCCCGCCCTGCATATATGGAAATCACCGAAACCGCTGCCGGGCGCTATGACGTGCTTTGGCGTACGCCAGTGCTTTCCGGGATGCGATTGCCTATCGCGCTGAGATTTCCCGAAGGCGTCCAAACGATCGTTGAACCCGTGGTCAGCGAACTGAACGACTCACTGATAGAACGCCGAGTCATTGATACAGGTCCCGCAGGCCTGGTCGGTCAGCGTATCGAGTTCATCGGCCTGCAAGCGAGCATCAGCGATGTGTTGATGCGTGTTTCTCTCCTTGACGGAACGCTAACGACCACCCTCGTGAAACCCGCCCAGCCATGGATAGAGATCACTGCCACGTCGGGAGCGTTTTCGGTGGCAGGTGCATTTCTGGTTCACGGTATCGAGCACATCCTCGGCGGTTTCGATCACCTGCTGTTTGTCTTCGGCCTCCTGCTGCTGGTGCGCAACGGCTGGATGCTAGTGAAGACCATCACCGCGTTCACCCTCGCCCACTCCATCACGCTGGCGCTTGCGGCACTGGGCGCCGTGCGGCTTCCCGGCCCTCCTGTCGAAGCGATGATTGCGCTGAGCATTCTGCTGCTGGCGGTTGAAATCGTGCGCAAGAATCACGGTGAACCCAGCTTCACCGCGCAATGGCCATGGGTCGTGGCGTTCTGTTTTAGCTTGCTGCATGGCTTTGGGTTTGCCGGAGCGCTGGCGCAAGTTGGCCTGCCACAACGCGACCTGCCCCTGGCGTTGCTTACCTTCAACATCGGCGTCGAGATTGGCCAACTGATGTTTGTCGCCGTGGTGCTTACCTGCGGGCGATGTTGCTGCGTTATCGACTGCCAAGACCTGCGCTCCTGTATGCCCAACCCATTGCTGCCTATGGGTTAGGAACGCTCGCCGCCTTCTGGTTTTTCGAGAGAGTCTCGAGTTTTTGGTCCTGAGCTGCACCGTCCTGTCATTGCCGTGCTTCGGAGACGTGGAATATGAAAACCAATAATCACCTCATCGCACCCTCACTGTTTAGTTACGCCCTGCTCGCTCTCGCCGTAAGCACGCAGGCTATGGCGGAAGGCAACCCGGATCGAGAGGTCTACTTTGGGCAGACGCACTCGCATACGTCGTGGTCGGATGCCTACCTGATCGGTAACCACCTGATCGGGCCGGAGGATGCTTACAAGTATTCGCTGGGTATACCCGTCGCGCACCCGATGGGCGGTGAAGTGAAGCTCAGGGGACGCCCGCTGGATTTCCATGGGGTGACCGATCATTCGGAATACGTGGGGGTTATCGCGCTGGCCAACGACCCCAAATCGGACTTCAGTAAAATACCCATTGCGCAAAAGCTGGTTGTCAAAACGCCTGCCGATTTCAATCGGGTCTTCAAGTGGATTGCAGAAAGTATGAACCACCCGATCAAGGAGCTGATTGATCCGAAGATTGCGGGCAATATCTGGCAACAAAACATCGCCATCGCTGACAAGTACTACAAGCCAGGCAAGTTCACCACCTTCGTCGCGTATGAATGGACATCGGCTCCCAACAACCAAAACATGCACCGCAATGTGTTCTTCCGCGACTCGAAAAAGGTGCCTGAACTGCCATTCACTGCACTGGATTCGGGTAAGCCGGAAGACTTGTGGGGCTGGATGGACGATCAACGCAAAAAGGGCAATGAAGTGCTGGCGATCTCGCACAATGCCAACCTCAGCAACGGCATGATGTTTCCGGTCGACGTCGATGACCGTGGTCGCCCAATCGATACCGCGTGGGCTGAAACACGGATGCGCAACGAATCCTTCGAAATCCACCAAGTCAAAGGCACTTCGGAAACCCATCCGGAGCTGTCGCCGACGGACGAATTTGCCAACTATGAAATCATGAATTTTCTTATTGGCCTGGACAACGGCACTTCCAAACTCAATGGCAGCTACATCAGGCAAGCCTGGCAAAACGGCATGGCCTTACAGGAGACCAAAGGCTTCAACCCCTACAAGATGGGTGTTGTAGGTGCCAGCGACTCTCACAACGGGGTGATCCCGTATGCACAGGACAACAACTTCGGCTCCCACGGCTTTACCGATTACAACCCTGAGTTACGTCTTTCCGGCAAAAAGAACTCGGGCATGGAAGCGTTGCAAACCAGTACCTCCGGTCTGGCCGGTGTCTGGGCTGAAGAAAACACCCGTGAGTCGATCTTCGATGCGATGAAGCGCAAAGAAGTCTATGGCACCAGCGGCGTGCGGATTCCCGTGCGCTTGTTTGGCGGCTGGAGTTTCGACAGCAACCTGTGGAACGAGAAAGACTGGGTTCATGCCGCCTACGCCCAGGGCGTTCCGATGGGCGCAGACTTGCCGGCAAAACCGGGCAAAGATGCGCCGTCCTTTGTGGTATGGGCAACCAAGGATACCGATGATAGCAACCTCGACCGGATCCAGATCATCAAGGGCTGGAAGATCTACGACGTCGCCTGGTCCGGTGATCGAAAACCGGATCCAGCCACCGGTAAAGTCCCGGCAGTGGGCTCTACCGTGGATGTTTCCAAGGCCACTTACACCAACACCATTGGCGCCACCGAACTGAAAAAGTCTGGGTCGACCGGAATTCGATCCAGCCCAGCACGCGTTCTACTACGCCCGCGTATTGCAGATTCCAACACCGCGCTGGAGCACTTATGATGCGGCCAAACTGCAAGTGCCGCCGCCAGCCGACGTGTCGGCCACCGTGCAGGAACGCGCCTGGACCTCGCCGATCTGGTACTCGCCGAACGCCGAGGACAGCAAGTTGATGGCACGTGGCAAGACCATTGACGACCTGAAAAACCGAGGGTGCCAAGGCGCTCACCAACGAGCAGTTGCAAGCCTACGTGGTGGGTAAAACCATCAAGGTGCGTAATACGGTCACCGGTCAGACCTTTGAAATTGTCTATGGTACGGATGGCCAGCGCGTGGTCGCCAGTGTCGACGGCAAGCCGGCTGCGGACGGTGAATACCTGAACATGTTGCATGGTGGCCAGTTCGGCGTCCCGGCCAGTTACAAAATCAAGGACGGACATCTGGTGACAACCCTCGGCGGCTCGCCCTTCGAGGCCACCGTCTTTGAGCAAAACGGTAAATACGTGGCGGCTCGCAGCAGTGAGTTCGGCTACGTGAACTATGAGGTCGAGGAGGTCAAATAGAGGCGGACCATCGCCGTCCCCCCAATCATGGGGGGCGGCCAACACAGGTTCGTCCCCTAGCCTCTGGCGTTGTAACCGCAGCGACTCGCCGAGCGGTCCGAACGCAGCTTGCCAATCATGCCTACCCACGAACCCCCATCCCAGGGCCTGCATCTGATGGCCAAGCCCGTCGGGCCAATCTGCAACCTCGATTGCAGTTACTGCTTCTATCTGGAAAAGGAACAGCTTTACCCGCCACGGGAACGCTTCAGTATGACCGACGAAGTGTTGCGCCTGTATGTGCAACGCTACATCGAAGCCCAACCCACACCTGAAGTCGAATTTACCTGGCAAGGCGGCGAGCCGACGCTGCTCGGTCTGGACTTTTTCCAGCGCGCGGTTCTGTATCAACGTCAGTTCGCGGGGAACAAAGTCATTCGCAACACATTGCAGACCAATGGCACATTGCTCAGCGATGACTGGTGCGCGTTCTTCGCACGTGAAAGCTTCATGGTCGGAATCAGCCTCGATGGCCCTCGTTTCGTCCACGATCTGTATCGCCCCGACAAGCGCGGGCGCTCTAGTTTTGACGAAGTCATGCGCGGACTCGGGCTGCTCAGGCTGCATGGTGTCGACTTCAATGTGCTGGTTACCGTGGCTCGCGATGTCGCCCATTACCCTTTGGAAATTTATCGGTTCCTCAAGGATGAAGGCGTTCGTCACATTCAGTTCAATCCGGTGGTGGAACGCCCGCCCAACGCCCCGCAAGTCAGTCAGGGCTTGCATTTCGCGGTCCCGCCGGAACTGCGCTTGCATGCGGTGTCGGAGCCAGCGGTGGTGACGGAACACACGGTCGAGCCAGAGGCCTATGGCGACTTTCTTATCAAGATTTTTGACGAGTGGGTTCGTAAGGATGTCGGTGAGGTTCACGTCATGAATTTCGAATGGGCGCTGGCCTCATGGTGCCAGCTGCCTGCGTCGGTGTGCCTGTTCAGCCCTCGCTGCGGCAAAGCGGCAATCGTGGAACACGACGGCAATGTCTACTCCTGCGATCACTACATGTACCCCGAGTACCTGCTGGGCAACCTGAAAACCGATGATCCCACCGTGCTGCTCGCCTCAGCCGCGCAACAGGCCTTCGGCGCGGCCAAGGAAGAGACGCTGCCGACGTATTGCCAGCAGTGCGACTACCGTTTTGCCTGCCACGGTGAGTGCCCGAAAAACCGTTTCATGAATACGCCCAACGGCGAGCCGGGCCTCAACTACCTGTGCTCGAGCTATAAGAAATACTTCCGCCACCTGACACCCTACATGAACGCCATGGCCCAACTAGTCAGCCACAAACAACCCGCGGCGTTGATCATGCAGGCCTTTGACGGCCCGCTGATTGTTCCATTGGATAAGTAGCAGGTCAGTTCGCAAAACGATAATCGCGAAACTGTTCGCGCAGCTTCATTTTTTGCAATTTGCCGGTGGCGGTATGCGGCAACGCCTCGACGAACACCACATCGTCCGGCAACCACCACTTCGCCACGCGGCTTTGCAAAACCGTCAGCAACTCGTCTTTGCTGGCTGTCTTGCCGGATTTGAGCACCACCAACAACGGGCACTCCTGCCATTTAGGATGAGGGATGCCAATCACCGCGGCGTCAGCGACCGCTGGATGACTGACGACGGCGTTTTCCAGGTCGATCGATGAAATCCATTCACCGCCTGACTTGATCACGTCCTTGGCGCGATCGGTGATTTGCATGTAGCCATCGGTGTCGATAGTTGCAATATCGCCTGTATCGAGCCAGCCGTCGCCATCCAGAATTTGCCCTCCCTCCCCGCCGTAATACTGGCTGGCAATCCACGGCCCCTTGACCAGCAAAAAACCGGAAACCTTGCCATCACGCGGTAACTCAGCGCCCTCTCCATTGACGATTTTCATCGACACACCGAACAGCGCCCGCCCCTGTTTGGCTTGCAAGTCGAGCACCTCGCACAATGGCGCGTCACGGTGCTTGGGCAAAGGGTTGCAAATGGTGCCCAGTGGCGACATCTCGGTCATACCCCAGGCATGCAGCACATGGGAATCAAACGCGGTTTCAAACGTCTCGACCTGGCTGCGCGGCGCCGCGGCGCCACCGATCACCACCCGGTTCAGGCACAGCTCTTTCGAAGGTTGCAGCCCCGTCGCTTCGACATGCTGCTGCAGCAGCATCCACACCGTCGGCACACCGAGCGCCAAAGTGACCTGCTCATCGCGCATTATCGTGTAAAGACTCTCGCCGTCGAGCGCAGCACCCGGCAAGACCAATTTGGCGCCACACATCGCAGCGGCATAAGGCATACCCCAGGCATTGACGTGGAACATCGGCACGACCAACAGCGCCGAATCCGCCGACGACAAACCAAAGCCATCCGAAGTACACAGTGCCAGCGAATGCAGGATCGACGATCGATGCGAATACAGCACACCCTTCGGATTGCCCGTGGTGCCCAAGGTGTAACACATCGATGACGCCGTGCGCTCATCGAACTCGGGCCAGAGGAACTCACTGCTTTGCTCTGCGAGCAGTTCTTCGTAGCAGATCAGATTATTCACCACGATGGCCGGCATCTGCTCACGGTCACACAGCGCAATGAAGGCTTTGACCGTTTTCAGGCGAGGCGCGACTTACTCGACCAACGAGGCAAACGACAGGTCGAAAATCAGGTACTGGTCCTCGGCGTGGTTAGCGTGAACTCGATCTGCTCGGCGAATAACCGGGGGTTAATCGTATGCAGCACCGCGCCCATGCCCGAAACACCGAAGTACAACTCCATGTGCCGGTAACCGTTCCAGGCCAGGGTGCCAATACGATCGCCGGGTTGCACGCCCAGTGTGACCAGCGCGTTGGCAACCTGTTTGGCACGGCGACCGATGTCGCCATACGTGCAGTGATGCATCGACCCATCAGCCGTGCGCGAGGCAATTTCAGTGTGCGTATGCGCCTTCAGTGCATGTTCCAGAACGGAAGAAATCAACAGCGGTTGATCTTGCATCAAGCCCAGCATAGTTATGGGTTCCTTTTATTCTTGTTTGAGTCAGCGCAGACAATCACAGATAACCGAGCTTCCGGGCGGCGCTGAGCATCACACGGCGCATCAGCCCCAGGGACAGGCGCTTGAGGTGGAAAATCAGTTTGGCGAACGGCCCGATCAGCACCAGATCCTGGCCTTTCTGCACGGCGCGGACCATCGCTTCGGCGACCAATTCGGGTTCACAGCCCTTGGCCTTGTAGTAAGCCTGCAGTCGTTCGAGCTGCTCGTCGGTGATGGAAGGCGAGATGTTGCCAGCGGACTGGGTGATGGCGGTATTGATGATGCCGGGGCAGACCGTGGTGATGCGGACATTGGAGTCGTCCAGTTCCATTTTCAGCACTTCACTGAAACCAAATACCGCATGTTTTGAGGCTGCATAAGCACCCATCGTCGGTGAGGGATAGATGCCCGCCGCCGAGGCCACATTCAGTACATGGCGCACCCCGCCGGCCTGAATCATTTGCGGAATGAAGTGATAACAGCCATGCACGACGCCCATCAGGTTGATGTCCATGACCCGCCGCCAGTGGGACAGGTCGCTCTGGAGGAACTGGCCCAGATAACCGATTCCAGCGTTGTTGATCAACACATCGATCGGGTGCAGCTTCATGTACGGATGCTCGGCAAACGCCTTCATGTCGTCGTCATTGGAAACATCGAGTTGATGGATCATGCAAATGCCGCCCACAGCCACGATGTCGACCTGAAGCTGTTTCAATGCCTGTGGATTAACGTCCATGGCAATGATGTGCGCACCGCGTTTGGCGAATGCAAACGCCGCTGCGCGACCGATGCCTGAGGCGGCGCCGGTAACGAGGACTTTCTTGTTTTTGAGTTCAGGGATGGCCATAAGGGTTTCCGGTTTTCAAGGTGCGCGGCGCAGCAGGAAGTGCGACAGCGCAGGGATCAACACCAGGGCACCGATCATGTTCCAGATGAACATGAAGGTCAGCAGGATGCCCATGTCAGCCTGGAACTTGATCGGCGACCAGGCCCAGGTGATTACGCCCGCAGCCAGGGTGATACCCACCAGCGCCACGACTTTGCCGGTGAACGCGACGGAGTTTTTGTAGGCTTCGGTCAACGACAGACCGGCACGCTGCTGCGCCAACTGAACACTGAGCAGATACAGCGCGTAATCGACGCCAATGCCGACGCCCAGGGCAATCACCGGCAAGGTCGCGACCTTCACGCCCATACCCAGCCAGACCATCAACGCTTCGCAGAGAATTGACGTCAGCATCAATGGAACGACCGCCACCACCACGGCGCGCCAGCTGCGGAAGGTGATGAAGCACAGCGCGATCACCGCGCCGTACACGTAGAACAGCATGGTGCGGTTGGCGTCGCGCACGACGATGTTGGTTGCCGCTTCGATCCCGGCGCTGCCAGCGGCGAGCATGAACTGGCGCTCGTCGTCGCTGTGTTCGCGGGCGAACTGATCGGCCACTTTCACCACGTGATCGAGGGTTTCAGACTTGTGATCCGATAGATAGGTAATCACTGGCATCATCGAGCAATCGCTGTTGAATAATTCCGGATTGTTCACCGAGGCCTGCTGCGCGCCGTAATTGAGCACATCCTGATTACGCGCGATGGTCAGCATTTTCGGGTTGCCTTCATAGGAACCCGCCGTGATTTGCCGTACAGCGTTGACCAGCGACACGGTGGTCTGCACGCCCGGTTGCTGTTGCAGGAGCCAGCCGAGACGGTCCGCCTCCACGAGGGTCTCGTACTTTAGGCAGCCTTCGCTGGCGGTTTTGACCATGACCGCGAACTGGTCGCTGGACAGCGAATAGTTGGCCGTGATGTAAGCGTTGTCGCGGTTGTAACGCGAGTCGGCGTGCAACTCGGGCGCGCCCGGATCGAGATCGCCGATCTTCAAGTGCGTGCTGACCATGAAGCCCCCGATCGCCAACAGCCCGGCAACCACCACCGCCACTGTCGCCCAGCGACGCTCGGTAAAACGGTCGAGCAAACTCCACAGATTGCCCAATCCTTTGCCTTTCAGCTCCTTGCTTTCCTGACGCAAACTGCGCGCCGCCGCCTTTTGACTGATACCCCAATACGACAGGAGCACCGGCAGAAGCACCAGGTTAGTGAAGATCAATACCGCTACGCCAATGCTCGCAGTGACGGCCAGATCCTGGATCACCGGAATGTCGATCAGCATCAGCACCGCAAAGCCCACGGCATCAGCCAGCAGCGCGGTCAGACCGACCAGGAACAGTCGGCGGAAGGTGTAACGCGCGGCGACCAGCTGATGGGTGCCACGGCCGACGTCCTGTATGATCCCGTTCATTTTCTGCGCGCCGTGGGATACGCCGATGGCGAACACCAGAAACGGCACCAGAATCGAAAACGGATCGAGTGCGTAGCCGAACAAGGTGATCAATCCCAGTTGCCAGACCACGGCCACCACCGAGCACAGAATCACCAACGCGGTGCTGCGCACGCAACGGGTGAAGGCATAGATAATTGCGGTGGCGATCAGCGCTGCTGCGCCGAAGTACATCATGATCAGCATCAGGCCATCGATCAAATCGCCGGCCAGTTTGGCAAAACCGATTACACGGATCTTGATGGGGCCTTTGCCCTCCTCACCAGCAACGTGTGCCGCGTTGCTGCCGGAAAACTCGAACTTGTTGCGCAGTTGCTCTTCGAGCATGCGCGAGAACTGGTGATAGTCGATGGCCGCGCCCGTGACCGGATCCTTCTCCAGCAGCGGCACGACGATCATGCTCGATTTGAAGTTATTGCCGACAAGACTTCCGATGATCCCGGAGCGCGCAATATTCAAGCGCAGTTGCTCGACGCCACTGGTCGAGCCGTCATAGGAGTCCGGCATGACCGGGCCGCCACGGAAGCCTTCCTCCGTGACCTCGGTCCAGCGCACGGCAGGCGTCCACAACGACTTCATCCATGCCCGGTCCACACCCGGTGTCAAGAACAACGCGTCATTGACCTGCTTGAGCACGTCCAGGTATTTCGGGTCGTAGATGCTGCCTTCGGTGTTTTCAACCACCACCCGAACCGTGTTGCCCAGCCCTCGTAGCGACTGGCGATTCTCCAGGTAGTTTTTGATGTACGGCTGGCTCTGCGGAATCATCTTTTCGAAGTTGGCATTGAGCGTCAGCCGGGTGGCCGCGAAATAGCTCAGCAACACCGTTACGATCAGGCAGGTCAGCACCACCAGTAGGCGGTTATTGAAGATCAGGCGTTCAAGGACATCGCCGGAGAGTGCATCGAAGCCCTTGAGCTCTCGGATCACCGGCATCGTATCGAGGTTGTAATTACCCATGACGTGGCTCGTCTCTTTTTATTATGTGAAGTGGGCTCATTGGTACGGCAACTGACGCAAACCTTGCGCGCCTGCGACCACCATTGAACCCGACCCGACGGCCTGCGCCGCAGCGGCAGGCCCCAGGTGCTCTTGGGGCTTTTGCGTGAAGCTTGCACCGTCGTCAACGCTGACCAGGACATGGCCAGCCTGGCTGACCAGAATGATTTGGCCGTCGGCCGTGACGGTGCTTGCGGTGATGCTCGAGGACACGCCCAGTTCAACCTTGTCCCAGTTCGTTCCGTGATCGACGCTGCGATACACATTGCCCCGCAGGCCATAAACGAGCACCGCACGCGACGAGCCGGTGATGCCGAAATAGCTGCCGTTGTAGGGGGTAGGCACGTTGACGAATCGTTGCGTTGCCGAGTCCAGCTTCAACACCAGCCCCTGCTCGCCGACGATGAACAGGTCGTCGCCAATCGCACGCATCCCGTAGAAGTTCAGTGCCCCCGGGTTGTCGGTACGCTCCATCAGCGGAACCCAGGTCTGACCGCCATCTTCAGTACGGAAAATCAGGTTGAACGCACCGACGACGTAGCCGTTTTTTTCATCAGAGAACCACACGTCCAGAAAGGGTTTATCCGCCCCTTCATCGATCATTCGTTGAGCTTCACCCGATAAAAAAGCACTCGCGGGGTCATCCGGCTGTTGCGCTGTTTGCCGCTGATAGTGGTCGAGCATGATCTGCCCTACCTGTCGGCCATCAAGCTGAGGGCTCCAGGTTTGGCCGCTGTCGTCGCTGTGCAGCACAATGCCGTCATGCCCGACAGCCCAACCCTGCGTCGGGCTAGGGAACTGCACGGCCACCAGATCGGAACTCACCGGCACTTGTGCCTGATGCCAGCGGACGCCGGCATCATCGGAATAAAAAATATGGCCGCGCTGGCCCACGGCGACCAGGCGTTTACCCGCACTGGCCAACCCTGTGAACATGCCGTTAATGGCTTTTTCACTCTGAATCGCCGGACTCGACAACGTGTCGACAAAATCTGCGGCCACCACGACTCTGGTAAATGGCACGGCCATTGCCACGGCCAGCGCAGTGAGCGCTATCCATCTAAATGTATTCATGAAATCTACTCGGCAAAAGCCGCCGAACAGGGCGAGGAACACTGCCGGCGACAAAAAAACACCTGCGTTTATGGCTTAGCGAATACCCGTGCCAGCCAGCGACTCAGGTGCCCACTGCGCTTTTGAAAGCGGGTCGATGTACTTGACGCCGCCATACGGGCCGTAGATGCCGGTGATGTTGTAGCTGCCGGAGACAAAGTCATAAATCATGTGATTGTCGGAGTTCGGCGCCTGCACGTCATAGCTGTAAGCCAGGTGTGCGAAGGAGCCGCGGTACAGCTTGCCGCTGGCGTCATATTCATCGGAGGCCAGAGCAATCCAGCTGTCTTCGTCGAGGTAGAAGGTGCGCTTGCTGTAGATGTGGCGTTTGCCCGGTTTCAGCGTGGCTTCGACCACCCACATGCGGTGCAGCTCCCAGCGCATCAGGTCCGGATTGACGTGATGCGGCGTGGTGATATCCGCGGCTTCCTTGTGATAGTTCAGCTTGTAAGTGTTGTAAGGAACGATCATTTCCTTTTTGCCAACGAGCTTGAAGTCGTAACGGTCCATAGCGCCGTTGTATACCCAGGCATCGTCATAGGTCGAAGCACCGGCCGACCCAGGGTTCGGCGTGTCGTAGGCGATGTCCGGCGCGAGTTTGACCCGACGCTGGCCCGGCAGGTATTGCCAGCCACGACGCTCCATTTTCAGCGGATTGACCGCATCCTGCACCAGGATGGCTTCACCCGCGCGACGGGCCGGGGCCTGATAGTAGAGTTTGGTCTTGAAGAACAGATCGGTCTCTTTCGCCGGTTCCGTACGCTTCGGATCATAGAGCGGGTATTCGAGATAGGCATTGCCAGACGTGGCCAGAATCGCCTTGCCAGAACCGTCGACGTTCCAGGAATCGTATTTGAAATTGGTGGCGTGACCCTGATAGCGCAGCAGGTGATTCCACATGGCCTCGTAGCCATCTTTCGGGATCGGGAACGGAACGCCCGGCAGTGCGTTTTCCAGCGCTACACCGCTCTCAAGCGTTTTGGCGCCTACGGCGTTTTTCGCGGTGTTATCCAGCAACCATTGAGGTAGCGCCACGCTGCGGTGGGTTGGAAACACATCGACCCTGAACGTTGGGTAACGCTTGAGCAATTCTTGAGTGGAGGCGGTCAGCTTATCGGCGAACTGAGCGACATTTTTGCCGTCGATGACGGCGCGTGGTTTGTCGGCCTCGAACGGATCCGGGCGGAACGAACTGCCCGGCTGGAAACTGGCTGGCGGTGTGCTGAGGCCGCCGGTGTAGGCCGGAATGGTGTTGTCGGCATTACCGGCTTTTTCCGCGCCGACGCCTGTCAGGCTGCTACCCAGTTTTGCCGCTTCATCCGCAGAGACTGCCGCATGTGCCGCGCCGGAAATGGCGACGGTCAAGGCGGCGAACAACAGTGTGTTGACGAACTTCATGGAGTGACTCCTGCTATCAAGCAAAGACTTCGATCAAATGGTCGTTTTGAATGTAAAAGTGACCATGCCCCGATCCTTGAGCTGAGGCTGTGTACCGCCGAAAGCAGTGGTCTGCCCCAGTACGCAGTTGTATTGACCATTGGCCCCAGGTACGGCGCCCGCGCCTTGCGCACCCGCGCCACCGGCTGAATCGCAGGTGTCGAACGGACCAAAGTTGTCTACATACTTCAGGTCAAACCGGTACTGGTTGTGCACATCCATGCCAACGCCCACCGAGTAGCTGCCTGAATCTTTATTACCCCCCAATTGCACCGCCGAGTTACCCGACAGCCCGACGTTGTAGGCGGCCGGCAAGTACATATCGATGCCGGGGAACACCTGGTACCAGGTCGGGTTGAAGTTGATGCCCAGGACGTAGTTGTCTTTGCTGACCTTGTCGACGCCGCGATACCAGTCTTCGCCCTTGAACAGTTGTTTATTGTCGGTGACGTCCAACCAGCGGCTGTAGGCGAGTTCAACCAGCAAGGTCGAGCTGTCCCAGACCGGTGTGGCGCCGAAGGTGGTCAAGCCGTTGATGACCGCGTGCACGGTGTTGCCTCGGGCCACGCCGTTGTCACCGTCGAACCTGCTGATGAACCCCGGCAAACCGGCAGCACCCGCCGCCGGATTGACGGTGGCCGGCACGCTGGCCAGCGGCATGTTATGGCGGTAGTTCAGGTCGAGGCCGACGCTGACGCCTTCAATGCTTTTCGACAGGCTGATACCGTAGATGTCGATGTCATCGACATAGAACTGGTTGTAGCTGCCGGCATTGCCGGAAATCAGTTGCGCCGGGCCGACAGCTGTTGGTTGCAAGACCAGGTTCGGCAGGATGTCGGAGGTTTTCCGGTAGTAGACACCGAGGGTGCCTTGCAGCCAATCCGGGCTCCACTTGGTCATCAGGCCAAAGTCACCGTGGTTGTCGGGCGTGTAGGTGTGGCCGTTGGACAGGCGCAGGAACTGGTTGGCGCCCAACGGGCCGGGCGTGCCGAAACGAGGGTTTTGTGCAGCCACCAGCGACAGGTTGTGTCCGCCACTTTGAATGCCGTCGTTAAACCCCAGGTAGGTGCCCGACTCCGGTAAGCGCGCGGCGTCCCAATCCAGGAAGTACTGCGCAGCGAGAGTCAGTTCCGAGTTGAGTGTGAAGCTGGTGGACAATTGATTGCGCGGAATGAACAGTTCTTTCGCTTCTGTTCCCGGCACCGCCAGCGCTTTGGACAGATCCAGACCGGACTGGCCGTAACTGTTGCCATGGGCAAAGGCGAGGATGCTTTCGCCCCAGTAGACCGTGTGCTTGCCCGCCTTGCCGCTGAGCAGCGATTCATCGCCGACTTCAGTGCTGCCGAACACGAAAGCATCGAGAATTTCCGAAGAAGGACCGTTGTAGTACCGATCGGCGAACCCGCTCTGGTGACGGGAATCAAGCCTGCCATTGTTGAGCTGGTTGGTCGAAGCGTTATCGCTGCCAATATCGTCATAGGCGTGGTCGTACCAGGAATTGGCACTGACACGGAAACCGGCTTTCTGTTTGTAAACCACGTCCAGTTCGGACAACACATCCAGTCGCTGGGAAACCGGGCTGCCGGAGGAGAAGTTGCGATTCCCATCATTGTTGTTCCACGCATTGGCCAACTTGCTGTTGGGCGACTCTACGCGCTGGGCGTAGTTGAACTTCAACGTGTTGTCGAAGCGAACCGCAAAGTCTTCATTCCCCGTGTTGATCTCGATGGCGTGTACAGGCGCGATGCCCAGACCGGTGAGAATAGCGGAGGTCAACACCCCCTTACGGAAGTTTGCATGGCAGATCTTATTATTTTTGTTCATCAAACGTGCCACCTGCTCTATGGTTTACGAAAAGTCATGGGTTAAATCACGGCGCGCTGAGCCTCCTCTCACGTGCGTTGCAAAATGGTGACTGACACGGCACGCCCCAGAGCTGTGCTGTGCTGGAGTGCCGTACGGGTGCCTGAAATCTGCCTGCCATCGGCCATATCGCGCAGTTGCCAGACCAGCTCGACCAGTTGCGCCAATCCGGTAGCCCCCGGGGCGTGACCACGTCCCAGCAACCCACCTGACGGGTTCACCGCCTTCATCTGCCCTTTCAGACGGTGACCGAACTGCACAAACCGATCGATTTCGTCTTCCCGGCAAAAGCCCAACGCAGCGCTATTGACCATGAAATCGCCGACGCTTTGGTCATGCAGTTCAACCACGTCGATGTCTTCTGCGCCGAGCCCCGCCTGCTCATAGGCCTGCTGCGCCACACGTCGAGTGGTCGCCCGTCCCAGCACATCCAGCACGCAGCCCGATTCCTGTTCCGACGCACTGTCGCTACCCCTGGCGCTTGCCAGTACGGTGACGTCTGCCTTGGCGCCGAAGCGCAACGCAAAAGCCGGGGTGCAGATCAACACCGCTGCCGCACCGCAAGCGGGTGGGCACAAATAAGGGGGAAGCCAGCCGTCGCGACCCGGCACGCGGTTCAACACGGCGTAGGGGTTGAGGCCGGCCTGGGTCCGTGCCCCCTCAAGCACCTGATCGAAGCTGCTTTCAGCAATGCCCATTCGGGTTAACAACCAGCTGGTTTGGGCCGCGAACAGCAGCGCCGGTTGCTGTCGACGCTCGATAAACGCGATAGGGCTGTCACCCTGCCCGGCCGTTGCCGACTCAAAGCGAGAAAGTTCTTTCAAGCCGAAAAACTCTCGATTGGAAATGCGCGCCGGCATGCACTCGACGCCCACCACCAGCACACATTCAGCCTGACCGCACAGCACGCTATTGTGAGCCAACTGAAAAGCGCTGCTCGCCGAGGCACAGCCATCGCTGAGGCTGAAGACCGGCACACCGGAGTAGCCAATCTGCGACAATATCTGCTCGGCGATACCGGCTTCACCGTGAACGCAGGAGGTGAATACCTGGTCGACCAGGTCATAGTCGATCCGTGCATCGGCCAACGCCGCACGAATGGCCTGCCCTGCCAACGCCGCATGGCTGTCACAGCCACCCAGCGGCAGAAACGATGCCATTGCTGCGCCGGCGACCAGCACTTTTCCAGACATAAACCCTGCTCCCCACCAGCCGATGCGCATTAGCGCTCTTGTTGGGGCCAGACTATGGTGAAGCCGAACAGCACAACCCCCCATTGACAGGGGGGGTGGCTGGAAATCGGATTGGGGGGAAATTGAAAGGTGGTCCGAACGGATCACCCTGGATCGCGAGTGGGCCTCAGCCCGCTGTTTCGAGGATCCCCAGCATGTACGCACGCGCGACGACATGCTGTCGCGTCCCGGCCTGGAATTTTCCAAACAGGTTTTTCAGGTGCCACTTCACCGTTTCCTCGCCGACATTCAAGGCCAGCGCGATTTGCTTGTTGGAGAGATTGCGTGCCAGCAAGTGCAATACCTCCCGCTCCTTGGGTGTCAGCAGACGACTGGGAGACACGCTCGATGCCACGGACTCCGGCCGCGTAACTGGCGCGTGTGACGGTGTCGCCGCGAATGGCTGCTGCGTTTCACGTTGGAGCGTCTGTACCCATTTGATCAGGTCCGGATGGGTGTCTAGCACCACGCGCTGCATACCGTTCTCTTGCGCGAGGCTGACGGCCTCCAGCAAACAGCCCGTACCCTCTTCACCCGTCTCCTTGAGTGCCAAGGCCTTGAGCAATTTGATCTGTACACTATCGCGGCCCCGGCGCAGGTGCTCGGCTACAGCGTTGGCCTTATCCAGCTCTACTAGCATGGCCTTCCAATCACGCTTGGCCAGTAAGACATAAGTGTTGGCCACGCTAACCATCAAGGCCAGTTCCGGACCAAGCAGACCCGTTAGTTCGCGGGCAATGACCGGAGTGACAGCCTCCAGACGCTGCCATAACGCCTGGCAGGTATCGCGATGCCCCTGCAAGGCATGCAGACGAATCTGCTCGCCAAGCGATGCGATGCAAAACCGTGGAATGCTGCGCTCTTCTCCCAGCGCGAATAACGCCTCAAGAAGGTCCTGGCCGCGATGTCCATGACCCTGCATCGAAGCCAGCCGAGAAGCGGTGATATACCCCAGCACAAGGACCTCAGGCGAAGCGAGACGCTCAACCATATCCATCCGGTTCGCCAACACCGTGCTGGCTTCCTGAATGTCCCCTCGTTCCAGCAACACCGTCGCCAGCGTGCTGGCCATCATCACGGCAATAGGACTGCGGCGGCCAATATCTCGCTCAGCGAGCAACAGACTGGCGCGCAAGGCCGCTTCCGATGACAACATCCGTCCCTCCCACAGATACGTCAGGCCAACCAACCACTCCCCAAATCCGCGAATGGCATCCAGCCCTGGGCTCCACGTGTAATGCGGTGCACGCTGAAAGATGCGCCGGGCTTTTTCCGGCAGGCCCTGAGACAAGGTCAGTCGAGCAATCTGGTTCGCAACAATGGCCTGTACTTTGATCGGGAACGAAGGCAAACGCTCAACCCATGGCGTAATGAGTGCCAGTGACTCGTCCGGATGATCGGCAAAAAAAACGGCGGCGGCTTCAATGGCCGCGGCCTCGCAACGGGTGGCCTCATCGGCAGACGGATGTTGCTTGATGATAGTAACTAATCGCGCGGCTTCAGCCTGACGCTCGCCCATTGCCAGTGCCCAGGCGGCGGCCAGGCAGATGCGCGGGTGTGACAACACGGTCTCTGGCTCAAGTTCTTCGACCCATTCCAGCACTCGACTGAACTGTCCGCGCAACATCACGTCGTACAGGCATTCTTCGATCATTGCGTAAGCAGGCTTCGGTAGCCCGGCCAACAGGTATTGGCGAGCAGCCTGCTCCAGGAACTCGTGCTGTTGCAGCCAAATCGCTGCACGTTCGTGAAAACCCTGCCGCTGCTCTGGGGGCAATTTTGCAAAACGACCCAGGAGGAATTCCCGGGCCAATGGATGAATGCGCACCCAATCGCTGTCGACACTCTCGACGAAAATCGGTGTCGAAACGCACAGTTCCTGGAGTAATTCCCCCGAGCGCGGATTACCCGTCAGCGCGATGCATAAAGAAGGCTGAACCATCTCCAACAACGCAATGCCCGTCAGAAACACGACTTGCTCTTCAGGCAGATGTGCCACCAGGCTGTTGACGAAATAACCCTGGATATCGCCGGTACATTTCGAAAGTTCCTCGACGGCGGCCCCCAGACTGGAACTCTTTTCCATCGACGAAATAGCCAGCTGCAAGCCAAGTGGCCAGCCTTCGGTGACCTCATTCAGGCGCACACAGAGGTCGGCATCGATCTTTTTGCCAAAACGACTCGTGAGAATCTCGACTGCTTCTTCAACGCCAAACCGCAGGGCGGTCGCCGTAATTGTCGCGTACCGCCCTCTCGCCGCGAGGTCGGCAACCTGCAGATTCAGACGTGCGCGAGAGGCCATGATGACGCGTAAGTTGGCGGGGGCGTTATGTAACAGGTAAGTCAGCGAATGGTGCACGGTTGACTCGGGCAAGGCATCAGCCTCATCGAGAATCAACACAGTCTCGCTGCCCAGATCCGCCACTTCCGCCAGCCACTGTGTCAACCCTTCGAACTCGTCACGCCCCGGCCCCGGGATACGCTCGAAGGCGCGAGCAAAGGATGGCCGACCGCTGCCAATCGCCATGGCCGTTCCCAACCCTTGAATAAATCGGGCATCATCATCACGCATATCGAGCGTCAGCCACGCCACCACTGCGCCGTGGGACAAACACTCCCGGCGCCACTGGGTCAACAGGAACGTTTTGCCAAAACCTGCCGGCGCATGAACGGCAATCACCACTTTGTCGATAAGCTCCGGGGTATCGATAGCCAGCCGGCTGCGCATCCGGGCCGACTTCTGGCCACGCGGGGGCGTGGTCTTGAGGATCAGTTGGGGCTCTACGCGATCCATTTTTTCAGGCCTTTATGCAAAACAATGAGCGGCTCGGCCGGAGGCCGCAGTCGATCATGAATGGGAACTGCGTACTCTTAGCGGTGCATTTCATTTAGGAAAGAGTAGCGTGTATGCCACTCGAAAGCCCCAGCCATGTGCTCCATCTTCAGGACTGTCTGCCCAATAGCGCGGCCCCACTTGAAGACTCATGGGTTGCTTGCCGACCTTGAACAGCTGCGTCACGGGCAGATTGATCGGCACGTTCCACTCCTTGGTCTCCCAGTCATAAGTGGATTCCGTGTTAATGCCAAAGCTTGTGTAAGTCGCTGTGGTGTACACCAGGAAGGGTTGCAGATACGTTTGATTTACTTTCTCCTTGTCGTCGGGTGGGCTGTTATCCAGCGACCAGATATGGTTGGCCAGAATACCCGTGGTCCAGCCGTGAGCCTGCTTCAGCGCAACCGCTGTCGGCCCAAGTCCCCACTGCTTACTGCTGAGCAACTCGTCGCTGCCAGTGGGCAACAGCAGTGCCGGACCTACACCCCAGATCCAGCCATCCTCGGTGGGCTTTTTCGGTGAGAAGAAGAAGCTTTGAGATACGTCCCCTACCCCGCTTTTATCGGCGACACCTCCCGGAGCCAATCCGTGTTGATCAATGATCGGCAGAATCGTGCGAGAGATCAGGTTCCAGTCTTCGTTGAGTGAGAAAGGTAGAACCGGCTGGATGTCGGTAACGCTCTGGATGCCTTCGCCGGTGGGTCCCATTTTCTGGCTCCAGTTGTACTGAATCGGCAAGCTGTACAGCGCCGCGACCGGGTTCAGTGCCTGTTTGGCCAACTCAGCCTGGCTGTCCGCGTAGCTGGAAACAGACACACTGAAAGCGATCAACGAGAGAACAGACCGTTCAATGCGCTTGTTCATATCGAACTCCTGGGAAACGGCGCGCAGTACACGGCTCGGTTGCATACCGCGAGTGGCTACCGGAGCACAGCCTGCAAGTCGCTGGTCATCGCCCTTATAGCCGCCTTGAATTCATTCGCGGTGATTTTCTGGCTGGAGTTCTGCAGGTTTTCGCCAAACACTTTGCGCACCACTTTTGCGACCGGCGCTCCGGTACTGACATCGACCAGATCGGCCTCGATATAAAGCTCGGTGTTCTGATCACGGTGACCGCTGGCCGCCTGGGTGGCGCCTATCACCGCCGCGACCGGTACCACTTCGTACCATTTCATCCCTTCGTTAGAGGCCGTCACGCCAGTGATTGCCGCATGCAGGACAAGTGCTTTTTCGCCTTTGCGCACGTCCCGGGTGCTCGGCACAACCCGGTAATTTTGTGACAGCGCCTGCTTGGCGCTTTCAGTGGTGTAGGCCTGCAAATCCTGCAAGGTTTTCAAGTCCACCCGCTCATTCGGTTTCGGAACCGGATACAGTTCCAGACGCTCGAACACTACCGTTGAATAGGCCGAAGGCTGAAAGCCGGGCGCCACCCATCGCATCACTGTCGCCCCACTCGGCGAGGTGGTTTCCTGCAAACCGTCATAGTCCTTCAAGAAACCGGAGTACTGATCTTTTTCGGTCACCTTCGAAACGCAGCCGGCCAGTAGCAAACTGCTTAGTGCCGCACCAACTATCCACTTGTGGGAGAGGTTCATGTAGCAGTACTCCTTGGGTGTGAGGTATTGCGGGGTAGTCCTTCGTTCAATAACGCCAGGTCATGTTGGCTGACAGGGCTTGAATCCAGGCGTTATCGAACTCGCCTGATGTGCGATTGCCCGACAGGGATTTGGTCTGGTCGACGGACATGTCACCCATCCAGACCGTGACCCAACTGAAGTTGAGGTCGGTCTCTTTGTTCAGCGAATAAGTAAGGCCAGCGGCGAAGCGCCAGGCGGCGCTCATGGGCACGGTCAACGTGCGATTGCCGTCGGAGACTGCCGAGGTGTCGTAGGCGATACCGAAGTCCCATAACAAATCCGGGGTCATCTGGTATTGCGCGCCCAGAGCCAACTGATAAGTGTCTTTGAAATGCGCATCAATGGTGGTCGACCGGGCACCGCCGGCGTTGGTCTCCACGTCGATTTCGATGTCGCCGAATTTCGACCAGTCCTGCCAGTTGACAGAAGCCAGCAACGCCCATCGCGAGTCCAGTTGCTGGTACAGGCTGAGAGTGGCGGTTTGCGGTACCTTCAGATCAAGTTCGAGGTTGGTGCCGTCCAGTCGACTCACCAGCGGCGCATTACTTTTCACGTCCAGGTCGTCTTCAAAATCCAGGTCGACCTGACTGGTGTAAGCCAGGCCGATTCGGGTGCCTGGTTGCGGTGCATAGATCACGCCGATGTTGGCGCCGTAGCCCCAATCGCTGTCCCTGTACTTGTATTGGCCATCGGCACGGTCCGTGAGACCCAGCGGTCTCTGATCGATCGCTGCCTCGGATTTCAGCATGCCGTACATGGCCTTGACACCGACACCTACTGACCATTGCTCGTTGAAGCGATACGCCACGCTCGGCACCAGTGACAAACCGGCGATGCTCGCGTTCTGCACGAAATAACGTCCGGACCAATCGTTGTCATAGTTTTCCGCCAGGCCGAAATCGCCATAGGAACCGAAGCCGACGGACCACTGGTCATCCAGTTGATGGCTAATGAAAAAACTGGCGCCCGGTATGGGATCAAGCACATTGCCACTGCCAGTACCTGGGGTATTGGTATCACCGTCCCGTTCGAACGACAGGTTGCCGAACAAAATCTGCGCGCCGGCGGTGATTTGAGTGCCACTTAGATAACTCAAGCCTGCGGGATTACTGGCAATGGTCGAAGGGCCTTGTGCTCTCGCCGCCGCACCGGCATTGGCCAACCCGGCGTTGTCAGTTGCGATTTCATACAACATAAGCCCGCCGGCAAAACCTCGTTCACTAACAAAAAGTGTCAGCAATCCGAATAACGCAGCAGGCAGTGCACTTGAATTCGACGGCATGACGTCCCTCTCTAATGATGCTTAATCACTATCGATCAGATAACAGCGCAACCGGGCTCTTATGGCGAAGTGAAGTATTGCTGATGATTCAGCATTGTCCATTTACACCCTGTCATAACCGCAACCTAGCCGCCGATCAAAGTTTTTACCGGACGGGCGGTCGCATTAGAAAGTGTTGAATTGCTTCGCACCCCCCCACTCATGGGGGGTAGTGCAGCGCCGTTGAGCTGGAGCAATGGCAAATGTGCACCTATGCTTGGTTTGCTGGAAAAAACTGATCAAGCAGGCTGTGCTGCTCCGACAATGGTGCGCAACATTTGTAAACGATCATCCGAGCGATTCGATGTCAGTACCACTCTGTGATGACGAGAGCGCAGATGGATGATTCACCGCGCTCTGAGAAATGTCCCTGCGCCAATAGTTCCTGAGTTTGGGTAGTCCATTTACTTGGCATCCTTCAAGGAGAACTCCATGACGCAAACTTTCAGACCACTCGCCGCATTGTCAGCCGTTGTTGCGCTGGCCTTGCCTGTAATAAGCGCGACGCAGGCGGCAACCGAGATTCCCCCCGAGATCACCACGCCGGATCGCATCGAGACCCGTGTCGGTACGTTGGAGTTCAAGGACGGCGCGCCGACCGTAAAAAACACCCGGGACGTCTACGACACGCTGGCGTTCACTCGCGGCATTGACGCGTTCATGAACAGTTTCTCGGGGGCCTCGGCCTATGCGATTCGCGAGGGTTTCCACAGCATCGGGGCTAACGACAACTCGGTGATTATTTTCTCCGAGTTGATGGACTCCAACTCGCTCTTTCTTACCGCCAACGCCGACACTATCTATACGCTCTCGATCCTAGACCTGACGAAAGGGCCAATCGATGTCTTGCGGCGAGAACAACTGAGTGCGGTAGCCAACCATCGAAAACTGAGTTGTCGAGCGATACAGCTTCTTAATGCCCTTGGGCGTCTCGCCTTGCCAGTCAGGGCCGACCACCAGATAGTCGCCCGGCTCACCAGCCGTCGCAATACTGCCGATCAGTCCGTAATTATAGGTGTTACCGTCACACAGCATCAGTGAGTAGTAGCGCCCCTTTTCTACCGGCGGCACGCTCAATACCATAGGTTCGGTGCACAGGCCCAGCCAGGCGAAAGAATAGGGTGTGTCGCTGTTCGCCGTGACCACAGCCTTGTCTTCCGGTGTGAAAACGCGGGCGATGTTGTGCAACTGATTGAATGGCGCTTTGTATTGCGGCGAACTGTTGTCTACGGCATAGGAATACATCACGCCATAATTCATCACGATGGGTAGGCCGTAGATATAAGCTTCTTCGGCGATGCTCTGAATGCGTAAGGCTTCGACAGAATTATGCCCCTGGGGAGGCGTTTGCGCCGCGGCCAGGTTGGCCAGTAGCAAGGTGGTGGCAGCAAGCGCACCGCGCAGTATGGTAGGGCAATGATTCATTGTGTCTCCTCAGGAGATATGGGAAGTTGCGCTATTTCCGGCACCGCATTTCGAGGCATCTTTCTGCCCCGCATGAGCCATACCTAGCCAGATTGACCGTTTCGCGCACCGTGCCCCCCCGTTGGCGAGGGGGGCGAAGAATTCTGGGGGGAGACTAGGGTCGCGGTAGGAATGGCAGTCACCTGCCACCCCCCGCGCAGATCCGTACGTGCGGAACTACCGCATACGGCTCCTGCCTTGGGTTTTGACGCCGAAGCGGGTTATGGGATAAGGATGCATCGGTAACTCACGCGGATAGGGGATGAATAGTCTTGCCAGAGCAGTCATGCGCTCCCAATTCAGACGGTGTCGCTGACTCCGCCGTTTAAGAGCATGCCTCCATGCGCTGATAATTTCACGGCGAAAAGTATCCAGCCGCCGTCGATTACCCGGCACATGGTAATAATTGCAATACCCTCTAAACAGCCGACTCAACCACTGCCCGATCACTTGGACTGGCTCGTGCCTGCGCTTATGCAACTGCGCCCGTATTTCCTTGAGCGTTGCCCTTATACGCTTGCTGATAGTGACCCGTCCTACCTCGAACATGCCGTTCTTGGATCGGCTACAGAAATGCGTGAACCCGAGAAAATCGAAAGTCTCCGGTTTCCTCAGCCCATGATTCCTGCGGTCTTCGGCCGCATACCAACCGAAGCGCAGAAGGCGTGTTTTCTCTGGGTGTAACGTCAGGTTGGAACAGTATCACCGACTACCGTGCCAACCATCTCAGCTCGTTACGCTGGGACTTGGTCAGTCAGCTGACCTCAGATATCGCCTATGACGATGGCTCCGAAGTTGAAGATCGACTCAAGGCCCTGCAGGCGAAGATTTCGGAGGTGCAGACGAATGCTCAGCTCACCGCCAATGAACAAGAAACCATACGGTTGTGGACTGAAGCCTTGGCCCCTGAGTCGAAGTCGGAGGGCCAGGTATGAGTCCTCAAATCGTAAGCCAAGAGCAACTCAGTCTTCTTTGGCACACGCTCGGCTTATCGCCCGACAACCGATATCGGCGCACGGTGAGTCGCAACCACTTTCTCACCAGCCCCAATTCCGACGATAGCCAGCACCTCAACGGGCTGGTCGCGGCAGGCCTCATGTCGCGCGGAAAGCCTCCTGCCTTTTGCCCACAGGATGAAGTCGTGTACCGCGCGACCCGGAACGGCGAACGCTTCGCCTTTCGATCACTGCAACAGGATGCCTTCCAGGGGCTGCAACACGGTGCCTCACTAAAAGGCCTTTTAAAGCCTTTTAAAGGTAAGGGGGAGCTGGACCAGTTAGCGGATCAATGCAGAGCCATTGAGGCGGGCCTGAAAGCGCTTGCCCAGGAAGTACTGGATCAGACCAAGCGGCATCCCTTCCCGCTACTACCCGTTCGTATGACAGAACAAAACACCCAGGCCGGCACGATGTTCTTGCGCTGGCAGAAGGTAATGGGTCGGCGCATGGGCGTCGGTGTCTGGGCCGATATGGTCCGCTCCCCCAAAACACCTGAAACCCTGCTGCAGGACCTGCTCGCTCTGGAACAGCAACGCATCACCCTCAACATGCAGATGAGCCTGATTCACTCGATCGCCAAGCAGGCCTCCGAGTGTGCAGAGAAGATGGGCCAGGCAGAGGCCACTTACTTCGCGCGCCTGCAGCAGCACACCAACCAATCGCAGCACCAATAACCTTGGAGAGTAAATCATGGGTACACCCATTTCTGGCTGGGAAGGCAACATCGGCTCCGCCCCGGAGTTCAAGGAATTCCCAAACGGCAACAAGGAGCCGCGGCGACTGCTGCGGATTAACGTTTACTTCGACAACTCGATTCCGAAAGAAGGTGGGGGTTACGAAGATCGTGGGGGGTTCTGGGCAAACGTGGAGTGGTGGCACAAAGATGCTTCGCACTATGCAAATCTGTTCCAGAAAGGCATGCGCGTCCAGGTCACCGGCCGCGCCGTGATGGACAGCTGGAAAACCGACGAAGGCGAGTTCGAAGCGCTCAAAGTGCAGGCAACCAGGGTGGCCATCCTGCCGCACCGCATCAGCATGGTGAACTTGGCTCCCTCACAGGGCCAATCGTCTCAGCAGAACAGCCGGCCGCAGTCGCCATCGCCATCGCCATCGCCATCGCAAGACAACACGCAACGAAACCAACCAGATTCACAAGGCAATCATGATTCCGATTTCTACCCGGATTCTGACCCTCACTTCTAACTGGATTGGGGGGCTTTAATTTTCCGGCCCCAATCGTGAGGTTTCTGGGGAAGGGAGATGATCCAGCGTCATCCCCTCCCCTTTTTTCTACTTGCGGGGGTGTTAAAAATGTTACTGGGCGATGATGAGGTGAGGAACTCTGAAGGCTGGTTTCTGGTAGCGGTGGATCATCCTGAGCTGGGACGCCTGTACTGGCGATACTCTGATGAGAGCAGCGTCAATGCACCGGACTACTATGGGATCACCGATAATGCCAGACTTGCATCTTGGGTCTTGCCTGAATGGAAGACGTCCGACGTATATGCTGAGGATTACAGCGATCTGAGTTCCTCGACCGCTCGCTACTTCATGCGTGAGCTTTTTAACTCCGAGCGATTCGGCAGCGACTATCTTGAATCCTTCGACTGGGACACCGAACGGCTTCACGTCGAGCTGTCTGGCGAGCTTGCTGTGCTTCAACGTAGGAGCGGTCAATGTGAAGAAGATTTTGTTACGTGGGTTAAGTCAGCAACCTGGTTCGACACGCCGGTATCAGCAGAATCGACAATTCAACGACTGAAAAATCGCGCCATTCATCGTATTTTTGGTTGATTACATCAACCTGATCGATAAACCATCGACTCAGATATCAAGTATCTGCTTTTCTGCAGAAAAATCGCCAAAACGTGAATCTACAGTGGGACTGACTTGCTCTTCGGGAGACTCAGCCAGTGGAAAATGTTACTGGAACCATAAAGCCGTTGGATAGGCGTCATCAGAACAACCCTCATCCGACCGTAGAAGCTGCTGGTGCGGCAGCCGACCAGAAAGGGCTACGGGTGTGTAGCTGCCCGTACCGTCATCCTGCGATGAAAGCGTCATGGCTGAAAGGGTTTGCCCAGGAACAGCAGCTGTCGCTCGATCTCTAGCACCTCGAATACCCCCTCCTTCGGACAGACCATTTCCTATTGAAGCCCCTCCCCCGCGACCGCGACAGTCCGGTCCTGGCTAATAGATAGGGGTTCCGCATGAAACTGATGATCATCGAGTCACCGGGCAAATTGAAGAAGCTGCGGCCGATGATGAAGAAACTGCGTCCGCATGAGGACTGGCAGGTACTTGCAAGCGGCGGGCATATCCGCGACCTTCCCGAGAGTGGTATGAACGACAGCGAGATTACCACTGGCGTTCGCAAGGACTACAAACTCATCTACAAGGTCCTCGGTAGAAGACTGGGGAACTTGCGTGCAATAAAGGACGCTGTGGAGAAGGCAGATGAAGTCTACCTGGCTACTGACCCTGATCGAGAACTCCACTGCTCAGGCCACTCCTTGAGCCCCTTCAGCAAACCTTGCGTCAACACAGCACACATACCCAGGAGGCTTCATGGCTCTTATGTTCCCGCGCCTGGCGCGCAACTTTGCCCGCAACGGTTACTACCCCACAGATGAAATCACCCTGGAGCGTTCGCTACAGGCTCTCATCCCCTCTATGACAGGCAGAATGCGGATCTTCGATCCCTGTGCCGGCGAAGGCGTTGCCATTGCGGAAGCAGCACATGCACTTGGTCGAGACCAGGTCGACGCATTCGCAGTCGAATATGACCAACAGCGTGCAGGGCACGCACGCACCCTGCTCGATCGGGTACTACACAGCGACCTCATGGATACCATGATCAGCCGCCAATCCTTCAGCCTTCTATGGCTCAACCCACCGTATGGCGATCTTGTCGCAGATCATTCCGGCGCCTCGCAGTATCAAGGCAACGGTCGACGGCGCCTGGAAAAGCTGTTCTACCAACGATCCTTACCCCTACTGCAGTACGGCGGGGTTCTGGTTCTGATCGTTCCACACTACGTCCTGGACGATGAGCTGAGCGGGTGGTTATGCAACCACTTCACCGATCTGCGCATCTACGCGGCGGCTGACCTGACCTTCAAGCAGGTCGTCATTTTCGGGATTCGCATTCGCCGGCAGGACCTGGCCAGGCCTCGTGAGGTTGCCCAGGTGCGTGATCGCCTGCAGGCGATCGGGACCGGACAAGAAGTCGCAGAGGAACTTCCAGCCACATGGCCATGGGAACCTTACGCGGTGGTACCGACTACGAACGAGCTTGAGCACTTCTACAGAATCACTATTGAACCGGAGCAGTTCGGCGCTGAGATTCAACGTCTAAAGGGCCTATGGTCAGATTTCACCCTGCACTTTGGCCAGGCTGGTATTCAGCCTCGACCTCCAGTGAAGGAGCTGTCTCGCTGGCACCTAGCGCTCGCGCTGGCTGCTGGAGCGATAGCAGGAGTCGTGACTTCTCGATCGGGACGGGTGCTGGTACTAAAGGGCGACACCTACAAAGATAAGGTCCGCAAGACCGAGTTCACTGAAGACGAGGACGGCAACGTTTCTGAAGTGAGGATCCTGACCGATCGCTTCGTGCCCATTATTCGGGCCTGGGAAATGACCAGCAGCTCACCAAACTTTGGTCGCGTTCTGACCATAAGCTCATCCACCTCAGAGGAAGAGGCACCACCTGCACCACCAACGGTGGAAACAGGGCCCCATCTGACTGTGCCCATGTTTCCCCCGGGGCGTCTTGTTTGCACCAACGCTGTCCATCACCTGGTGGAGAACGGTTCACTAAACCTTACCCCATACGTTCGGCGCCACATGGCCGGTGACTGGGGGGAATTGTGCGACGAGGACAAACAGACCAACCAACAGGCTCTAAAGTGCGGCGATCGTTTGTTCTCCGCTTACGACATTTCAGCCGGCGACGAAACCAGGCTCTGGATCATCACCGAAGCCGATCGCAGCGTAACCACCGTCCTGCTGCCTGAGGACTACTGACCTACTGCCACCCCGGCACCATCTACCAACCCGCAGGGTATGCATCATACCCGACCGGGTGTCGTGCATGCCCTGTTTCATCCGTCCAGGAGAAACACCGTGAACGACCTCTCGCAAGCTGTTATTCCAGCATCTGCTTTCCCACTGACCATTGGCCTAACCGACTTCATTGAGGAGTTTGGTGACGAGCTGCTGGACTCTCTCAACCAATCCACCCCCCCCGGTCTACGCTGGCAACAACGATCCTGCTCGCCAGCGAGTGATGGATAATCTCAATCGCAAGCCATTCCCGGCCCAGGCTGACGTTGTTCAGGCGATTGCCGCACTGCTGCTCGATCGCAATGAACAGGCCGGCATCATCAATGCGGAAATGGGTACCGGCAAAACCATGATGGCGATCGCCGTCGCTGCAGTGATGCACGCTGCAGGATACCGCCGAACCATGGTCATATCTCCACCTCACCTGGTCTACAAATGGCGGCGCGAGATCCTCGAAACGGTCCCCGACGCCCGAGTCTGGGTACTCAACGGACCGGACTCACTGGCCAAGCTGCTCAAGCTGCGCGACCAGATCGGTTTGCCCTATGACGGACGCCAGGAGTTTTTCATCCTCGGCCGCGTGCGAATGCGGATGGGTTTCCACTGGCGCCTCTCATGCTGGCAACGACGTGCTGGTGGTGGTCGTCTACTTGCTGGCTGCCCGGACTGCGGTCGTGTGCTGCAGGACCTCGAAGGCAACCTGATCACCATCGAGGAATTTCAGCGGGAGGAACGCCGCCGGCGCTGCCCTCACTGTGATGCAGCTTTATGGACCCTAATGCGACCTGGAAGGACGGAAGGTGGCAGCCGCCGCACGACCATCCTTAAGTCGATGTGTCGCATCCCGGCCATTGGCCCTGTGCGCGCCGAAAGGCTGTTGAACGACTTCGGAGAGGATTTCCTCGCCTCGATGCTGGTGGACAACGTGTCCGAGTTCATCAATCTGATGGACGCCAAGGGCAACTTTATCTTCAACGACCGCCAGGCTAAACGCATGGAACGCGGGATGGCCAACCTCGAGTTCGGCTTTGGCGAAGGCGGTTATCAACCCACCGAGTTTATCAAACGCTACCTACCAGACGGATGCTTCGATCTGCTGGTGGTGGATGAGGGGCATGAATACAAAAACAGCGGTTCGGCCCAGGGCCAGGCCATGGGGGTGCTCGCAGCGAAAGCACGGAAGACGGTGCTGCTGACCGGCACCCTGATGGGTGGTTACGCTGACGATCTGTTCTACCTTCTGTTCCGCATCCTGACTCGGAGGATGATCGAGGACGGCTACCAACCCAACGCACGAGGAAGCATGGCCCCCGCGGCCATGTCTTTCATGCGTGATCATGGGGTGCTGAAAGACATATACACCGAACGTGACGGTGACTCTCACAAGACGGCCAAAGGCAAGAAGCTCTCGGTGCGGACGGTGAAAGCCCCGGGCTTCGGCCCCAAGGGCATACACCGCTTCGTGCTGCCGTTCACCGTATTCCTCAAGCTCAAGGATATAGGCGGCAACGTCTTGCCCGATTACCAGGAGGAGTTCATCGACATACCAATGGCCCCTGACCAGGCTTCAGCCTACCAGAGGCTTGCAGGAACTTTGACTGCTGAGTTGCGTCAGGCCCTCGCCCGCCGCGACACCACGCTTTTGGGCGTTGTGCTCAACGTACTACTGGCCTGGCCCGACTGCTGCTTCCGGCCTGAAGTGGTGAAACATCCTCGCTCCAGAGACACGCTGGCCTTTGTGCCGACGATCTTTGGGGATGAGGAACTGATGCCCAAGGAGCAGGCGCTGTTGGATCTCTGCCTTGCGGAGAAGGCCAATAACCGTAAGGTTCTGGCTTACTCCGTGTACACAGGAACTCGGGATACAACAAGCAGACTCAAGCGGGTGCTGGAACAATCTGGTTTGAGGGTTGCAGTTCTTCGAGCCTCGGTGGATACGGCCAGGCGCGAGGACTGGATCCTCGACCAGGTCGATCGTGGGATCGACGTGCTGATCACCAACCCGGAGCTGGTAAAGACCGGGCTGGATCTGCTCGACTTCCCGACCATTGTGTTCCTGCAGACGGGTTACAACGTGTACACCCTGCAACAGGCCGCACGACGGTCGTGGCGGATCGGGCAGAAGCAGCCTGTGCGGGTCATTTTCTTTGGCTATGCCGGCAGTTCGCAGATTACCTGTCTGCAACTGATGGCCAAGAAGATTGCCGTGGCTCAAAGCACGTCAGGAGACGTGCCAGATTCAGGTCTCGACTCGTTGAACCAGGATGGTGATTCAGTAGAGATGGCACTTGCCAGGCAATTGATTGCTGCATGATTTTCAGGCCACCTTCGAGTGGCCTTTCTTTTTTGCAGTCATCATGTAGCTCACAACAGGCTTGCTGTCGCTAGTATGTGCTTAATCTTTTTAAGACATGGAGAAATTCTGATGACGGACGCTGAGCTACCTCCCCAACCCGAACTATTCATTACCAGCCCAAACAGTAAGGCCCAAGCACTATATCAAGTACGCTTTGAGCGAGCTCTGAAGAGAATCTCAGGCTATAACAAAAGCTATTTCATATCCTATTGCCTCAAACACATAGCCACATTAAGCAACGAGAACAACCAAAGCTTTAACTTTGAGTTCGTATGGATATTAGTAATAAAGCTAAGCGCAACTTCTAAAGGTGGAAAGCGTCGACCTGGAAAAAACGAAATCATTTCCATCATTAACTCCCTCTGGGGGGTTCAATGACTGCATAATTCCTTTCCTGGATAACGACAACAATCCTCTTGTTGCAATGCGAGCCATGGTTAGCCAACAACTCACATATCAGCATGATGCACTAAGGGCGCTATCTGACATCAGTCGTCAGCTAATTCTAGTGGCAGACAAAAGCGAGCTTAATGACTACTTCGAGTCTGAGTTCGGCATATCCATTGTAGCTTACTGCTGGATATGGATGCTGTTACTTACCCAGCACATAGAATACACCTCAGATTCTTTCGAAACAAATATTCTCAACCTATTAACTGGCAGCCAAAACTGCCTTACGCCCAGCGATATATATAATTTCTTTAAACACTTTTCGCTCTCTGCAGTGGAAATGCCTAGATTCTTTGAAGGATTCACCACATACGACGCTGACTTTTCAAGTCACTTCTACGATTCCCCACTAAAGCAAAAACCCTTTCTTTTCACTGGTAATGGTTTACGCACAATCTCAACTAATCTTGCTACCTCTTCTGCTAGTTTCTTGCTTCCTCACATTTTCAAAACAGCAAACTCAAGAGTTATCGCTTCAAAATTTAAAGCAGTTTTCACCACAGCGTTTGAAGATCACATTGGCACGATTTTATCCACAACTCATCTTACCCACCTTGACGAAGATCAGATCAAAGATCTGTATCGCTCATTTGGTACGTCAGGAAAAAGAAAAAATGTTGTAGACCACCTTCTTATTTTAGAAGACTCTAAAAAAATCCTCTTAATAGAAAGCAAAGGTGTCGAACAGACCGACTTCGTAAAAACAATTCTGGATGAAGAAACTCTGACTAAGCGGCTAGAAGGGAGCCACATAAAGGGAGTTTTTCAATCACAGCAATGCATCAAGATTCTGTCTGGCAGCGACAAATACTCTGACTTTGAGTTCTTCTCATTTATAATCACCAACGACGACTTTGGCTTCAATTCAGCACAACAGTTACTTGACATGCTCGGAGAGAAGGCGTTTACAAGTACTGAATTTCCAGTTGATATAGACTCCCCCTGGACAGGATTCGGTTCTTAAGAATTGATACTTTAGAAAACATCTGCAGTTCTTTGGAGGATACCGAGTACAAACTAAATGACTTTCTTGAAAAATCTAAAGAGGAGCAATTCAAATACAATCTAGATAAGCTTCAGCATGAGCTAACAGGCACTCGCCCCGGTCCTAGCATAAAGAAACTGCTAAAGCCTGACAGCCCATGCGTACTAAAACTTACTTCACTATCCGAACGTCACTCCGGAGTCAGATACACGTTAATGGATCGGATCCTAGAAGTGAATCGAATCATTACAAGTTTAAAATCCAACAAGTGCAGTCCAAACATTTCGGCCCCCTAGTACAGAGAGATCACAACTAAGAACAAACGATGAAAAGCGCATGGTCGTCATCCTTCCTCAGGGGATCTACAACGACTGGCTGGATGCGCCTGCAGAAGCGAGCATGGAGTTTATGCGACAGTACCCGGCCGACCGGCTAATGGTTGGCTAACAGCACACTCAGCAAGAGCCTGCTGAAGGTCTGCTGGATTGAGTTGTTACTTATAAACTGTTGAAGCGACAGAACGGACAATGATTACGGCAGCAACGGATTCCCTACTGACAATGGTGACCACCTCAGCAGCGGATGCAATCTCGCCAATGGCAACCACAACAAGCTGCTCATTCTGAATAGTGATCCTGAAACACGGTCCGTGATCGCCAACAGCAACCACCGGCTTGCCTACCTTCAGTGCTGCCTTGAGACTACGCTTACCTGAAATGACTAGCAGCCCCGCTTTTTCTAGTTGCTTAAAAATGTCAGGTTCGGAGAACGTGGCATGTTTTCGAATGTTCTCAGTCTTGGTAAGGATCTGGAGGTTGGCTTCAACGTGCAGCCCACAGACCTTTTTTCCCATGATCGGTACGATGTGGTCGACTTCATGCTTAATACCTGTCTCAACAGTAAGCCTGCGCGCTTCCTGGTAGATATCCCTGATGGCCTTTTTGTCCCGCCATAGGGGGGTTGCAAGGGCCATTGCACTCTTGCGCTTTTCCTGATTCAACCTGAGCACTTCCTGGCGGCGTTCTACTCGAAGTTGTGCATTTGGATCGCCTGCAGCAGCCTTGGCCACATCGTCAATTTCAAACTGGCGCATTTGCTATTCCTCATCGTCCTACTGAAGCCTAGCAACGATTGAAAATTCGCCGACCTACAAGGGCACCATCCAACCAGGGGCTACACTCAAAAGGCTGTGACTATGGTTACTTGTAGGTGCCTCGACATGAAGATTATTCCGCTTCTGATGCTGTCTGTTGCATTCCCTCTGGCAGCATCCGCTGCCGATCCAGGGCCTAGTCCCGCCTCGCACCCAACCCCCAATGCAGAGAAACTGGCTGCCGAGAAGGAAGCGAAAGCCGCGAATGACCGGTTACGAGAAGCAGAGGCCCACTCTGCGACAAAGGCCGCGATGGATGGGGCTGACTGGAATGGAGGCAAGCCACCACTCCCGACTCACACCCTGCCCGGCGGTCCAGGGGGAAAACCACAAGAAAAACAAAACGAGTAACAGTGCAGGTCGTAAGGAGGGGCGGAGGGTGTCAGTCGAGTCGATGGGCGCCGCGTTACAGTAACGGGCGCTCATTACAACCACCCGGCATCGCGTCCACGGTCTAAACGCAGACTCAGGTCCCGGGCCTGCTCAGGCGTTAGCGCGCCGGCCACCATCAGCCCCCACAGGAAGCCATGCAATTGGTTTTGCGTGCGAAGCATGCCGGCGTGATTCAAGGCTTCAAAGCGGAAGTCTTCGACCTGGGGCCGCAGCAGCGGTAATGCACCCTCTGGGTCGGCCAGGGCGATCAGGTCATCAAAATATTGATTGACGGCCACGCGGGCTGCCGGGTCGGTCAACGGCTCGTACACGGACGATTCCTTTTCGAGTGTGTGGCGGGCATTGCATAAACCACAGTGCCGGATCGGTATACCAGTGTAGGGGGTGTTGTTTTCCAGGGGGCAATAAAAAGGTTCTTCACGGAATCCCGGGAAACACAGAAACAAGAACGCCGATTTGATTGATGATGTTCGTGCGAGCAAACACATCTAACAAACCGGCGTTCTTATGCGTGATATTAATACTTTCCTTCCCTTTTGGGAGGGCTTTTCTGTCGTCACGATCAAGCCTGAGGGCGACGCCCTGCAGATCGACCTGATTCCCCACGCCACCCGATTCCCTTCCTGTGGCGGCTGCCAAAAACCCTGTTCAACCACGCATGAGTATTGCCAGCGCGTCATCCGCGATCTGCCCATTCTCGGCCGTGCGGTGCGCCTCTGCGTTTTGCTCAGGCGAGTTGGCTGTCGGGACTGTGGCAAACGCATGGAGGCCGTCAGTTGGCTGGATCGCTATGCCCGCATGACGCGCCGCTTGGCCGAGGCGGTCATTCAGGCCTGCGAGCGCCTTCCCACGCTACACGTGGCCCAACTGTTCGAGTTGCATTGGGACAGCGTTCGCTTGCTGGAACGTCGCGCCTTGCAAGCGGCATTGAACGATCTGCCGAAGGCCCAGCCGCGACGCTTGGTGATGGACGAGTTCGCGCTGTTCAAAGGTCATCGTTACGCCAGCGTTGTGATGGATGCGGATACCCGGCGAGTGCTGTGGATCGGTGAAGGCCGCAGCCGGGCGGCAGTCAGACCCTTTTTCGAAGAGCTGGGGCCAGAGGGTTGCGCTCGCATCGAAGCGGTGGCGATGGACATGAACACTGCCTTTGACCTGGAGGTTCGCCAGCACTGCCCAAAAGCGCGCGTGGTCTACGACCTCTTCCATGTGGTGGCCAAATATGGTCGAGAGGTGATTGATCGAGTTCGCGTCGATGAAGCGAATCGGCTACGTCACGACAAGCCTGCCCGCAAGGTCATCAAGCAGGCGCGATGGCTGTTGCTGCGCAATCGGCAGAACCTGAAAACGCCGGAACAACAAGTCCGCCTGGAGGATCTGCTGGCGGCCAACCAAGCGTTGATGACGGTCTATTTGATGAAGGCTGAACTCAAAATGCTTTGGACACCGAGCACCGCCTGGGGTTGGCGATCAGCCTGGCAGCAATGGCTGCGCCATGCGCATGAAAGCGACATACCGCCTCTGATCCAGTTTGCCAAACGACTGAAGGGTTACTGGAGGGGCATCGGACGGGGACGGTGGTGGACATCAGGCCACAAAAAAAGAAGTAGTTCCGCCGCGAATAGCCCCGCGCCAGCAGGATCTGATCTCACCCCCGCATCACGCACTGAACGCGCGCCTGTTTTTGGATAGGTGGGGTTTATGGATCAGTTACGATCGTTTCGCGTCACATACCCGAGGCAGGAGCCGTATGCGGTAGTTCCGCACGTACGGATCTGTGCGGGGGGTGGCAGGTAACTGCCATCCCTACCGCGACCGTTACTCCTGCGCATTTAGCGCTGTTCTGATGAAGATTTGCATTTCTATCAAAACGGGTAACCCCACCTCTCTGCAAGGCCCACTGTCAGATCAAGTCTGAACTTCTACACGTAATGCAACAAAACCACCGGCAGTCGTTCAGCCTATCCAAACCACCGACCTGGACAACCACGCCAATTTCAAGTCGAGCACAGAACGTTCTGAGTCGTCCCAAGTTTCGGAGGTTACCCAAAGCATCAGTCACCCAAGGGGAATTTCTGCCTCAGGTAAGTCTGATACCAACGTGGTTCGCTTAACACTGTTGCACCGCTCACTCCTTGCTCCAGTGCATCAAAGAGCGTTGCTGGTGGCAGCTTGAACATATTTGCAGCCTGCGCCGAAGAGGTAAAGTCTCTGTACACAATGAGCCTTTGCTTACCGGCGGACTCTTGATAGAGCTTTGCCCAGTCTGTTTCGGACAAGATCTTCGGGCCATTGAGCAATGGCATGCCCTTTTCAAACTGGCCTGCGGTCAGATCGAACACATATTGCTTGCCGTTCTTGGTGCCCAGGACCACGAAATGGTTGAAGCTATCCACGTCATTGGGGGTTTTCCATCCAAACATTCCCCTGAACTTGATGTCAGTGAATCCTTGTTCTCTCATGAATTCGGCCGCCGGTGCCATCGTTGCTTCGCACTTTCCCGCCGGATTTAATATGTTTGGGCCGATAGTTTCATGCCGTTGCAGTGCTGGCAGATAGTCAGGCATCTCTTCCGACAAGGCGGTAGTCGGATTGCCCTCGATGACCGAGCGCGAGGGCATTTTGAAGATCTCCGCGTGTTTTTTTAGGTTCTCTCGAGCCCGGTTCAGTTCATCCAGAGGACTTTGCCAATTATTTAATCGACCTGTAGGTTGTCGCGGTCGCCCCAGATCTATTGATTACTCAACTGCCTTATTAGAACCGCTCAGGCGAACCAGTTCTCTTGCATCGTCGGTGTTTTCCAGCGATTTAACTAAAAAGTCAATCTTACCTTGGTCACTTAG
>NZ_OBDX01000007.1:0-234426 GCF_900215185.1 Pseudomonas sp. LAMO17WK12:I10 | reverse complement strand
CGGTAGGTCTGGAGCGTATCAGTGAGGGTATTTGGGACGTCATATTTGGCCCGATCAAGTTGGGTCGCTTTGATTTGAAAGATGCCCAGGACGGTTACATCAGGCTCAGTCCGGCGTCATAGGCCTGATTTGGTGTTACCTATGTGCCTGAACTTTTCTGTTACCTATGTGGTTGTCCCGTTCACTTGCCCCTGCGTACGGCCTTCGCTGCGCTCAGGTTCCCTCGCTCCGGCGTCCATCAGGGGGCATCGACTCCGGTCGGCTTCGCTTCGACCTCCATACGATGTCCTCGACTGCGTCGAGGGGCGCTGCGCGCCAATCCCCTGATGAACACCTCCACTCGGCCTCCCGATGGGGCGGGTAGATCAAAAGCCAAAGCTGCGCCATGCGCGACCTACCGGTCGGCGCTAACTCCTGTAGCCGCTGCCGAGCCCGCGAGGCTGCGATCGACCCCGCAGGGGGCGCAGGGATTTTGAAACCGCTGGAGGACCTGCGGTCCTATCGCAGCCTGCGGCAGCGGCTACAGGTTTGGGGAGGCATCAGGGGGAGTGGGGCAGATCTGGTTTTGCTGAAGGCAATGGCAACACATTGCGGGTTGTCGCTGGTTTTTTGCATAGCCATAGTGGGTTTGCCGCCGACGCATCGGTGGCCGATCTTAGCCGGTCGAAACTGTTCACGGACGCACAAGCGCCCTCCTATAATGCTGGCGCTTTTTGCTGCCTGCATTTGCTATGGCGGCTGTGCGTGGGACACCTGCGGGTGTGCCGGACTTCCGTGAATGGTCCGGTCGGCTAACCCGCGTACAGCTGCCACCCTCTTTGTTTAGCCGCATAGGGTGGTAACTCTTCAGCATTCACGGAGAAATACCCATGACTGAGTTCACCCCGCTACACAGCAATCTCACCACCACCCCCGTGCTTTACCTCAACCCCAACGCCCCGGCATCCGACCTGCACGGCTGCGCCGTCCAGCGCCTCAAGGCCACCCGCGACCTGATGCACAGTCTCAATTGCCTGAGCCTCAAAGGCGTCCACGACCAGGACCTGCGCCATATCGTCAATGCGGCCCATCTGCTGTTGCAGGATGGCTGCGATGTGCTGGATGCGTTGCAGTGGCGGCTCGAAGGTTAAGCGCAAGGTTGTTTATGGGGCGTAGGTGTGAAGGCCTGCGCCCTTGATCATTACCCTCACCGTAACGATCCACCACTCTGCTTGATTGATGCCATGCCTCCTGCGCTCCTAAGGTAGCGGCCACGACAGCGAACCCGTGGAGTGAGCATGACAACAACAATATCCCCCGACTCGCGCTGGACGCGGCGGCGCGCTGAAAAGCAGCGGCGTCTCGAGCAGGTGCGGGGTCTCGCCGATGGCGCCGTGTTGCCCACCGACAAGATAGTCGCGGCGCTGGAGGCGTTGATTCTGCCCGGCGACCGCGTGGTGCTGGAGGGCAACAACCAGAAACAGGCGGACTTCCTGTCGCGCGCCCTGGCCAAGGCCGACCCGAGCCGCCTGCACGACCTGCACATGATCATGCCCAGCGTCGGCCGCTCGGAGCACCTGGACCTGTTCGAACGCGGCATCGCCCGCAAGCTCGACTTCTCCTTCGCCGGCACCCAGAGCCTGCGCATCAGCCAACTGTTGGAAGACGGCCTGCTGGAAATCGGCGCCATCCATACCTACATCGAACTCTATGCGCGGCTGGTGGTGGATTTGATCCCCAACGTGGTGCTCTCGGCCGGGTTCATGGCCGACCGCGCGGGCAATATCTACACCGGGCCGAGCACCGAGGACACCCCGGCGCTGATCGAGCCGGCGGCGTTCAGTGATGGCATCGTCATCGTCCAGGTCAACCAGTTGGTGGACGACGTCAGCGAGTTGCCGCGGGTGGATATCCCGGCCTCCTGGGTCGACTTCGTGGTGGTGGCCGACAAGCCGTTCTACATCGAGCCGCTGTTCACCCGCGACCCGCGCCACATCAAGCCGGTGCACGTGCTGATGGCGATGATGGCGATCCGCGGCATCTATGAAAAACACAAGGTCCAGTCGCTCAACCACGGCATCGGCTTCAACACCGCGGCCATCGAGCTGATCCTGCCGACCTACGGCGAGTCCCTGGGCCTGAAAGGCAAGATCTGCCGCAACTGGGCCCTCAACCCCCACCCGACCCTGATCCCGGCCATCGAAAGCGGCTGGGTGCAAAGCGTGCATTGCTTCGGCACCGAGCTGGGCATGGAAAACTACATTGCCGCGCGGCCGGATGTGTTCTTCACCGGGCGCGACGGTTCGTTGCGCTCCAACCGGATGTTCTGCCAGCTGGCCGGGCAGTACGCGGTGGACCTGTTTATCGGCGCGACCCTGCAGGTCGATGGCGACGGCCATTCCTCCACCGTGACCCGCGGCCGCCTGGCCGGCTTCGGCGGTGCGCCGAACATGGGCCACGACCCCCGTGGCCGGCGCCACGGCACCCCGGCTTGGCTGGATATGCGCCACGACGACGCGCAACAACCGATGCTGGAGCGAGGCAAGAAGCTGGTGGTGCAGATGGTCGAGACCTTCCAGGAAGGCGGCAAACCGACCTTCGTCGAAACCCTGGATGCCGTGGAAGTGGCGCGTAAGAGCGGCATGCCCCTGGCGCCGATTATGATCTATGGCGACGACGTCACCCACCTGCTGACCGAGGAGGGCATCGCCTACCTGTACAAGGCGCGTTCCCTGGAAGAGCGCCAGGCGATGATCGCGGCGGTGGCCGGGGTGACCGCCATCGGCCTGCGCCACAACCCGAAAGACACCGCGCGCATGCGCCGCGAAGGCCTGATCGCCTTGCCCGAAGACCTCGGTATCCGCCGCACCGACGCCAGCCGCGAGCTGCTGGCGGCGAAAAGCGTCGCCGATCTGGTGGAGTGGTCGGGTGGCCTGTACAACCCGCCCGCCAAGTTCAGGAGCTGGTAAATGCACGCCTTCAACCTGCAAAGCAAACCCCTGAGCCTGGCCGAGCGCCTGGCGGACCTGGCGGTGGACGCGCTGATCGACGAGGCCGACCTGTCGCCGAAACCGGCCCTGGTCGACCGTCGCGGTAACGGCGCCCATAGCGACCTGCACCTGGGGCTGATGCATGCCTCGGCGCTGTCGCTGTGGCCGGCCTTCAAGGAAATGGCCGAAGCCGCCACGTTCGGCACGGTCGGCCTGCCCCTGCGCGAAGCCCTGGGTCGCATTGGCCGTGAAGGCGAAGCGGCGATGCTCGCTACGACTCACGGGGTGAACACTCATCGTGGTGCGATCTGGGCCTTGGGCCTGTTGGTGGCCGCCGCCGCGCTGCAACCTCAAGCCAACAGCGCCGGCGCCCTGTGCCTGCGGGCCGCGCGCCTGGCGCTGCTAGACGACCGTTACGCGCCACGGCCCCTCAGCCACGGCGCGCAAGTGGCGCTGCGCTATGGCGTGCGCGGCGCCCGCGAAGAAGCCCAGCTGGGCTTTCCGGCGGTGCTGCAACGGGGCCTGCCGCAACTCGAGCGCAGCCGTGCCCAGGGGCATGGCGAACAGAACGCCCGGCTCGATGCGCTGTTGGCGATCATGACCGGCCTGGCCGATACCTGCGTGCTCTATCGCGCCGGCGAGGCGGGCCTGCGGGCCATGCAACAGGGCGCCCAGGCGGTGCTCGACGCCGGCGGCAGCGCCAGCCTGGCCGGGCGTCGCCGCCTGCATGAGCTGGACCAGTGCCTGCTGGCCTTGAATGCCTCGCCCGGTGGCGCCGCGGACTTGCTCGCGGCCTGCCTGCTGATCGACCGGATCGCCTCCGGCGCCGCCTTTATCCAGGGAGCAGTGTGATGGAAACCTTGTCTTTCGAATTTCCCGCCGGGCAACCCGCCCGGGGCCGGGCGCTGGTGGGCTGTGTCGGCTCGGGCGACCTGGAGGTGCTGCTCGAACCCGGGCAGCCCGGCAAGCTGAGCATTCAGGTGCAGACCTCGGTCAACGGCAGCGCGTCGCGCTGGCAGCATCTGTTCGAGCGCATGTTCGACGGCCAGACGCCGCCGGCCCTGAGCATCGACATCCATGATTTCGGCGCCACCCCGGGCGTGGTACGTCTGCGCCTGGAGCAGGGCTTCGAGGAGATCGGCCATGACTGACAGCGCCCGTTTGCTCAACAAACACAGCTTCGTCGAACTCGGTGCCCGGCAGCGGGCCAAGGCCCTGCTCGACGCCGGCAGCTTTCGTGAGTTGCTTGATCCGTTCCAGCGCGTGATGTCGCCGTGGCTGGCGCGCCAGGGCGTGGTGCCCCAGGCCGATGACGGCGTGGTGATCGCCAAGGGCCGCATCGACGGCCTGCCGGTGGTGATCGCCGCCATCGAAGGCGCGTTCCAGGGCGGCAGCCTCGGCGAGGTCGGCGGGGCGAAGATCGCCGGCGCCCTGGAGCTGGCGGCCGAAGACAACCGCAAGGGCATTGCTACCCGCGCCGTACTGCTGCTGGAAACCGGCGGCGTGCGCCTACAGGAAGCCAACCTCGGGCTGGCGGCGATTGCCGACATTCACGCGGCCATCGTCGACCTGCGCCAGTACCAGCCGGTGATAGGTATCGTGGCCGGCAGCGTCGGCTGTTTTGGCGGCATGTCGATTGCCGCCGGGCTGTGCAGCTACCTGCTGGTGACCCAGGAGGCGCGCCTGGGCCTCAACGGCCCGCAGGTGATCGAACAGGAAGCTGGCCTTGAGGAATACGACTCCCGCGACCGGCCCTTTATCTGGAGCCTGACCGGCGGCGAGCAGCGTTTTGCCAGCGGCCTGGCGGACCGTTATGTGGCCGACGACGTGGCGCAGATCCGCCAACAGCTCGGCGAACTGCTGGCCCAGGGCCTGCCCAGCGCACAACGCAGCCGTCAGGCCGAGCTGTACCTGCAACGCCTGGCCCGGCTGGACAGCCATCCACAGATCGACCCGGCGACGGTTCGCCAGCTGTATCGAGGAGACCGCTCATGAGTGCTTATTCCCTGCGGGGCCTGCATTGGTTCACGGCCCTGAGCGCGGGCGCCGCCCCGGTCGCGGGTTTGCCCGCCTCGTTGAAGGTGGCGGACGCCCCCCTGGAGCAGCAACCGGTGCGGTTTATCGCCGTGGTCGCCGACCCGGCCAACCCTTTTGTGCGGGCGCGCAATGGTGAGGTCGGCCTGCTGGAAGGCTGGGGCCTGGCCAAGGCGGTGGACGAAGCGATCGAGGCCGACCGCGAGCAGAGCTTCAAGCGCGCGCTGATCGCCATCGTCGACGTGCCGAGCCAGGCCTATGGGCGTCGCGAAGAGGCCCTGGGCATCCATCAGGCCCTGGCCGCGGCCGCCGACAGCTATGCCCGGGCCCGGCTAGCCGGGCATCCGGTGATCGGCCTGCTGGTGGGCAAGGCCATGTCCGGGGCCTTCCTGGCCCACGGTTACCAGGCCAACCGCCTGATCGCCCTGCGCGACCCGGGGGTGATGGTGCACGCCATGGGCAAGGTCTCGGCGGCGCGGGTCACCCTGCGCAGCGTCGAGGAACTGGAGGCCCTGGCCGCCAGCGTGCCGCCCATGGCCTATGACATCGACAGCTATGCCAGCCTCGGCCTGCTCTGGGAGACATTGTCGGTCAGCCAGATCGAACAGCCGACCGCCGACGACCTGACCCTGGTGCGGCAATGCCTGGGCCAGGCGATTACCGATGCACGGGCCCATGGCCGCGATCTGTTGGGACGCCTGGGCGCCACTAACCGTGGCGCTTCCAGCCGGGTCCGCCAGCTGTTGCGCGAGCAATGGTGAGCGCCATGACCAGCGCCTTGCTGCCCCATGACCTGCTGTGGGGCCTGTCCCCTCGGCAGTTGCCCGCCGATGCCCCGGCCTGGGCGGTGGCGGCCATGGCCGCCGGGCAACCGGTGGTGGTGCGCCGTGCGTTGACCGCACCCGGGCAGGTGGCGGTGGGCGTGCGTGGGCGGCTGCGGGAACAGCGCTACGGGACGCTGATGGCGGTGGCGGCCATCGAACGCCGGGTGCGCCCGGAAGACCTGTGCCATGTCGAGTCGGATCGGGCCTGGCCAGCGCTCCAGGCACTGGCTCGGTTGCGTGAACCTCTGGATGCCCTCGGCCTGGCCTGGGGTGTCAGCGGCAGCGCCGGTTTTGAACTGGCCAGTGGCGTGCCGGCGCTGCATCGACAGAGTGACCTGGACCTGATCCTGCGCACTGCGCAGCCCATGGCCCGGGCCGAGGCCCGGGCGTTGCTGGCGCTGCTCGACGCCGCCGTCTGCCCGGTGGACCTGCAATTGCAGACACCCAACGGCGCAGTGGTCCTGCGCGAGTGGGCCGGGACTTCGGCGCGGGTGCTGCTGAAAAGCGCCAGCGGCGCGCGGCTGGTCGGCGATCCGTGGCAAGCCCTGGAGCAGGTGGCGTGAGCAGCCTGCTGGTGTTTCCGGGCCAGGGCGCGCAGCAGCCGGGGATGTTGCATCGGCTGCCGCCCAGCGCCCTGGCCGAGGCCTGCCTGCGACAGGCAAGCGAGGTCCTGGGTGAGGATGCCCTGGCCCTGGATTCGCCCCAGGCCCTGGCGAGCACCCGGGCGGTGCAGTTGTGCCTGCTGATCGCCGGCGTGGCCCATGCCCGGGTGTTGCTGGAAAACGGGCCGGGCGCGGATTACGTGGCGGGCTTGTCGATTGGCGCCTATCCCGCCGCGGTGGTGGCTGGGGCCCTGGATTTTGGCGATGCGCTGCGTCTGGTCAGCCTGCGCGGCGAGCTGATGCAGCAGGCCTATCCACAGGGCTATGGCATGACCGCGATCATCGGCCTGCAACTGGCGACGGTGGAGGCTTTGCTGGCCCGGGTGCACAGCCCGGACAACCCGGTGTACCTGGCCAATATCAATGCCGATAGCCAGGTGGTGATCGCCGGCAGCGATGCCGCCATGGGCCAGGTCGCCGACCTGGCCCGGGGCTGTGGGGTCGGGGTGGCCAAGCGTCTGGCGGTCAGCGTGCCGTCCCATTGCCCGCTGCTGGAGCAGCCGGCCCAGGCCCTGGCCGAGGCGTTCGCCAGGGTGGCGTTGCAGCCGCCGCGCCTGGGTTACCTGAGCGGCAGCCGCGCGCGGCCGCTGCGTACGCCGGAGCAGTTGCGCGACGACCTGGCGTTCAACATGTGCCGGCTGGTGGATTGGCGCGGCACCGTGCAAAGCGCCTACGAGCGCGGCGTGCGGCTGCAGATCGAACTGCCGCCCGGCGCGGTGCTGACCGCTCTGGCGCGCCGGGTGTTCGAGCAGGGCACCGTGATGGCCTGCGACGGGGCCCGGCTCGACACCTTGCAAGCGCTGTTGCGTGAGGAGGGAAACCGCCAACCCTAGACACCGACTCAAGCTGGCGAAGCACAAGAACAACAACTTCGACGATGCACTTTGAGGACTACAACAATGATTATTTACGGTGTGGCGCTGCTGGCGATCTGTACGCTGGCAGGGGTGATTATCGGTGACATGCTCGGCGTCCTGCTGGGGGTGAAATCCAACGTCGGCGGTGTCGGCATCGCTATGATCCTGCTGATTTGCGCGCGGCTGTGGATGCACAGGCACGGCGGCATGACCAAGGATTGCGAGATGGGCGTCGGCTTCTGGGGCGCCATGTACATCCCGGTGGTGGTGGCCATGGCCGCGCAACAGAATGTGGTGACCGCCCTGCATGGTGGCCCGGTGGCGGTGCTGGCGGCCATCGGCTCGGTGCTGCTCTGTGGTTGCACTATTGCCTTGATCAGCCGTACCAACAAAGGCGAACCGTTGCCGGACGAACCGGACGCTGTCGCCCCTGGTGCCGCTTCGGCAGGGGGACGCTGATATGTGGGATCTGATCGAGAAAGGCCTGGAACACAACGGCCTGGTCACCGCCTTCGCCTTCGTCGGCGTGATCATGTGGGTCTCGGTGCTGCTGTCCAAGCGCCTGACGTTCGGCCGGGTGCACGGCTCGGCCATCGCCATCGTCATCGGCCTGGTGCTGGCTTGGGTCGGCGGCACTGTCACCGGTGGGCAAAAGGGCCTGGCGGACCTGGCGCTGTTTTCCGGCATCGGCCTGATGGGCGGCGCCATGCTGCGCGACTTCGCGATTGTCGCCACGGCCTTCGAGGTCCAGGCCACCGAGGCGCGCAAGGCCGGGATGATCGGTGCCATCGCGCTGTTTCTCGGCACGGTGCTGCCGTTCATTGTCGGGGCGAGCATCGCCTGGGTCTTCGGCTATCGCGATGCGGTGAGCATGACCACCATCGGCGCCGGCGCGGTGACCTACATTGTCGGTCCGGTGACCGGGGCGGCGATCGGCGCCAGCTCCGATGTGGTGGCGCTGTCCATCGCCACGGGGCTGATCAAGGCGATCCTGGTGATGGTCGGCACGCCCATGGCGGCGCGCTGGATGGGCCTGGACAACCCGCGTTCGGCGATGGTCTTCGGTGGCCTGGCCGGCACCGTCAGCGGGGTGACCGCGGGCCTGGCGGCGACCGACCGGCGCCTGGTGCCCTACGGCGCGCTGACCGCGACCTTCCATACCGGGCTGGGTTGCCTGCTGGGGCCTTCGTTGCTGTTCTTCATCGTGCGCGGGTTGGTGGGGTAGGGGGCGGCTGGCCTTATCGCGAGCAAGCTCGCTCCTACAGAGGTATACGGTCTCCTGTAGGAGCGAGCCGCGATAGCGCTCGTGTAAACACCGCGCTTTATGTGTCTTGCCGGTTGGCATACATCCGGCACTCGGCCAGCAGCGCCAGCAGGTTCGGGTCGCGTTCCTTGGCCTTGAGGAACACCACGCCGATATGCTGTTGCAGCCGGTAGCGCGCCTGCAGCGGAATCAGCTTCACGCGGTTTTCGTACACCGCGGCAATCCTTCCCGGCAGCAGGGCATAGCCCACCCCCGAACTGACCATGCTCAGCAGGGTGAAGATGTCGTTGACCTGCATCGCCACCTTCGGCTCGAACCCCGCCTGCTTGAACACCCGCACCCCGTCCTGATGGGTGGCGAAGCCCTGGGTCAGGGTGATGAAGGTCGCGTCGCGCACATCGCTGAGGTCGACTTCCGCCTGCTGGGCGAACGGCGAGTCGGCCGGCGTGGCCAGGAAGATATCGTCGGAAAACAACGGGATCTGCTCGCAGTCCGGGTCGCTGACGCTGTCGTCCAGGGACACCAGGATCGCGTCGACCTCCATGTTCTTCAGCTTGTATAGCAGGTCGATGTTGGAGCCCAGGATCAGGTCGATATTCAGCTCGCTACGGCGCAGCTTCAGGCCCATGATCAGCTGCGGAACGGTCTTCACCGTCAATGAATACAACGAGCCGAGCTTGAAGCGCTCCGCCGAGAACCCGGCGGCTTCGCGGGTCAGGCGCACGCTTTCGACCACGTCCTGGATCAGCTTCTGCGCCCGTTCTTCGAGGACGAAGGCGCTTTCCAGCGGTGTCAGGTTGCGCCCTTCATGCTTGAACAGCGGGCAGCGCAGGGCGCTTTCCAGGGAGTGAATGGCCCGGTGCACGCTGACATTGCTGGTCTGCAACTCGGCGGCGGCGCGCGCCAGGTTGCCGGTGCGCATGAACGCCAGAAACACTTCGAGCTTTTTCAGGGTCAACTCTTCATCGATCAGCATGATGGGCGCTCTTATTCGAATGCTCCGATTGTGCCTGCCGGGTCATGACTTGGCTGGAGGTTTTTTCGTCCATAGCTTTATTCGCAAACATTGCGCTTTCAGGCTACAGGCCTGAGCCTTGCGCAGATTTTCGCCTTGGGAGGTGAGTGGCACATGTATCACGGGGAAAGACTCAACGCCTGGACGCATCTGGTGGGCGCGATTGCGGCACTGGTCGGAGGGATCTGGCTGCTGGTGTTGGCCAGCCTCGACGGCAGCCCTTGGAAAATCGTCAGCGTGGCGATCTACGGCTTCACCTTGCTGGTGCTGTACAGCGCCTCGACCGTGTACCACAGCGTGCGCGGGCGGGCGAAAAGCATCATGCAGAAGGTCGATCACTTCTCCATCTACCTGCTGATCGCCGGCAGCTATACGCCGTTCTGCCTGGTGACCCTGCGCGGGCCCTGGGGCTGGACGCTGTTCGGGATCGTCTGGGGGCTGGCGCTGATCGGCATCCTGCAGGAGATCAAGCCGCGCTCCGAGGCGCGCATCCTGTCCATCGTGATCTACGCGGTGATGGGCTGGATCGTGCTGGTGGCGGTCAAGCCGCTGCTGGCGGCCCTGGGCCCCGCCGGCTTCGCCTGGCTGGCCTCGGGCGGGGTGCTCTATACCGTGGGCATCATCTTCTTCGCCCTCGACAGCCGTTTGCGCCATGCCCACGGGATCTGGCACCTGTTCGTGATCGCCGGCAGCCTGCTGCACTTCGTGGCGATCTTGTTCTACGTGCTCTGATCGGCGAGCGCGTTATCGTTCATCGCGAGCAAGCTTCAATTCCCGGTCATCAACCGATCCAGTTGCTCCTGCGCGCGGCCGCCGAAGATCTCCAGCAGGCTGCTCAAGGTGTGCGGCAGCGCCTCCGCCGCGCGGGTCACGGCATACAGGGTAATCGGCAGCGCCGGGGTCAGCGGGCGGATCGCGGTGCTGGCGGGCGAGGCGCCGAGGGCGGTGAAGGGGTCGATCACCGCCAGCCCGGCGCCGGATTCGACCATGGCCCGCGCCAGGGAGTAGGTCTGCACGGCAATGCTGACCCGTGGCGCCGGTTCCACGGCTTTCAGGTAACCGTCGAGTTTCGCCGCCAGCGGGTCGGCGCTGGACAGGCCGATCAAGGGCGCCCCCGCCAGCTCCAGCAGCGGCAGCGGCGTGCCCCTGGCCGCCTGGGGCCAGTAATCCAGCGGCGCCAGCGCCACCAGCACCCCGCTGGCGAGGGCCTGGGCGGTCAGCCCCGGATGATCCGGGCGTTGCAGGGTCAGGGCTACGTCGATCTCACGCATCAGCAGGTTCTGCACCAGCTCGCGGCTGTGGGCGCTGGACAGCTCGCAGACGATGTCCGGGTAGCGCCGGGTCCACTGGTTGATGGCCGGCGGCAACAAGGACAAGGCCAGCGCTGGCGTGGCGCCGATCCGCAGGCTGTGGCCCGGCTCGCGGCGCAGGCTCTGGGCCAGGCGCCGCACCCCTTGCAGGCTTTCGCTGACCTTGTCGACCTCGCGCTCCAGTTCCAGGGCTTCCGGGGTGACCTGCAACTTGCCCTTGACCCGCAGGAACAGCGGGAAGCCCAGCTGCTGCTCGGCGTGCTGCAAGACCTTGGTCACCGCCGGCTGGGAGACGTGCAGCAGTTGCGCCGCGCCGCTGATCGAGCCGGTCTGGCGGATGGCCTGGAAAATCTCGATATGGCGCAGTCGCATGATGAGTCCATAACCTTTGTTTATGGGTGGTCCATCTTTATTCATTGTCCCGGGCCTGTCACCTGGTCCTAACCTGAAGCCCGCTCAACAAGGCTTTAAGGACTGACATGGCACAGCGGGTTTGCATCATCGGCGGCGGGGTCATTGGCCTGGCCAGCGCCTACGCCCTGGTTCGCGAGGGGTTCGACGTCAGCCTGGTGGAGGCGCGCGACGCCTTCGCCAGCCAGACCAGCTTCGCCAACGGCGGCCAGCTGTCGTACCGCTACGTGGCGCCGCTGGCCGATGCCGGCGTGCCCTGGCAGGCGTTGGGCTGGATGCTGCGTGGCGACTCGCCGCTGAAGCTGCGCCTGCGCCTGGACCCGGCACAGTGGCGCTGGATGGCCGGGTTCCTGGCGGCCTGCCGCGGCTCGGTCAACCGCCGCAACGGTGCCCATCTGCTGCGCCTGGCGCTGCTGAGTCAGGCCACCTTGCAGAGCTGGCGCGAGGAGGACCGGCTCGACGGTTTTCACTGGCGGCGCAATGGCAAGCTGGTGACCTTCCGCGAAACCACGAGCTTCGAGCACGCCCGCCACGGCCTGGCCGATCCCCGCCAGCAGCAGGTGCTGTCCGCTGGCGAATGCGCGCAACTGGAGCCGACCCTCGGCGGCGCGCCCTTTGTCGGTGGCATCTTCACCCCGGACGAAGAAGTGGCCGACTGCCATGCCTTCTGCCAGCAACTGGTGGCGCGGCTACAGGCTTCCGGCCGTTGCCAGTTGCTGACCGGGCGCCCGGTCACCGGCATTCGCCAGGTGGGCGGCCAGGTGCAGGCCATCGAGCTGGGCGATGAAGTGCTGGCGGTGGATCAACTGATACTCGCCGCCGGTCATCGCAGTGGCGAACTGGCGTTGCCCGGGCTGAAGCTGCCGCTGTATCCGCTCAAGGGCTACAGCCTCAGCGTGCCGATCGGCGCGGGGCAGCGGGCGCCGGAAATCAGCATCACCGACTACAACCGCAAGATCGTCTACGCGCGGATCGGCCAGCAGCTGCGGGTGGCGGCCATGGTCGATATCGTCGGTTTCGACCCGGCCCTGGACCCCAGGCGCCTGGCCCTGATGCAGCGCCAGGCCCGGGAAACCTTCGCCAACGCCGGCGACTACAATGCCGCCATCGAGTGGGCCGGCATGCGCCCGGCGACCCCCAGCGGCGTACCGCTGATTGGCGCCACCGGCTACCGCAACCTGTGGCTCAACCTCGGCCATGGCGCCCTGGGTTTCACCCTGGCCTGTGGCAGCGGGCGCCTGCTGGCCGAGCTGATCGGCCAGCGCCGCACTTCCATCGACATGCAGGGGCTCGCGCCCCATGCCGCCTGATTTCTTTCGCATACAAGGAGCTGTCCCATGACCATCCAGCGTCTTCACAGCAATGACCGCCTCAGCGCTGTCGCGGGTTTTGCCGATCTGCTGTTCCTCTCCGGCCAGGTGCCGGGCGCGGCCACCGATGCCGCCGGCCAGACCCGCGAAGTGCTGGCGAAGATCGACGCCTTGCTGGCCGAGGCCGGCAGCGACAAGGATCATCTGCTCAGCGCGACCCTCTACCTGAAAGACATCCAGCGGGACTTTGCCGCGATGAACGAGGTCTGGTCGGCCTGGTTGTCCCCGGGCCAGGCGCCAAGCCGCACCACGGTGCAGGCCGCCCTGGCGCGTCCGGACATCCTGGTGGAAATCACCGTCATCGCGGTTCGCCGCTAACGCCTTCACCCACAACGGAGAATAACAATGCAAAAAATCACGTTGCTCGGCTGCACCCTGGGCCTGTTGCTTGGCTCCCCGCTGTACGCCAGCGAGGCGCCGCTGACCGGCACCCTGGGCAAGATCGCCACTGCCGGCAGTATTACCCTGGGCTATCGCGATGCCTCGGTGCCGTTTTCCTACGTGGGTGACAACAGCGGCAAACCCATGGGCTACTCGGTGGACCTGGCGAGCAAGGTCGTCGAGCGCATCCGCGACAAGCTGGCGCTGCCGCAACTGGCGGTGAAGTACAACCTGGTGACGTCGCAGACGCGCATTCCGCTGGTGCAGAACGGCACCGTGGACCTGGAATGCGGCTCCACCGGGGTGACCGCCGAACGGCAGAAGCAGGTGGCGTTTTCCTACGGCTTCATCTACGTCAAAGGCCAGTTGCTGACGGCCAGGGACAGCGGGATCAAGCGTTTCGCCGACCTGCGTGGCAAGAACGTGGTGACCACCGCCGGCACCACCAACGAGCGCTTCCTCAAGAGCTACAACGTCGAGCACAAGGTCGACATGTTCGTGATCAGCGCCAAGGACCACGGCGAAGCCTTCCAGATGCTGCAATCCGGTCGCGCCGCGGCGTTCTACATGGACGACGCACTGCTCTACGGCGAACGGGCCAAGGCCCGCGATCCGCACAACTGGGTGGTGGTCGGCGAGGAGCAGTCGCGGGAAATCTACAGCTGCATGGTGCGCAAGGACGATCCGCAGTTCCTGGAACTGGTGAACGCCACCCTGGCGGACCTGTACCGTTCAGGGGAAATCAACGGGATCTACCAGCGCTGGTTCGAGCAGCCGATTCCGCCCAAGGGCCTGAACCTGGAGTTCCCGATGACCAGCGAGTTGAAGGCGATCATCGCCAAGCCGGTGAGCGATCCGGTGGAGTGAACACCGGTCCGCTTCTGTAGGAGCCAGGCTTGCTGGCGATGGGGGCGGCGCGTATGTCAGGCGGGTTAGAAGTCGCCCCACAGCTGTTGGGCTACCGCCAGCGCCACCACTGGCGCGGTTTCGGTGCGCAGCACCCGCGGCCCGAGGCGCGCCGGCAGGAAGCCCGCGTCCTGGGCCTGGTCCACTTCGGTGTCGGACAGACCGCCTTCCGGGCCGATCAGGAACGCCAGGGTCGCAGGCTTGGCGTGGCTTACCAGCGGCTCGGCCACCGGGTGCAGCACCAGCTTGAGGTCGGCCTGGGTCTGCTTGATCCAGTCGGCCAGCAGCACCGGCGGATGAATCACCGGCACCCGTGAGCGCCCGCATTGTTCGCAGGCGCTGACGGCCACCTGGCGCCAGTGGGCCAGGCGCTTGTCGGCGCGCTCGTCCTTGAGCCGCACCTCACAGCGCTCGCTGAAAATCGGGGTGATTTCATTCACCCCCAGCTCGGTGGCCTTTTGAATCGCCCAGTCCATGCGCTCGCCCCGGGACAGGCCCTGGCCGAGGTGGATCTGCAGCGGCGACTCGACCTGCCCGGCAAAACTTTCATCGAGCCGGACCACCACGCGTTTCTTGCCGACTTCCAGCAGCGTGCCGCGAAATTCGTTGCCCGAACCGTCGAACAGCTGCAGCGCGTCGCCCTCGGCCATGCGCAGTACACGCCCGATGTAGTGGGCCTGGGCTTCCGGCAGCTCGTGCTCGCCGAGGTTCAGGGGGGCGTCGATAAAGAAGCGGGACAGTCTCATGGTGGTTCTCTGGGAAAATTCGGTTCGAGGTGGGTCAATGGATCGTTGCGTCGGCAAGCCCGCTTCTGCAAACGGCGGGCTTGCCGACGAGGGGCTCAACCCGGATCGCGGAAGCCTGGGTGGAAGTCCTTGGGCACCGCCACGCTGACCTTGTCGTTGGTAGCAATGTCGATACCTTCGCTGGCAACGATGGCGAGGAAGTCGATCTGCTCCGGGGTGATCACGTAGGGCGGCAGGAAATACACCACGCTGCCCAGCGGACGCAGCAGGGCGCCACGCTCCAGGGCGTGCTGGAAGACTTTCAGGCCACGGCGTTCCTGCCACGGGTAGGCGGTCTTGCTGGCCTTGTCCTGGACCATTTCGATGGCCAGCACCATGCCGGTCTGGCGCACCTCGGCAACGTGCGGGTGGTCCGCCAGGTGCGCGGTCGAGCTGGTCATGCGCTGGGCCAGCGCCCGGTTGTTCTCGATGACGTTGTCCTGCTCGAAGATATCCAGGGTCGCCAGCGCCGCCGCACAGGCCAGCGGGTTGCCGGTGTAGCTGTGGGAGTGGAGGAAGGCGCGCAGGGTCGGGTAGTCGTCGTAGAAGGCGCTATAGACGTCGTCGGTGGTCAGGCACGCGGCCAGCGGCAGGTAGCCGCCGGTCAGGGCCTTGGACAGGCAGAGGAAGTCCGGGCGGATGCCGGCCTGTTCGCAGGCGAACATCGTACCGGTACGACCGAAGCCGACGGCGATCTCATCATGGATCAGGTGCACGCCGTAGCGGTCGCAGGCCTCGCGCAGCAGCTTGAGGTACACCGGGTGGTACATGCGCATGCCGCCGGCGCCCTGGATCAGCGGCTCGACTATCACTGCGGCGAGGGTGGCGTGGTGTTCCGCCAGGGTCTGCTCCATGGCCGCGAACATGTTGCGCGAGTGTTCTTCCCAACTCATGCCTTCGGGGCGCAGGTAGCAGTCCGGGCTTGGCACCTTGATAGTGTCCAGCAGCAGGGCCTTGTAGGTCTCGGTGAACAGCGGCACGTCGCCCACCGACATCGCGGCGATGGTTTCGCCGTGGTAGCTGTTGGTCAGGGTGACGAAGCGCTTCTTGTCCTTCTGGCCGCGGTTGAACCAGTAGTGGAAGCTCATCTTCATCGCCACTTCGATGCACGACGAGCCGTTGTCGGCATAGAAGCAGCGGGTCAGGCCTTCGGGAGTCATTTTCACCAGGCGCTCGGACAGCTCGATCACCGGCTGATGGCTGAAGCCGGCGAGGATCACATGCTCCAGCTGATCGACCTGATCCTTGATGCGCTGGTTGATGCGCGGGTTGGCGTGGCCGAAGACGTTGACCCACCAGGAACTGACCGCGTCGAGGTAGCGCTTGCCTTCGAAGTCCTCCAGCCACACGCCTTCGCCGCGCTTGATCGGGATCAGCGGCAGCTGCTCGTGGTCTTTCATCTGGGTGCAGGGATGCCATAACACCGCGAGATCGCGTTGCATCCACTGGTTGTTGAGGCCCATGTTCAGTCTCCTGGAGGCGGCTCTAAGTACGCGAGCAAACAATCGCGCAAGCCTATGCAATGCCAGGCCGTGTCACAACCCATTGCATGCCTGGAAGGGCGAATTGATCGCGGTCGCAGGACGGTCTGTCACGTTTTCCCCACGTAGACCTTAATGCCTGGTTAATTTAGTGTTCGTAGGATCAACATCGTATTTCTCGATATTTCAAAGCGAAAATTTCCGCTTTAATTCGATAGTTAAATCGATAGTCTTGGGCAGCAGTTCTTACAGGATTTAAGTAATGCAGCTAGGTAACTCTTCTTCCCGCTACGGCTGGGTAAGCATTTTTCTGCACTGGAGCGTGGCGCTGGCAGTCTTTGGATTGTTCGCCCTGGGCCTGTGGATGGTCGGCCTGGATTACTACAGTGCCTGGCGTAAAGATGCGCCGGACCTGCACAAGAGCATTGGCTTGACGCTGTTCGCGATCATGTTGCTGCGGGTGCTGTGGCGCTTTGTCAGCCCGCCGCCACCGGCACCGGCCAACCACGGTCGCCTGACGCGCCTGGGCGCCAAGTTCGGTCATGCCTTCCTTTATTTCAGTCTGTTCGCTGTGATGATTGCCGGTTACCTGATTTCCACCGCAGACGGTGTCGGGATTCCGGTGTTTGGCCTGTTTGAAGTACCTGCCCTGGTTTCCGGACTGCCGGACCAGGCAGATGTGGCCGGCGAGGTGCATTTGTACCTGGCCTGGGCCCTGGTGATCTTCGCCGGAGTGCATGCTCTGGCTGCCTTGAAACACCACTTTATCGATCGTGACACGACCCTGGCTCGTATGCTGGGGCGCAAAGCCTGATGCTCAACCTCGACTCAAAAGGAATAGAAAGCATGTTGAAAAAGACTCTCGCCGCTCTGGCAATCGGTTCTGCTCTGTTGTCTGCCGGTCAGGCGATGGCCGCGGACTACGTGATCGACAAGGAAGGCCAGCACGCCTTCGTCGACTTCAAGATCAGCCACCTGGGCTACAGCTTCATCACCGGTACTTTCAAGGACCTGGACGGCAAGTTCAGCTTCGACGCGGCCAAGCCTGAAGACGCCAAGATCGAAGTCAACGTGCGCACCGCCAGCGTGTTCACCAACCACGCCGAGCGTGACAAGCACGTCAACAGCAAGGACTTCCTGGAGTCGGGCAAATTCCCTGACGCGAAGTTCGTTTCCACCAGCGTCAAGCCAACCGGCAAGAATGCTGATGGCAAGCAGACCGCCGATGTGGCTGGCGACCTGACTTTCCACGGTGTGACCAAGCCAATCGTGGTCAAGGCCACCTTCCTGGGTGAAGGCAAGGATCCATGGGGCGGCTACCGTGCCGGTTTTGAAGGCACCACCAGCATCAGCCGTAAAGAGTTCAACAAGGACGGGATGGATGTTGGTCCGCAGTCCGACACCGTTCAGCTGTACATCACCTTCGAAGGTGTGAAAGCGAAGTAATGCTTCGCCTGTAGCCGCTGCCGAGCTCGCGAGGCTGCGATAAGGTCCGCAGGACCTTCCAGGGTCCTGAAGCCTGCGACCGGTTCCCGGTCGATCGCAGCCTCGCAGGCTCGGCAGCGGCTACAGAGATCATAAAAAAACGCCCCTGATCGCGAGATCAGGGGCGTTTTTATTGTCGCGAAAACTTCAGCGATTGCGGGTCAGCAAGGCTGGTTTCTCGCCACGTGGACGGCTTGGCAGTTGATCGAGCTGCTCGGGTGTCGGGAAGCGGTCGGCTTTCGATTCCTTGTGCATGATCTTCGGCTGGTTGCCGCGCGGGTTCTGCACCGCCGGCTCCTGACGCGCCTGGTCGTCACGGGCCGGACGACGATTGCGCGACTCTTCGCGACGGGCCTGGCCGTCACGTGGAGCGCCGCTGCGTGGGCCGTTGCGCTTGGCAGGCGGGGTGCCGGTGGTGGCACCGTTGCTGGTGCGCGGACCGCCGGAGCGACCCTGGCCGCCGCTGCGTGGCGCGTTGCTGCTGGTTGCACCCTGGGCTGGCGCGCCAGGACGACGGCCGCGGCCCTGGTTGTTCTTGTTCTGGTACGGGCTGACGTAGTCGGCGCGATTGCCGAAGTTGTCCACGTCGTCGTCCAGGAACTCATCCGGCGCACGGTCGGCGCGTGGCGTCGGCTGGCGCTGTTCGCGGGCCGGGGTGCCTTCGCGAGGCTTCTGCTCACGGGCCGGGCGGTCGCCGCGAGCGGCCGGTTTGTCCTTGCCCTTGTCCTTGCCTTTGTCTTTACGGCCGCCGCCGCCACCGCCGCCATTCGGACCGTCGCCACGCGGGCCACGGGAATTGCGCGGGTTACGCACATCCGGACGCTCGCGCACTTCCGGCTTCTCGGCTTCCACGGCGCTGGCATCGAAGCCCAGCAGATCGCCGTCGGGGATCTTCTGCTTGGTCATGCGCTCGATGCTCTTGAGCAGCTTCTCTTCGTCCGGCGCGACCAGCGAGATCGCTTCGCCCGAACGACCGGCGCGGCCGGTACGGCCGATACGGTGCACGTAGTCTTCGTCGACGTTCGGCAGCTCAAAGTTGACCACGTGTGGCAGCTGGTCGATGTCCAGGCCACGGGCGGCGATATCGGTGGCGACCAGGATCCGCACTTCACCGGCCTTGAAGTCGGCCAGGGCCTTGGTGCGGGCGTTCTGGCTCTTGTTGCCGTGGATGGCGACGGCGGTCAGGCCGTGTTTGTCCAGGTACTCGGCCAGGCGGTTGGCGCCGTGCTTGGTGCGGGTGAAGACCAGTACCTGTTCCCAGGCGCCGGCGGTGATCAGGTGGGCCAGCAAGGCGCGCTTGTGGCTGGCGGCCAGGCGGAACACCCGTTGCTCGATACGCTCGACCGTGGTGTTTGGCGGCGTGACTTCGATGCGTTCCGGGTTGTGCAGCAGCTTGCCGGCCAGGTCCGTGATGTCCTTGGAGAAGGTCGCGGAGAACAGCAGGTTCTGGCGCTTGGCGGGCAGGCGCGCGAGGACTTTCTTCACGTCATGGACAAAGCCCATGTCGAGCATGCGGTCGGCTTCGTCGAGCACGAGGATTTCCACGTGGGACAGGTCGACGCTGCCTTGGCCGGCCAGGTCGAGCAGGCGGCCGGGGCAGGCCACCAGCACATCGACGCCACGGGCCATGGCCTGAACCTGTGGGTTCATGCCGACGCCGCCGAAGATGCAGGCACTGACGAACTTCAGGTCGCGGGCATAGACCTTGAAGCTCTCGTGCACTTGCGCGGCCAGTTCGCGGGTCGGGGTCAGGACCAGTACGCGCGGTTGGCGCGGGCCGTGACGCTGGGATTTGTCCGGGTGACCGTTGGGAAACAACCGTTCCAGGATCGGAAGGGCGAAACCGCCGGTTTTACCAGTACCTGTCTGTGCCGCAACCATCAGGTCGCGACCTTGCAACACGGCGGGAATGGCCCGCTGTTGCACCGGAGTAGGCTGGGTGTAGCCGGCGGCTTCGATGGCGCCGACTAAAGCCTCGGAGAGACCGAGGGAAGCAAAGGACATGAGTAATCCTGTTTTAGTGAGGGCTTGGCCCAGAGGGATAGTCTTGCCTGGCGCGAATGGCGTTTAAGAGGACGCAATCCCGTCCGGTCCTGCTGGCTCCTGAAGGCTCATCGGCGAGGGCTCGCGCGGGCCTTGTGGCTGCGCTGTAGCGGTATCGAGATGCCTTGAACAGGATCGAGCGTCCGGGCGTGAGCCTGGCGGGAAGGCCGGAGTATAACAGAGCAATCAGCGTGCGCTGCTTTCCTGCTGCTCAACGGTTTTGCGCGGTGTGCCGGGCGGCATTGCGCTTGAGTCGGCGATGGCCGGCGCCGCGCCATAGCGGGCGCTCAGTTCGGCGTAGGCCGGCTCGCGCTTGAAGCGCTTGAGTTCGGCGCCGAAACGCTGCACCAGCAAGTCCATGCCAGCATTGCGCCGCACCGCCAGAAACTGGCTCTGGCGGCTGATGACCACCGGGTTCTCGGTGATCTGCTGGCGAATGTTCAGTTGATCGAGCAGATGCTGGCCGACCCGCCGATCGGTGATCAGCAGGTCGATGCGGCCGCGCAGCAGCTTGCCGAAGTTGGCTTCGTGGGTCGGCGCCGGTTCGTGCTTGAACAGGGTGGATTCCCTGAAGTCCTGGCTGTACAGGTAGCCGGGGGAGGTGCCCACGGTCAGCCCGCGCAAGTCTTCCAGGGTGTGGAAGGGAAAGGGCCGGGCGTTGGCATAGAACATCACGAACTCGACGTCCGACAGCGGCTCGCTGGGGTAGAGCAGGCTGCTTTCGCGTTCATGGCTGTGAAAGATGTCCAGGGCACCGTCGGCCTGGCCTTGTTCGAGCATGGCCAGGCAACGTTTCCAGGGCAGGAACTGCCATTCGACTTCGATCCCCAGGCGCTGGAAGACGATCGCCGTGGTTTCGTAATCCAGGCCCTGGGCCTTGCCCTGTTCCTCATAGACATAAGGGGCCCAGGGCTCGGTGACAATGCGCAGCTTCTCGCCATGGGCGGTGAGGCTCAGGCAAGCGCAGATAAAGGCTGTCAGCAGCTGGGCAATGACGGGCATCGCTGGAGATTACGACGAGAGGTCGTCCAATGCTAGAGGCCGTCTAGCTCAAGCCTCAATCAGCCTTTGTCTCGATCAGATGCAGGTAGATGGCCTTGCGCCGCTGGCCCAGTACCAGGCGAATCACCGGGTGGTTGAACCAGCGCTCGAGTTGATGGCTGTTGAGCGGTTTTTTCAGGCGGCCTTCGGCGTTTTCCCGGGCTTTCTCCCACCAGACCGGGGCGCAGGCCTGGTCGAATTCGTTGGTGTGGCGGTAGCAGCCGTAGAGGATTTCGCGCATGAACTGCCGCTGGTGCCCGGGCAGGGCCAGGGTCACGATCTTGTAGGCCAGGCGTTGCAAGGCCGGCGGGCGTGGCAGGGTCGCGGTGACCAGGCGGGTTTCGTCCAGGGCGACGCTGCTGGTGGGCGCTGCGCCGTGCTTGTCCAGCCAGGCCTTGATCTTGGCGCGAAACAGTTGCTTGCGGCTCCAGTAGTGGTGGATCAGGTCGGGGCATTCGCGAACCTGTTTGGTGCGATAGGCCGCCACCGACAGGCAGAACTCTTCGAGGGTGTAGGCGCCGTTGGCCAGCGGGTACAGCTCGTCCATCAGGGCGATGGAGCGGTCCAGCACATCGGCGTCCGCGCGATGCAGGCCGATCACGCCGGAGTTCAGCAGCGGCATCTGGTCGTCGGCGAGTTTTCGTTCCCGCAGCAAGTCGGCCAGGCACTGGTAGAGGCCGGACTCCTTGTTGGCGCCGTAGCACATGCCGAATGCGTTACACAGCAGAGTGCCGGGCTGGACGCGGCGAAACAGCTCCAGTGGCGAGCAGTGGAAAAAGGTATCGGTGTCGATCAGCAACGCCAGTTCGGACTCTTGCAGCACCTGCTGCATCACCACGTGCTTGGCACGAAAGTGGTAACCGTGTGGGGCGATCCAGGCCTGGCGGGTGTTTTCGTCCAAGGGGCGCACGCGCACAGGCAGGTCGCGGTAAGGCGCGGGATTGTCGGTGAAGACCTGGATATCGAGGGCTTCGCCCGGTGTTTCGCGCAGCCCGGCCAGGGCGCTGGCAATACTGAACGCGGCTTCCTGGTGATAGGTCGCGGCGCCGTAAACCAGATAGATCAATTGTGGGCGTGCTGCGGTGCTGCCTGTGGACATCTACGGCGATCCTTCGGATGTATTGGGGGTTAAAAAAAAGGCCCTGGATTTCGCCAAGGCCTTTTTCCGATGCTGTCGGGCGGTTAACGCGGCAGCTTCAGGTTGTTCCAGACGGCCAGGCTTGGCTCGGCTTGGTTCAGAGTATAGAAGTGCAATCCTGGCGCACCGCCTTGCAACAAACGCTCACACATTTCGGTGATGACCTGTTCGCCGAACGCCTGAATGCTTTGGCTGTCGTCGCCGTAGGCTTCCAGTTGCTTGCGGATCCAGCGCGGGATTTCCGCGCCGCAGGCGTCGGAGAAACGCGCCAGCTTGCTGTAGTTGGTGATCGGCATGATGCCGGGCACGATCGGGATGTTCACACCCATTTGTTGCACGCGTTCGACGAAGTAGAAATAACTGTCGGCGTTGAAGAAATACTGGGTGATCGCACTGTTGGCGCCGGCGTTGGCCTTGCGCACGAAGTTGTTGAGGTCGTCTTCGAAATTGCGCGCCTGTGGGTGCATTTCCGGATACGCCGCCACTTCGATGTGGAAGTGGTCGCCAGTCTCTTCACGAATGAAGCTCACCAGGTCGTTGGCGTGACGCAACTCGCCGCTGGCCATGCCCATGCCCGAAGGCAGGTCGCCGCGCAGGGCGACGATACGGTTGATGCCGGCGGCCTTGTACTGGGTCAACAGGCCACGCAGGTCGGCCTTGCTGTCACCCACGCAGGACAGGTGCGGTGCGGCGGGGATCTTCACTTCGCTTTCGAGCTGCAGCACGGTGTTCATCGTGCGGTCGCGGGTCGAGCCACCGGCACCGTAGGTGCAGGAGAAGAAGTCGGGGTTGTAACTGGCCAGCTGGCGGGCAGTGGCGAGCAGTTTTTCATGCCCAGCATCGGTCTTGGTCGGGAAGAACTCGAAGCTGTAGCGACGGTCTTGGGACATGGAGGAAACCTCCAGCTACAAGCTGCAAGCCACAAGCTGCAAGAGTAGCGGAGGTGCGCTCAGCTCTTGTGCCTGGAACGGGCTGCTTGAAACTGTTTAAGCAAATAGGGACGAAGCCGAAAGCTTCGAGCGGCAAGCGCGGCTTGTGGCCTTTGCTTGCTGCTTGAAGCTCAAGGCTTGCAACTGCTCTTAGTACCGGTAAGCGTGCGGCTTGAACGGGCCTTCGACGGTGACGCCGATGTAGTCAGCCTGCTGCTTGGTCAGTTGGGTGACCACGCCACCGAAGCCGCGGACCATTTCCAGGGCCACTTCTTCGTCGAGTTTCTTGGGCAGTACTTCAACGGTCAGGCGCTCGGCTTTCTGGGCTGGCGACAGGTCGGCGTACTTCTGGCCGAACAGGAAGATCTGCGCCAGAACCTGGTTGGCGAACGAGCCGTCCATGATGCGGCTTGGGTGACCGGTGGCGTTGCCCAGGTTCACCAGGCGGCCTTCGGCCAGCAGGATCAGGTAGTCGTCGTTCTGGGCGTCGAAAGCGCCTGGGCCGGTGCGGTGAACCTTGTGCACCTGCGGCTTCACTTCTTCCCATGCCCAGTTCTTGCGCATGAAAGCGGTGTCGATTTCGTTGTCGAAGTGACCGATGTTGCAGACAACGGCGCGCTTCTTCAGGGCCTTGAGCATGTTTGCGTCGCAAACATTGACGTTACCGGTGGTGGTCACGATCAGGTCGATCTTGCCCAGCAGGGCCTTGTCGATGCTCGCTTCGGTGCCGGTGTTGATGCCGTCGATGAACGGCGAAACCAGTTCGAAACCGTCCATGCAGGCCTGCATGGCGCAGATCGGGTCGACTTCGGAAACCTTGACGATCATGCCTTCCTGACGCAGGGACTGGGCCGAACCCTTGCCCACGTCACCGTAGCCGATGACCAGCGCTTGCTTGCCGGACAACAGGTGGTCGGTACCGCGCTTGATCGCATCGTTCAGGCTGTGACGGCAGCCGTACTTGTTGTCGTTCTTGCTCTTGGTCACCGAGTCGTTGACGTTGATGGCCGGGATCTTCAGCTCGCCCTTGGCCAGCATGTCCAGCAGGCGGTGCACGCCGGTGGTGGTTTCTTCGGTCACACCGTGGACGCGGTCCAGCACCTGCGGGTACTTCTTGTGCAGCAGCTCGGTCAGGTCGCCGCCGTCGTCGAGGATCATGTTGGCGTCCCAAGGCTTGCCATCCTTGAGGATGGTCTGCTCCAGGCACCACTCGTACTCTTGCTCGGTCTCGCCTTTCCAGGCGAATACCGGGATACCGGCGGCAGCGATGGAGGCAGCGGCCTGGTCCTGGGTCGAGAAGATGTTGCAGGACGACCAGCGTACTTCGGCACCCAGGGCAACCAGGGTTTCGATCAGCACGGCAGTCTGGATGGTCATGTGGATGCAGCCGAGAATCTTCGCGCCCTTGAGCGGTTGTTCAGCGGCGTACTTGCGACGCAGACCCATCAGGGCCGGCATCTCCGATTCGGCGATGATGGTTTCACGACGGCCCCAGGCGGCCAGGGACATGTCGGCGACTTTGTAGTCGGTAAAATCTGCAGGCGTGATGACAGCGCTCATGAAGAGCCTCCATTCGTAAGTATGCGAATGGGCGCCGTTGTGCGTTTAGTGACTGACCGAACCATCACGGCCAGACAACGCCCCATCCGAGCCTGACAGGTCGAACCTGCTGCAGCGCCCCTCGGACAGGTGGCGGGAAAACGGTATCAGGTGATCGTTACCGTTTTGAAACGGAGGCGATTATAGCCGTCTGCCAGCGACTTCCCAAGGATTTCTGTCGGACGATGATCGAACGGTTATCGCGACCATAGTAGAAGCTCAATAGAGCTCTGCGCCGGGGTCTGCCATGATGCCGGCATCAATCGGCAAGACGGTCAGGAGTGAGTATGAATTTCCACACCCGCAAATGGGTAAAACCCGAAGACCTCAACCCCAACGGCACGCTGTTCGGCGGCAGCCTGTTGCGCTGGATCGACGAAGAAGCGGCGATCTACGCCATCGTCCAGCTGGGCAACCAGCGCGTGGTCACCAAGTACATTTCCGAAATCAACTTCGTCAGCGCCTCGCGCCAGGGCGACATTATCGAGCTGGGCATCACTGCCACCGAATTCGGCCGGACCTCGATCACCCTGACCTGTGAAGTGCGCAACAAGATCACCCGCAAGAGCATCCTCACCGTCGAGAAGATGGTCTTCGTCAACCTGGGCGAGGACGGCTTGCCGGCTCCCCACGGTCGTACCGAGATCCGGTACGTGAAAGACCAGTTCAAGGACGACGAGCCCATCGCCTGACCGCTGTGGGCGTGAGTCTGCCAGCTCCTGCATGAGGGCACTGAACGAGCCCTGAACCCCGGATGTCGTACCTGACAGGGTACCCACAGGTTCAGGAGCCATTAACGTGCAGACAGACGGCAAGACCCCGGGCCTTTCTCCCGAAGAGCAGCACGACGTAGACAAGAACCAGCCGCCCCGCGCGGCGGTCTTGCACGAGATCATCCGCACCCAGGGCGACAAGGAGCTGGAGCGCAGCGTCGCGGCGCTCTGGTGGTCGGCCCTGGCCGCCGGCCTGACCATGGGCCTGTCGCTGATGGGCATGGGCCTGCTCGACTCGCGCCTGCCCGACGGCGAAGGGTTCAAGGTGATTGCCAGTTTCGGTTACTGCGCGGGCTTCCTGGCGGTGATCCTGGCGCGCCAGCAACTGTTCACCGAAAACACCCTGACGGCCGTGCTGCCGATCATGAGCAAACCCACCCGGGGCAATTTCGCGCGCCTGTGTCGCTTGTGGGGCGTGGTCCTGGTGGGCAACCTGTGCGGCACGCTGCTGGTGGCCTACGTGATGCTGCACCTGCCGATTTTCGACGCCAGGACCGACCTGGCCTTCCTCGATATCGGGCGCAATGTCATGGAGAACGATGCCGGACAGATGTTCGCCAAGGGCATCGTCTCCGGCTGGATGATCGCCACCATGGTCTGGATGATCCCGTCCATGGAGAGCGCCAAGATGTGGATCATCATCCTGATCACCTACCTGATGGCCCTGGGGGACTTCACCCATATCGTGGTCGGTTCGGTGGAGGTCTCGTACCTGGTGTTCGCCGGCGAGTTGCCGTGGCGGGATTTCTGGTGGGTGTTCGCCGGGCCGACGTTGGCGGGGAATATCATCGGCGGCAGCTTCATCTTCGCCCTGATCAGCCATGCCCAGGTGCGCAGTGAAAGTGGCCTGCCAAAAACGACTGCGGACCCTGGGCGGGTCCGCGATCGATCAAGAAACGATCAGTGAGCGTCCTGGGTGGCCGCCGGTGCATCCTGGGTGACATGGCGCACCAGTTTGCCGATGGTCAGGCCCTGCAGGAGGATCGACGACAGCACCACGATGTAGGTGATGCTCAGCACCAGGTCGCGCTCCGGGCCCAGTGGCAGGGCCAGGGCCAGCGCCACCGAAACCCCGCCGCGCAGGCCGCCCCAGGTCAGCACCCGGATAGTGCCGCGCGGCACGCTGCGCCAGCGGCGTAGCAGGACGATGGCCGGGGCCACGGTGAGCAGGCGCGACAGCACGATCGCCACCGCCAGCAGGCTCGCAGCCAGCAAGTGCAGCCAGTTGAACGGCAGCAGCAACAGCTCCATGCCGATCAGGGCGAACAGCAGGGCGTTGAGCATGTCGTCGAGCAGTTCCCAGAAGCCGTCCAGATAACGCCGGGTCATGTCGTTCATCGCCAGGTTGCGCCCCAGGTTGCCGATGATCAGGCCCGCCACCACCATCGCGATCGGTGCCGAGACGTGCAGTTCGCTGGCCATCGCCGAGCCGCCGATCACCAGGGCCAGGGTCAGCATTACCTCGATCTGGTGCTGCTCGATGCTCTTGATCATCAGGTACACCAGGTAGCCGATCAGCCCGCCGAACACCACGCCGCCGATGGCCTCATGGGCAAACAGCAGGGCGGTGGCGCCGACGGTCGGGGTTTCGCCGAGCTGGGCGATACCCAGCAGCACAGTGAACACCACCACCGCGGTGCCGTCGTTGAACAGCGACTCGCCGACGATGGTGGTTTTCAGCGGCTTGGAAGCGTTGGCGGTACGCAGCACGCCGAGCACCGCGATCGGGTCGGTCGGCGAGATCAGGGCGCCGAACAGCAGGCAATAGAGGAAGCTCACGTGCCAGCCGAACAGGCCGAAGATCCAGTAGGCCAGGCTGCCGATGACGAACGTGGCGATCAGCACGCCGACCGTGGCCAGCAGGCCGATGGGCCAGCGATAGCTGCGCAGGTCGTTGAGGTTGACGTGCAAGGCGCCGGCGAACAGCAGGAACGACAGCATCCAGTTCATCAGCAGGTCGCCGAAGTCGATCTGGCCGATCAGCTGTTGCACATGCTCTTCCAGGCCGGGATAGCCGAGGAAGCTCAAGCCTTGCAACAGCAGGGAAAACAGCAGGGCGGTGACCATCACGCCGATGGTCGGCGGCAGGCCGATGAAGCGGAAGTTGACGTAGGTGAGCAGGGTGGTCAGGCAGATGAAGGCGGCAACGAGTTCAAGCATCCGGAGTCCCTTGGATAGAAACGTGAAAAGAAAGCCCGAAAACCATCGGGCAAGGGTTTGATGGGCCGCTGGCGACCCGGGGCACACCGACAAGGAAAGTTCAGATTCTTCTGTCGGTGAGCCGGTCGGGACAGTGCGTGGTTCTGTAGGCGAGCGTGGGTCAGTCGCGCGCTCGTCGAGGTTTAGCCGGATACATTGATCGCGGCCGCCTGGCGACGTTGCAGGTGAATGAACAGTAGCGCGGTCAGCACCGTCAGTCCGCCGACCAGTGCGCCGGTCCACGGCAGGTCGGCCAGGTCGGCGCCACTGGCGACGACCAGCCCGCCGATCCAGGCGCCGGCGGCGTTACCCAGGTTGAAGGCGCTCTGGTTCAGGGTCGAGCCCAGGTTCGGAGCCTCATGGGCCTGGTCGATGATCAGCAATTGCAGGATCGGGCACAGGGCGAAGGCGAAAATCCCCCACAGCAGCAACGTGATCGCCGCCGGGATCAGCAGGTGGCTGGTCTGGCTGAACGCGGCCAGCACCAACACCACGGCCAGCGCCATGGCCACCAGCGACGGCAGCAGGCGGCTGTCGGCCAGGCGGCCGCCGAGCATGCTGCCGGCCGTCAGGCCGACGCCGAACAGCAGCAACATGATGGTCACGCCATGGGGGCTGACGCCGGTGACGTCCTGCAGGATCGGCGCGATATAGGTGAAGACGCTGAACAGGCTGGTGGAGGCCAGCACGCTCATGCCCAGGGCCAACAGCACGTTGGTCTTGCCCAGGACCTTGAACTCGCTGGCCAGGTTGGCCTTGTCCATGGCGATGTGCCGGGGCAGCCAGAACCACTGGGCAATGGCGGCGATCACCCCGATCACCGACACCGCCCAGAAGGTCGAGCGCCAGCCGGCGTATTGTCCCAGTGCCGTGCCCAGCGGCACGCCGAGCACATTGGCCAGGGTCAGGCCGGTGAACATCATGGCGATCGCCTGGGCGCGTTTGTTCGGCGCCACCAGGCTGGCGGCGACCACCGAGCCAATGCCGAAAAACGCACCGTGGCACAGCGCGGTGATCACCCGCGCGGCCATCAGCGTGGCATAGTTCGGCGCTAGCGCGCAGAGCACATTGCCGAGGATGAACATCAGGGTCATGCCCAGCAGCGTGGCCTTGCGCGGCATGTTGGCGGTGCCGACGGCGAGGATCGGCGCGCCGAACACCACGCCCAGGGCGTAACCGGTAATCAGCAGGCCGGCATGGGGAATGCTGACGGACAGGTCGCGGGCGACATCGGGCAGCAGGCCCATGATGACGAATTCAGTGGTGCCGATGCCGAAGGCGGCAACAGCCAGTGCGAGCAAGGCGAGTGGCATGCGAGGATTCTCTGTCTGTAGTCTTGACGCCCTGATCAGGCATACGCATGCCAGCTTTGCGCCTCCATCGGATCAGGTCCGGCGGATTGGGCAGCGGCAGGAATTATTGGAATGGATATGCGCAACTGAGTGCGGCGTGGTCGGCGTCAGTATAGACAGCCGAGGCCCTTAGGTGAATCGATTCTCTTATAGCAAACAGGGAGTGTGAGGTGCTGGCGACAACTCTGGTTCTGGTGGCGGCGCTGCTGCATGCGGCGTGGAATACCCTGATCAAGTTCAGTGGTGAACGGTTATTGGTGGTGGCCTGCATGGACAGCGTCGCCTTGTTGTTCGTGGCATTGATGCTGGGGTTCGTCGAGTGGCCACCGCTGCAGATCTGGCCGTGGATCCTGGCGTCGGCGGTTTTCGAGTTGCTCTACCGCTACCTGCTGATCCAGGCCTATCGGGTCGGCGACCTGGGCCTGGTCTATCCACTGATGCGTGGCCTTTCGCCTCTGGTGGTGCTGGCCCTGACCCTGATCTTCGCGGGCGAGGTGCTCAGCCTCCAGCAGATCCTCGGCATCCTGTTGATCCCTTTCGGCATGCTGTGCCTGCTGTGGCAGGGCGGTGGCGGCGACCGCCTGCCATGGTCGATGTTGCCGGTAGTGGCGCTGATCGGCCTGTGCATCGGTTGCTACACCTTTATCGACGGCCAGGCATTGCGCCGCTGGTCCCATCCGCTGGATTACCTGGTGTGGGTGACGCTGCTCAGCGCCTGGCCCTTTCCGTTGCTGGCGTTGCTGCGCAAGCGTGCGGCCTTCAGCCTGTTCTGGCGCGAACAATGGAGGCTGGGGTTGAGCGTCGGGTTCTGCGTATTGTTCAGCTACGCTCTGGTGCTGTGGGCCATGCAGCTGGGATCGATCGCCGAGGCGGCGGCGCTGCGGGAAATCAGCGTGATCCTGGTGGTGCTGTTCGGCATGCGTTACCTGAAAGAACCTTTCGGCCGACCTCGGCTCTTAGCTTGTGGACTGGTGCTGATCGGCATGCTGGTGATGAAGTTCTGACCCCGTTCCCCTCATGACTTTAAAAAGGACTCTGCCATGACCGTCGCTTTCTGGTGTGTATTGATCGCCATCTTCCTGCCGTACCTGTGCAACAGCATCGCCAAGTTCAGCGGGGGCAACTTTGGCCTGCGGCAGAACCATGACCCGCGGGCCTACCTCGAAACCCTCGAAGGTTTCGCCCGGCGGGCGCAAGCGGCGCAGCTCAACAGTTTTGAAGTGACCCCGGCCTTTGCCGCGGGGGTGATCATTGCCCACATCGCCAACGTCGCCGAACTGGTGACCATCGATGTGCTGGCGGTGCTGTTCATCACCAGCCGCCTGCTGTACATCATTTGCTACCTGGCGGACTGGGCGATCCTGCGGTCGCTGGTGTGGCTCGTCGGCATAGCGCTGATTGCCAGCTTCTTTTTCGTTTCGATCTGATCCTGTAGCCGCTGCCGAGCCCGCGAAGCTGCGCTCGGGCGTGCAGCAGGCGCGGTTATCCTGACCCCGCGCATTCTCAGGTTTTGCGCCTGCTACGCAGTCGATCGCAGCCTCGCGGGCTCGGCAGCGGCTACGGGGCTACAGGGTCATTTGCTGTCGGTGACTTCAGGCACTTTCGGCAGCGTGGCGCCCTTGGGCCAGAGCATCCAGATCTGGCCCTGCTGTTTCATGTCTCCCGCCAGTTGCCCGGCCGCGTCGCCGGTGCCCCAGAACAGGTCGGCGCGAACTTCGCCGGCGATCGCGCCACCGGTGTCCTGTGCCGCCACCGGGCGGATCAGGCTGCTGCCATCCGGCCGGGTGGTGGAGAGCCATAACAGGCTGCCCAGCGGAATCACCTTGCGGTCCACCGCCACGCTGTAGCCGGACGTCAGCGGTACGTTCAACGAGCCGCGCGGGCCTTCGTTGCTGTCCGGGTTGCGGTTGAAGAACACGTAGCTGGGGTTGCTGCCCAGCAATTCCGGGATGCGATTGGGGTTGGCCTTGGCCCAGGCCGCGATGGTGCCCATGGTCACGTCTTCTTTCTTCAGCTCGCCCTGATCCACCAGCCAGCGGCCGATGGGGCGGTACGGGTGGCCGTTCTGGTCGGCATAGCCGATGCGCAACTGGCGCCCGTCTTCCAGCTGGATGCGGCCCGAGCCCTGGATCTGCAGGAATTGCAGGTTCATCGGGTCGGTCAGCCAGGCGATCACCGGCGCCTTGACCCCCTTGGTCTCGATGGTCGCGGCATCGTCGTAGGGTTTCAGTACCCGGCCTTCGAGGCGGCCGCGCAGGCGCTTGCCCTTGAGTTCGGGATAAATGCTGTCGAGGGCGACGATGATCATGTCTTCCGGCACGCCATAGACCGGCACTGAAGCGGCCTGGGTCTGGGTCAGGCTGCCCGGATAGACCGGCTCGTAGTAGCCGGTGATCAGGCCGTTGCTGCTGCCGCTGGCCGAGCGCAGGCCGTAGACGTCCAGGTGCTGCTTGAGAAAGCTGCGGACATCGAGGGCGGTGAGCGGCACATTGGCCGCCGTCGCGCAGGTCGGGCCCCACACCGGGTCGGCTTTCAGTCGGGTGCAGGCGCTGCGCCAGGAACCGAAGCCGGCCAGCAGGTCGTCGTCGGACACAGTGGGCAAGGCTTCCCAGCTGGCGCTGGTATAGGTGGCGATGGCATGGGGCTGGGGTGGCTTGCCGACTTCGCCGCCATTGCATCCGGCCAGCAGGATCGCGGTCGGCAAGGCCCAGGCCAGGTGTCGACGCCACAGCTTGAAACGGGTGTTCATTGGGTACTTCCTTTGTGGCTTGCCTGGGCGCATGGCAACGTCAGGCAATCCATATTGTTAATAGGGCTATTGGTCTTTGCCGGACAGGCGAGGATACTGGCGGCCGTTTCCCGTGACTCGAAGCCACCATGACGCTTAAAAGACTCTCTGTTGTATTGCTGGCCTGCCTGACGCTGTCCGCCTGCGGCGGTGTCGATCCGAACTCCCCGCTGGGTCAGCGCAAGGCGATCTTCAAACAGATGCTCAAGACCGGTGAAGACCTGGGCGGCATGCTCCGTGGGCGTATCCCGTTCGACGGCCCGCGCTTTACCGAAGGCGCAATCAAGCTGGACAGCCTGTCCCATGAACCCTGGAAGCACTTCCCGCAGGTCAAGGAACAGGAGCACACCAGCGCGACTGACGATGTCTGGCAGAAGCAGGCACGTTTCCAGGAACTGGCCCGCACCCTCGAGGCGGCCACCGGTGAACTGGTCATCGCCAGCAAGGTCCAGCCATACAAGGCCAGCAACCTGGGGCCGGCGGTACAGAAAGTCGAAGATGCCTGCAGCGCCTGCCATAAAGAGTTTCGCGATCACTGATCCCGTCGCCTGAGGTGTCTGCGGCAGGCACATCTGCCGCGGCGGCTTGAACTTACTTGTCCAGTTCGTCGAGGGCTTCCTGCAATTCCTTGCGGGACTCGGCCAGCTTGTCCTTGCGCTTGTTGATCTTCTCGGCGTCGCCTTTTTTCATGGCCTTGTCCAGGTCGGTCTGGCGCCGGCTGACTTCGTGCTTGGCGTCCAGCACCTTGTTTTCGCGTTCCTTTTTCAGCGAGGCGTCGGTGCAGTTCGCGGTGGCTTCGCTCAGGGCTTTTTCCAGGCCGGCCTGTTGTTCGCTGTTGCCGTGGGCCTTGGCCTGTTCGAGCTGGGTGCTGATGGCCTGGCGCTTGGCGGCGCAACCCGTGAGTTCCGGTGCCTGCTCGGCGGCCATCAGGGCTGGGGTTGTCAGGGCGAATGCGGCGAAGAGGGTGAACGGTGCAAGAAATTTCATAAAGGCTCCATGTGAAAAGATGAATAGCAGGAGTGGGGCGACGGGCTGTTTGAGCCATCTGCATCCTCGGGGTTCAATGCCGCCGGCTGTAAAGGTTTCAGAAGCCTTCGATTCCGGCGGCACGTAATTCTTCACTCACGGCCAGGACCTGCGGATCGCGGAAGAAGGCGCTCAACTGAGCGGCGCGTCCCGGGCCGATAGCGCTTTGGGCCTGCCATTGTTCGGTGGTTCTGGCAGCCAACGCTGCCCAGCCATCTTCGAGCCTGGCGTCGCCGGTCGGTGGCAGTCCAAGGGCTTTGAGCCAGCGATGAAACGGTTGCCGGCGGGCGCTGTGCAGGCTGTTCAGCAAACGCGCGATGCTGCGTTCGCCAAGGCCGGTAATGTTAGCAAGCTCTGCAGGTTCAAGGGTCAACCAATCGACCAAGCCGTTGATCAGTCCGGCGTCCACCAGCTTCTCCCAAGTGCCAGGGCCGACATGGGGCAGGTCCAGCCCGGATTTTCCGCTCAGCCAGGTCAGGCGTGCGAGGAACTGGCTCTCACAGCCGGGCAGGGGGTGCCAGCAACTGAGTGCATGGAAGGCCGAGGCATCCGGAACCTGCAGCGGAACACGCTGGGGCGTGCGCAGTATCACCGCGTTCAGGCGCGGGATGGTCAGGCCGGCGAGGCTGATCGACACCTGGTCGCCAGGGCGGATATCCAGTTTCTGCCAGCGCGGCAGCGAGCCGACGCTGACCCGCCTGATCTGCCGGTCGTCGAGCTGGACCGGCTCCAGTTCGAGCATCGGGGTGATCCGGCCGGTGCGGCCGATCTTGAAGTCGACCTTGCGCACCCTGGCCAGGGCCTGGGCGAATGGGTATTTCCACGCGGCGATCCAGTAGGGCGCCTTGGCCTGCCAGCGTTGCGCCTCTGGGCGTCGGCTCTGGCGCAGGACGATGCCATCGCTGGCGAAGGGCAGGGCCGAGCGATACCAGTGCTCTCGCCAGTGCCGGACCTCGGCGAATGTGCTGACGCGCTGGCTGTACTCGCTGCTGTGGGCAAATCCCAGGGCCTTGAGGCCGGCCAGGCGCTGCACCAGGGTGCTCGGGCCTTGTGGCCAGTCCCAGACGAACAGGCCGATCCGGCTGGCTTGCCGAGGGTCCAGCTGGTTGCGGGCCAATAGGCCGGCGACCTGGCCGCGGGCATTCAGGCTGCCAGCCTTGGCCTGTATGTGATCGTTCTGGCGCCAATAGAGCTCGCCCTGTAGCAGCAGGTCCCGCGGTTCGGGCAGGCGTTTGGGGATGGCGCTTATCAGTTGCGCGGGCCCGGTCCAGTCCTGGCCCTGAAGGCCATCCCCGCGGCTGATGGCTTGCTGGAAGCGTCCCTGGCGATAGATCAGGGTCACGGCCACGCCGTCGATCTTGGGCTGTACCCAGACCTCCTCGCGCCCGGCGAGCCACTGGCGTACGGCACTTTCATCGGCCAGTTTCTCCACTCCGGTATGGGGAATGGGGTGCAGGACAGTACCGCGTGCGGTGCGTAGCGGGTTGGCGCGGTCTGCGCTGACGGTGGGGAAACAGCTTTGCCAATGTTCGAGCCGGGCGCGGGACTGGTCGTAAAGCTCGTCAGTCACCGGCGACAGGCCTTCACGGTGGTAGCTGTCGTCCCAGCGGTTGATTTGCTGTTGCAGGGTGGCCGTTTCGGTTTGCGCCTGGGCAGGTGTCCAGTCGGGACACGGGCTGGCGACGCTTGGCAGGGCGATGGCGCTCAGGAGGATTGCGGCCAATAGCGTTGCTCTGTAGGGCATGGGGAGCATCCTTGCTCGGGGAGTCAGGTTGCAGGCTAGTGGGGTGGATAGCAGGGAGAAAGGGTGTATGGATTGCCGGGTATTTCGCGGGCTGGTTGGACGATGCGCGGGTTTTTTCGCGAGCCGGCTTATACCCCCAGGAATCAGGCTGACCCTATAGGAGCGCCCTGCAAATCATGAAACCTTCAGCCACAAAAAAGCCCCGCAAGGCGAACCGTGCGGGGCTTGGGTAAGTGCTGCCGGGATTACAGGTTGGCAGCGGCGCGCAGGGTTTCGGCGCGGTCGGTCTTTTCCCAGGTGAAGGTGGTGAAGGTGTCATCACCCACGGTCTTGGTTTGCGGGGTACGGCCGAAGTGGCCGTAGGCCGCGGTTTCGCGGTACATCGGGTGCAGCAGGTCGAGCATGGTGGTGATCGCGTACGGACGCAGGTCGAACACTTCGCGCACCAGCTTGATGATCTTGTCGTCGCTGATCTTGCCGGTGCCGAAGGTGTTCAGCGAGATCGAAGTCGGTTGCGCCACGCCGATGGCGTAGGACACCTGGATCTCGCAGCGCTCGGCCAGGCCGGCGGCGACGATGTTCTTGGCCACGTAACGACCGGCATAGGCGGCCGAACGGTCGACCTTCGATGGGTCCTTGCCGGAGAACGCGCCGCCGCCGTGACGGGCCATGCCGCCGTAGCTGTCGACGATGATCTTGCGACCGGTCAGGCCGCAGTCGCCGACCGGGCCGCCGATGATGAACTGGCCAGTCGGGTTGATGTGGAACTGGGTGTCCTTGGACAGCAGCTCGGCCGGCAGCACGTGCTTGACGATCAGTTCCATCACGCCTTCGCGCAGGTCTTTGTACGACACGTCAGGGTTGTGCTGGGTCGACAGGACCACGGCGTCGATGCCGACCACCTTGCCGCCTTCGTAGCGGCAGGTGACCTGGGACTTGGCATCCGGACGCAGCCACGGCAGCAGGCCGGACTTGCGGGCTTCGGCCTGGCGCTGCACCAGTTGGTGCGAGAAGGTGATCGGGGCCGGCATCAGCACGTCGGTTTCGTTGCTGGCGTAGCCGAACATCAGGCCCTGGTCGCCGGCGCCCTGGTCTTCAGGCTTGGCGCGGTCGACACCCTGGTTGATGTCGGGGGACTGCTTGCCGATGATGTTCATCACGCCGCAGGTCGCGCCGTCGAAACCGACGTCGGAGCTGGTGTAGCCGATGTCGGTGATGACGTCACGAACGATCTGCTCCAGGTCAACCCAGGCCGAGGTGGTGACTTCGCCGGCGACGATGGCCACACCGGTCTTGACCAGGGTTTCCACCGCTACGCGGGCGTGCTTGTCCTGGGCAATGATGGCGTCCAGCACCGCATCGGAAATCTGGTCGGCGATTTTGTCCGGATGCCCTTCAGACACGGACTCGGAGGTGAAAAGGGAGTATTCGCTCATCTCGACGGTTTCCTAAAATTTACCGATGGTGAGTGTCGCCAGCCGGTCGCTGAAAGTGGCGGACCTGGATCTGGAAACCATTACGTAAACCTACATACAGACTTTCTCCGGGAACCAGTCCCGCAGCGGTGGCCCAGCGGGCCAGATCATCCTGGTCAAACCCCAGCCAGAGATCACCGCAGGCCTCCCTGGCCCAACTCTGGTTGTGGCTGCACAACTCTGTCACTAACAGGCTGCCGCCCGGTTGCAGCAAGCCGGCCAGGCGCTTCAGCGCATCGGCCGGCGCGGCGAAATGGTGCAGGACCATGTTCAGCACCACGCAATCGGCCGTCAGGCTCGCGCCATTCAATGCATCGGCCAGTTGCAGGCTGACGTTAGCCAGCGTTTCGCGCTCACAGACCTGGCGTGCCAGTTCGAGCATGGCCGGGCTGTTGTCCAACGCGGTCACCCGGGCGAAACGACGGGCCAGTTCCGGCAGGAAACTGCCATCCCCGGGGCCGACTTCGATCGCCGTGGCGGTGTCCGTGAAGTTCAGTTTGTCGAGCAGTGCCAGCACGCTTTCGCGGTACTGGGGCAGTCCTGCGATCAGGTCCTGCTGGGCGCGAAATTTCTCCGCGACCCGTGAGAAAAAGTCCTGGCTGGCGGCCGCCCGCTGGCGGTGCACCAGGCCGATACGCGATTGCACTTCGCCGGGCAGCGTCAGGTTGTCCACTTCATCCAGCAGGGCGGCGTGCAGCCTGCCGCCCAGCAGTTCGGTGTGGGGCAGGGCGCGCCGGTAGAAGATCGCGTTGCCTTCGCGGCGGGTTGCCACCAGGTCGGCCTGGGCCAGGACCTTCAGGTGGTGGCTCATGCCGGACTGGCCGATGGCGAAGATCTGTGCCAGTTCCAGTACGCCGAACGAGTCGTTGGCCAGCGCGCGCAATACATTCAGCCGCAGCGGATCGCCGCCGGCCTTGCACAGGGCCGCCAGCTCGTCGCAGTCTTCATGGTTCATGGAGGGCGCGCGTAAATTCATAAGGCCAGCAGTCTAGTGACGCACCCCCAACCTCGCAAGACCAATATCAAAAAGTTTTGATATTGCTCGATAGATGGCACTTAACGCAGGTCCCTGTGTTCTACAAACGAACCGCGGAATGGTTTCATCAGGCGATTGCCCCTTTATCGACCGGAAAAACGCGCCAGAGTCACTATCTGTCATTGCCCCCGCCTACCGGCTGAGGGAAAATGCACGCCTTTTTCCGATTCGTTTTTATTCAACCCGACTTAGATAACCCCCAGGAGATCAGCGATGCCAAGCCGTCGTGAGCGTGCCAACGCCATTCGTGCCCTCAGCATGGATGCCGTGCAAAAAGCCAACAGCGGCCATCCCGGCGCCCCCATGGGGATGGCGGATATCGCCGAAGTACTTTGGCGTGACTATCTGAAGCACAACCCGAGCAATCCATCCTTCGCCGACCGTGACCGCTTCGTGCTGTCCAACGGCCACGGCTCGATGCTGATCTACTCGCTGCTGCACCTGACCGGCTACGACGTCACCATCGACGACCTGAAGAGTTTCCGCCAGCTGCACAGCCGCACCCCGGGCCACCCGGAATTCGGCTACACCCCGGGCGTCGAGACCACCACCGGCCCGCTGGGCCAGGGTCTGGCCAACGCCGTGGGCTTCGCCCTGGCGGAAAAGGTCCTGGCGGCGCAGTTCAACCGTCCAGGGCACAACGTCGTCGACCACCACACCTACGTGTTCCTGGGTGATGGCTGCATGATGGAAGGCATTTCCCATGAAGTCGCTTCCCTGGCCGGCACCCTGGGCCTGGGCAAGCTGATCGCCTTCTACGATGACAACGGCATCTCCATCGACGGCGAAGTCGAAGGCTGGTTCACCGACGACACGCCAAAGCGTTTCGAAGCCTACAACTGGCAGGTGATCCGCAACGTCGACGGTCACGACCCGGAAGAGATCAAGACCGCGATCGACACCGCGCGCAAAAGCGAGCAGCCGACCCTGATCTGCTGCAAGACCACCATCGGCTTCGGTTCGCCGAACAAGCAAGGCAAGGAAGACTGCCACGGCGCGCCACTGGGCGCCGAGGAAATCGCCCTGACCCGCGCCGCGCTGAAGTGGAACCACGGCCCGTTCGAAATCCCGGCCGATATCTATGCCGAATGGGATGCCAAGGAAGCCGGTCGCGCCGTCGAAGCCGAGTGGGACCAGCGTTTCTCCGCCTACTCCGCCGAATTCCCCGAGCTGGCCAACGAGCTGGTGCGTCGCCTGAGCGGCGACCTGCCGGCCGATTTCTCCGAGAAGGCCGATGCCTACATCGCCGAAGTCGCGGCCAAGGGCGAAACCATCGCCAGCCGTAAGGCCAGCCAGAACGCCCTGAACGCGTTCGGCCCGCTGCTGCCGGAATTCCTCGGCGGTTCGGCCGACCTGGCCGGTTCCAACCTGACCCTGTGGAAAGGCTGCAAGGGCGTCAGCGCCGAAGACGCCAGCGGCAACTACATGTACTACGGCGTTCGCGAGTTCGGCATGACCGCCATCATGAACGGCGTGGCCCTGCACGGTGGCCTGGTGCCTTACGGCGCGACCTTCCTGATGTTCATGGAATACGCGCGCAACGCGGTACGCATGTCGGCCCTGATGAAGCAGCGCGTGATCCACGTCTACACCCACGACTCCATCGGTCTGGGCGAAGACGGCCCGACGCACCAGCCGATCGAGCAGATCGCCAGCCTGCGCTGCACCCCGAACCTCGACACCTGGCGTCCAGCCGATGCCGTGGAATCGGCGGTGGCCTGGAAAAACGCGATCGAGCGCAAGGACGGCCCTTCGGCACTGATCTTCTCCCGTCAGAACCTGCAGCATCAGACCCGCAATGCCGTGCAGATCGCCGAAATCAGCCGCGGCGGCTACGTGCTCAAGGACTGCGCAGGCGAGCCTGAGCTGATCCTGATCGCCACCGGTTCCGAAGTCGGCCTGGCGGTGCAGGCTTTCGACAAGCTGACCGAGCAGGGCCGCAAGGTGCGCGTGGTGTCCATGCCATGCACCAGCGTGTTCGATGCCCAGGACGCCGGCTACAAACAGTCGGTCCTGCCGTTGCAGGTCAGCGCGCGTATCGCCATTGAGGCCGCACACGCGGACTACTGGTACAAGTACGTCGGCCTGGAAGGTCGCGTCATCGGCATGACCACCTACGGCGAGTCGGCGCCTGCGCCGGCCTTGTTCGAAGAGTTCGGTTTCACCCTGGAAAACATCCTGGGTCAGGCCGAAGAGCTGCTGGAAGACTAAAAAAGCGCGAATGCGGCGGCCTCTGGTCGCCGCATCACTTTGTAGGAGCGAGCTTGCTCGCGATGGTCGTCAACGATAACGCTGGCTATCTGGATAACCGCGTCGTCCTGAAGTCCATCGCGAGCAAGCTCGCTCCTGCAATGGTTTTGTATCGCTCATGAAGTTGTCGGCTAACGAGAACCCCATGCCTCAACCGCGTCCCTACAAAGTTGCACTCAACGGCTACGGCCGGATCGGTCGTTGTGTCTTGCGTGCCCTGTTCGAACGGGGGGCTGCGGCCGGGTTCGAGATTGTCGCGATCAACGATCTGGCCGACATGGCCAGCGTGGAATACCTGACACGCTTCGACTCCACCCACGGCCGGTTTCCCGGCGAAGTGAAGGTCGACGGCGACTGTCTGCATATCAATGGCAACTGCGTGAAGGTCCTGCGCAGTGCCACCCCCGAAGGCATCGATTGGGCGTCCCTGGGCGTCGATCTGGTGCTCGAATGCTCCGGCGCCTATCACACCCGTGAAGACGGCCAGCGTTTCCTCGACGCCGGTGCGCCGCGGGTGCTGTTTTCCCAGCCGATGGCCAGCGAGGCGGATGTCGACGCCACCATCGTCTATGGCGTCAACCAGGACTGCCTGACCGGCGACGAGCTGCTGGTGTCCAACGCGTCCTGCACCACCAATTGCGGCGTGCCGCTGTTGCGCCTGCTGGACCAGGCCATTGGCCTGGAGTACGTGTCGATCACTACCATCCACTCGGCGATGAACGACCAGCCGGTGATCGACGCCTATCACCATGAAGACCTGCGCCGCACCCGTTCGGCGTTCCAGTCGGTGATCCCGGTGTCCACTGGTCTGGCGCGCGGTATCGAACGGCTGCTGCCGGAACTTGCCGGGCGAATTCAGGCCAAAGCTGTGCGCGTGCCGACCGTCAACGTGTCCTGCCTCGACATCACGATGCAGACCGTGAGCGATACCGACACCGGCGAAGTCAACCGGATCCTGCGCGAGGCCGCCACCAGCGGTCCGCTCAAGGGCCTGTTGGCCTATACCGAGTTGCCGCACGCCAGTTGTGATTTCAACCATGATCCGCATTCGGCGATCGTCGATGCCAGCCAGACCCGTGTTTCCGGCCCGCGGCTGGTGAACATCCTGGCCTGGTTCGACAACGAATGGGGTTTTGCCAACCGAATGCTGGACGTTGCAGGACACTATCTGCAAACAGCCGCACCCAAAGCTGTCTCTTAACTTCCCGTTTCCAAAAAAACAGTAACCCAGGAATTGCGACCCATGACCGTGTTGAAGATGTCCGACCTCGATCTGCAAGGTAAGCGCGTACTGATCCGCGAAGACCTCAACGTCCCAGTCAAGGACGGTGTTGTCACCAGCGATGCGCGAATCCTGGCTTCGCTGCCGACCATCAAGCTGGCCCTGGAAAAAGGCGCGGCCGTGATGGTCTGCTCGCACCTCGGCCGTCCGACCGAAGGCGAGTTCTCCGCCGAGAACAGCCTCAAGCCAGTGGCCGACTACCTGAGCCGTGCCCTGGGTCGTGAAGTGCCGCTGGTGGCCGACTACCTGGGCGGCGTCGACGTCAAGGCCGGCGACATCGTGCTGTTCGAGAACGTGCGCTTCAACAAGGGCGAGAAAAAGAACGCCGACGAGCTGGCCCGGCAATACGCCGCCCTGTGCGATGTGTTCGTGATGGACGCCTTCGGCACCGCGCACCGCGCCGAGGGTTCGACCCACGGCGTGGCCAAGTTCGCCAAGGTCGCCGCTGCCGGCCCGCTACTGGCCGCCGAACTGGACGCGCTGGGCAAGGCCCTGGGCGCCCCGGCCAAGCCGATGGCGGCCATCGTCGCCGGCTCCAAGGTGTCGACCAAGCTCGACGTCCTCAATAGCCTGAGTCAGATCTGCGACCAACTGATCGTCGGTGGCGGCATCGCCAACACCTTCCTCGCCGCTGCCGGTCACCCGGTCGGCAAGTCGCTGTACGAGCCGGACCTGCTGGATACCGCGCGCGCCATCGCCGCCAAGGTCAGCGTGCCGCTGCCAGTGGACGTGGTAGTGGCCAAGGAATTCGCCGAAAGCGCGACCGCCACCGTCAAGCTGATTGCCGAGGTGGCGGCTGATGACATGATCCTGGACATCGGCCCGCAAACCGCGGCGAATTTCGCCGAGCTGCTGAAGTTGTCGAAGACCATCCTGTGGAACGGTCCGGTCGGCGTGTTCGAGTTCGACCAGTTCGGTAACGGCACCAAGGTGCTGGCCCAGGCCATCGCGGAAAGCGCGGCGTTCTCCATCGCCGGCGGCGGCGACACCCTGGCGGCCATCGATAAATATGGCGTGGCCGAGCAAATCTCCTACATTTCTACCGGCGGTGGCGCTTTCCTCGAATTCGTCGAGGGCAAGGTGCTGCCAGCGGTCGAAGTCCTGGAAAGCCGGGCCAAAGCCTGAAGTCCCGATGGCCAGGCAAAGGAGTGTTCATATGGTCAAGACGTTACCGCTGTTGATCGTCGCGGGCCTGCTGGCCGGTTGCGGCAGCCAGCCTGCCCAGCCGGAGCCCGAGTCGGGAGAGCCTGAGAGAGGTTGCTATCAGGCCGACTGGCAGGCCGAGACCGCGCCTGTGATCAACAAGCGCATGGGGCCCGATGGTCTGGACAAGTACGAGACTCCAGCCAAGGCCAAGGAACATGGTTGCCCTTGACGGGTCTGATTCGATAACGCGTTGTGCTGGCGGCCGTGGGCCGTCAGCCGAGGAACACCGATGAAAGGCTTTATCGCCGTGGCTGCGCTGGGATTGCTGGCAGGTTGCGCCAACTTCGACCTGTTCAAACCGGCCGAGACGGACAACTGGACGACCTGGGTGTGCGACAGCCAGGCGCAAGTGGTCTGGCGCTATACCGACAGCAGCCGCAAGGAAGTCGATGTGCGGTTGGGCGGGGCCGATCAGGTCTATCGCCTGAAGCTGGAGCCGAGCGGTTCCGGTTCGCTGTACAGCAACGACATGCTGGCGTTTCACGAAAAAGGTGACGAAGGCCTGGTTTACTGGGTCGCCACCAACGATTTGATCGGCCGCGGCTGTAAAGCGCCGTAGGCCGGGAGCCGATGCCGCTTCTATTAATAGGCGCGCGCCGGGCTCGCAAGATTGATGCAGCAACGAATCGGCAGGCCGGGCTGACCCCCGATCTGCAATCACTTGAATAGCAGCCGCCGCTACGGCAGGCTTGCACGATTAACGACCCTCGACCGGGAGAGATACACACAATGGCACTCATCAGCATGCGCCAGATGCTGGACCACGCAGCCGAATTCGGCTACGGCGTTCCAGCCTTCAACGTCAACAACCTTGAACAGATGCGCGCCATTATGGAAGCAGCTGACAAGACTGACTCTCCGGTGATCGTCCAGGCTTCGGCCGGTGCCCGCAAATACGCCGGCGCGCCTTTCCTGCGTCACCTGATCCTGGCGGCGATCGAAGAATTCCCGCATATCCCGGTGTGCATGCACCAGGACCACGGCACCAGCCCTGACGTCTGCCAGCGTTCGATCCAGCTGGGCTTCTCCTCGGTCATGATGGACGGCTCCCTCGGCGAAGACGGCAAGACCCCGACCGACTACGAGTACAACGTTCGCGTGACCCAGCAGACCGTGGCCATGGCTCACGCCTGCGGCGTTTCGGTGGAAGGCGAGCTGGGCTGCCTGGGTTCCCTGGAAACCGGCATGGCCGGTGAAGAAGACGGCATCGGCGCCGAAGGCGTGCTGGACCACAGCCAGATGCTGACCGACCCGGAAGAAGCCGCGGACTTCGTCAAGAAGACCCAGGTCGACGCCCTGGCTATCGCCATCGGTACCAGCCACGGTGCCTACAAGTTCACCAAGCCGCCTACCGGCGACGTGCTGGCCATCGACCGCATCAAAGAGATCCACAAGCGCATCCCCAACACCCACCTGGTGATGCATGGTTCGTCTTCGGTTCCGCAAGAGTGGCTGGCGATCATCAACCAGTACGGCGGCGACATCAAAGAAACCTACGGCGTGCCGGTTGAAGAAATCGTCGAAGGCATCAAGTACGGCGTGCGCAAGGTCAACATCGACACCGACCTGCGCCTGGCGTCCACCGGTGCGATGCGTCGCCTGATGGCCACCAACCCGAGCGAGTTCGACCCGCGCAAGTTCTTCGGCGCCACCGTGACCGCCATGCGCGACGTGTGCATCGCCCGTTACGAAGCCTTCGGCACCGCTGGCAACGCCTCGAAGATCAAGCCGATCTCCCTGGAAGCGATGTTCCAGCGTTACCTCAAAGGTGAGCTGAACGCCAAGGTCAACTAAGCCTTAGCGTTTCACAAAAAAGCCCGCAGCGATGCGGGCTTTTTTGTGCCTGTCATCCGGATGAAGTGGCCTTGCGCTATTATTTGGCCGGCTATCCAGGGAGCCATCATGTTAGTATCGACGCTGTTTTGATTCGGGCTGGACGATACAGAAATCCTGCTTTCTTAAAGTCGAATGTAGTCGTGTCAGGTAGTACATGAAGATTTTTTTCCTGGGCTGGACGGCTCAATACGAGCGTCGGATGATTGATTATTTGTCCACCCGACACAGCGCGAGGTTGATGGTCTTCCCTTCGACGGCCAAGAGAATGGGCCGCTACATCAAGTCGATCAACAAAAGGCTACGCCATCCAAGAGTGGGCACTGGCTGGCTTGGGAAACTGGTGCTTTCGGTCAACCGGGTGGGGCGCGACGACATTCTGGTTTGCAACGAGGGGCAGGTGAAACGGGGCTTGATTCCCAGTGTCATCGCCAGTTTCACCGGCAAGAAAGTGTTGTTGATGCGCGATCTGGTGGACGCGGACTTTGTCCGGGAAATGCATCGGCATTTCGATCGTATCTATAGCTTCGACAAAGACCAGTGCGCTGCTTTCGGCATGGAGTACATGGAGCAGTTTTTCCCCTTCGGATTCCACGAAATGCAAGGGCTGGTCGACGCCGCGACGGCGAACGAGCACGCGCCAAAATGCTTCTTTCTTGGACAGGACAAGCGGCGTGTCGCCAGGATTGAGGCCATGGCGCAGGCGCTTGAGCGTGAAGGTGCGAGCGTCGATTTCGCCATCGTCCGGGACAGTACCTCGAAGGAACACTCCAGGTTCCATATCGACAAGGTCCTGACATATGACGACAACATCCGCCGATCGCTCGCGGCGGATGTGCTGCTGGAAGTCAATCAGGACGGCCAGTCGGGCCTGACGCTGAGAGCACTCGAGGCAGCTTTCTTCAACAAGAAGCTGATCACCACCAACGAGTCGATAAAGACCCTGGATTTCTACCGGCCGGAAAACATATTCGTCACCGTGGATGGCTCGCTTCCGGGCATCGGCAGCTTTCTGAGGGGAAAATCGGTCAAGGTGGATCGGGATATCTTATGCAGATACACCCCTGACCGTATGCTCGAACGCATCATCGAAGATGTTGGCGCCATGCACTAGGCTCGATAAGGCGTTGGCCACCCCTTGAGAAAAAACCGCAGCGATGCGGTTTTTCTGTACCTGTCTCCCGACATGCCTCACGTATCTGCCATTCGCGGGAGCGTCAGGTCGGGTTGTGATCGATATCCAGCTTGTAGAAGGTCACCTTGCCGCCTTCGGTGGTGTAGCCGGTGTTGTCCTGCACGTACACCCCGGCCTTGAAGTACAGCGGCTTGTCGCGCCAGGTGCTGCTGAGCTGGGTGTCCCATTGATAGCCTGCGGCGCTGACGCCCAGGGCACCGCCAGGGCTCAGGTGGATCAGGTAGGAGAACTCGCGATCCAGCGGCACGTTTTCGGCGACGATGATCACCCGGCTATCGATGTCGTCCGGATGCATGCGGACCTTGGCGACTATGTTGCCGCTCTGGGTGGTGGTCTTGTACTGGTACTCGACCTTCACCAGGGGCTTGGTGCTGTTGTAGGCGTGGATCTGGCCGATGACGATCTTGCCCGAGGACGGCACCTGGTTCACCGCCAGGGTGGCGTAGAGCAGGTTGTCGGCTTCCGGGTAGGTCCAGTTTTTCAGGGTGCCGTTGGCGTAGGTTTCACGCAGCTCGCTGCGTGGGTAGATGGCGTTGGCGGTGCGGGAGCCGGTGACGGGCGACCAGAAGAACAGGGTGCCGGTGTCGGAATGGAAATATTGATCCTTGAAGCCCTCCACCAGTCGGGGGGTGTCAATAGTCGCCGGTGGACTGCCTTCGGGAATGCTCAGATTCCAGGTTGCGAGGTCGATCATAGTCAAAGCTTCCCGATTTGATGCCGGATAAAAAAGCCGACAAAGGCTTTAGCCTGCGCTTTTGAAGGCGATCTTTATAAGCGTAGAAGGGGCTTTTGTTAATGCCCGTCCGGCGGATAATTGGCGTCAACCATCTGTCGAAAAAAACGCCTTCATCGGTTTCAGCAGCTATGGGGCTGACCGTTAGTCGGGTGCCTCGGGCTTTGGCTAAATGATGGCGCTGTGACAGCTTCTGCTTTATTGGATCCAGGGCTAGAGTGAAGTCACAGTATTTGTCCGGTCTTGTTCGCAGGCCGACCCTACACAGACAAGAGAAGCAGCATGGAATGCGCGCAAACTCGGCCAGGTGAAGCCAGCTCGGTCTTACTGATTGTTGATGATTACCCCGAAAATCTGCTCAGCATGCGAGCACTCCTGCAGCGCCACGACTGGCAGGTCATGACCGCGGCCTCGGGTGTCGAGGCCCTGGGGCTGTTACTGGAACACGAGATCGATCTGGTGTTGCTGGATGTACAGATGCCGGAAATGGACGGTTTCGAAGTCGCCCGCCTGATGCGCGGCAGCCAGCGAACCCGCCTGACCCCGATCATTTTCCTCACCGCCAACGAGCAGTCCAAGGATGCGGTGATCAAGGGCTACGCCAGCGGCGCGGTGGATTATCTGTTCAAGCCGTTCGATCCGCAGATCCTCAAGCCCAAGGTGCAGGCGCTACTGGAGCAGCAGCGCAATCGCCGCGCGCTGCAGCGCCTGAGCCATGACCTGGAGAGTGCCAGGGCCTTCAATGCCTCGGTGCTGGACAACGCCGCGGAGGGGATTCTGGTAGTGGATGAGGGCGGGGTCATCCGCTTTGCCAACCCGGCGATTTCACGCTTGCTCAACGCTCCGGTGAATGAGCTGGAGGGGGCGTGGCTGCTCGACTATCTGCAAAAGCCCCATGTGCCGCAGTGGGCCGAATCCGAGCTGTATGCCAGCTATCGCAAGGGCGAGACCTACCGCCTGCACGACGCAACGTTGCGTACGGCTTCGGGCCAGCAGGTGTCGGTGGCGTTGTCCTGTGCGCCGCTGTCGAGCGAGCAGAAGGCGATGGTGGTGACCCTGCTCGACATGTCGGAAGTCCGTCATCTGCACCAGCAACTGGAGTACCAGGCAGTGACCGATCCGCTGACCGGCCTGCTCAACCGTCGTGGCTTCTACCAGACCGTGGAGAGCCTGTTGTTGCGCAGCGAGCGCTCCGACAAGTCGCTGGTGCTGCTGTACCTGGACCTGGACGGTTTCAAGCGGGTCAACGATTCCCTGGGGCATGACGCCGGGGACCGGGTGCTGCGCTGGGTGTCCGAACAGATAAAGGCCTGCCTGCGTTCCTTCGACATCCTGGCGCGCATGGGCGGCGATGAGTTCACCGCCTTGCTGGAGCTGGAATTTCCGGAACAGGCGGCGAAGATTTCCGAGAAGCTCATCGAGCGCATATCGATCTGTCAGCAGTTCGATGGCCTGGAGGTCGCGCTGGGGGCCAGTATCGGTATCGCCACCTACCCCGATTGCGGTTCCAACCTGGATGGCCTGATGCGCGCGGCGGACATCGCCATGTACGAGTCCAAGCGTGCCGGGCGCCAGCAATATCGTTATTACGACCACGAAATGAACGGCCGTGCCCGCTCGCGGCTGATGCTCGAGGAAAGTGTGCGCAGCGCGGTCGAGCACAAGGAGTTCAACCTGGTGTACCAGCCCCAGGTGGCGATTGCCGATGGGCGCCTGCGCGGTTTCGAAGCCCTGTTGCGCTGGCGGCATCCGAGCGTCGGCGATGTGCCGCCGGGGTTGTTTCTGCCGTTGCTGGAGGAGGCGCGGCTGATCAGCCGCCTGGGCAGCTGGATCTATCAGCAGAGTGCGAGCCAGCGGGCGTCCTGGAAAACGCTGTTCGCCGAACAGACCGTGCTGGGCGTGAGTTTGAGTGGCACCCAGTTCGCCATGCCGAACCTCGCCACCGAACTGCGCCAGGTCCTGGAACGTCATGGCCTGGAACCTCGGCAGTTGGAGGTCGAGATTACCGAAGACGCCTTGACCCAGAACCTCGACGAGTCGCGCAAGCAGCTGCGCCTGTTGCGCAGTCTCGGGGTGCGGGTGGCGCTGGATGACTTCGGTTCGGGCGCCTGTTCGCTGGCCCACCTGCGGGATCTGGAGCTCGACACCCTCAAGCTCGACCGTCACCTGATCGCCAGGTTGCCGGATTCGGCACGGGATGCGGCGCTGGCGCGCTGCGTGATCGACCTGTGCAAGGCGTTCGGCGTGCTGGTGATCGCCGAGGGCGTAGAGACCCTGGAGCAGTACCGCTGGCTGCAGGCCAACGGTTGCGAGTACGTGCAGGGCTTCCTGGTGGCGCGGCCGTTGATCGCCGCGGATGCCGAGCGCTTTGCCGAGCCTTTCGACTGGAGCGCGTTGCCGGGTTGAATTCGCTACACTGGCGGCCTTTCGTGATTGCGTTGCCGCCCCATGACCGCGTTGAAATACCTCCAGGCCTATCCCGCCACCCTGCAAGAGCAAGTGCGCCAGCTGATTGCGCAAGGGCGGCTGGGCGATTACCTGAGCCAGCGGTACCCCGGCAAGCACGGGGTGCAGAGCGACAAGGCGCTGTACGGCTATGCCCTGGAGTTGAAGCAGGAGTACCTGCGCAACGCCCCGGCCATCGACAAGGTGCTGTTCGACAACCGCCTGGACCTGACGCACCGCGCCCTGGGCCTGCACACCACGATCTCGCGGGTCCAGGGCGGCAAGCTCAAGGCCAAGAAGGAAATCCGCATCGCTTCGCTGTTCAAGGAGGCGGCGCCGGAGTTCCTGCGCATGATCGTTGTCCACGAGCTGGCGCACTTCAAGGAGAGCGAGCACAACAAGGCGTTCTACAAGCTCTGCGAGCACATGCTGCCGGGCTATCACCAACTGGAATTCGACCTGCGGGTCTACCTGACCTGGCGCGACCTGCAAGCCAGGGCAGGTGGTTCCGAGTAACCCTGTACAAGGAACGGGCGATGGACGTGAGCAAGACCAAAAGCAGCTTTTACCGCCGGCTGTATGTGGCGTACCTGATCGACAGCGGCCTGGCCAGCAATGTCCCGGCCCTGACCGAGGCCACCGGCATGCCGCGGCGCACCGCGCAGGACACCATTGCCGCCCTGGCGGATCTGGATATCGTCTGTGAGTTCGAGCAGCAGGACGGCGCGCGCAATCATGCCGGCAGCTATCGGATCAAAAGCTGGGGCGCGATCGACAAGGGTTGGATCGAAGCGAACCTGTCGCGGATCAAGACGGTGCTGGAGTATCCCTGAGGGATTCGATCTGAATGCAAGCCCGCTGGCGCCAGCAGGCTTGCGATTGTCCTGTCAGGCCCGGCGCATGCCGATATGGGGAATATCGTCTTCCAGGTACTCCTCGCCCACGACATTGAAGCCGTAGCGCCCGTAATACCCCTGCAAATGCGCCTGGGCCGACAGATAGATCGGCATCTGCGGCCAGCGTTTCTGCGCCTGTTTCAGGGCGTGCTCCATCAGTTCATGGCCCAGCCCCTTGCCCCGCGCTTGCGGGGCGATCACCACGCGGCCGATGACCACGTCGCCGCCCTGGGAGGTCGGGTCGAGCAGGCGCAGATAAGCCACCAGCTGGTCATCGTCCCAGGCCATCAAGTGGCAGGTGTCACCTTCCAGATCCTGGCCATCGACTTCCTGGTAGGCGCATTTCTGCTCGACCACGAAGACTTCGGTACGCAACTGCAGGATCGCGTACAGCTGCTCCTTGCCCAGATCGGTGTGGTGTTTGCAGACCCATTCGATTGTCATCGTTTCATCCTTTGGAAAGCGGTGCCCGGATGTTAAGCGCCTGGCGGGTGGCTTGTCTTGCCCGGCGCTGGAGTGGTGTTTCTGTGAGATAGGTCAAAATGCCATCATTGCATTGGTTCGCGGCGGTCTTCTTTGTGTAATCTGCGCTGAGGCGCTGTGCAGTGGCGCCCATAAGCTACTGTTAGGAGCTGGGTCGCGGCCGTCCACCGGCCGGAGAACCTCGAGTCTGGGCAAAAAAACACGCAGGGCTGTCCGCCCGCTAAGGATCTTTTAGCATGCCGCGATTGCATCGAGCCTTTGCTTTGATCGGATTGCTGTTGCTGGGCCAGAGCGTTTATGCGGAAAAATTGCGATTGGTCGCCGACGCCTGGCCGCCCTTCACGGATGCGACGCTGGTCAACGGCGGGCTGGCCACCGACATCGTCAGCACCGCGCTGGCCCGGGCCGGTTATGCCAGCGAGTTCGAACAGGTGCCCTGGGCGCGGGCCTTGCTTGGCGTCGGCGAGGGGCGTTATGACGTGCTGGTGAATGCCTGGTTCAATGAGACCCGCACCCAGCTGGGGCAATTCTCCTCGGAGTACCTGGTCAATCGGGTGCGTTTCATCCGGCGCAAGGATGCCCCCATCGAATACACCAGCCTCAAGCAACTGCACCAGTACCCCATCGCGGTGGTGCGCGGTTATGCCTACTCCCCCGATTTCGACAGCGATCCAGAGCTGCAGAAGGTCCTGGTGCACAACTTCGCGATGGCGGTGCGCATGCTGGCAGCCGACCGGGTCAAGCTGACCCTGGAGGACGAGTACGTCGCCCGCTATTACCTGGCGCGGGAGTCGCCGCGGGTGCGTAACGCGGTGGAGTTCCTGCCCAATTCCCTGAGCGAGAACGGCCTGCATATCCTGGTCAGCCTGAAGAACCCCGCGCATGCGCAGATCGTGGCGGGGTTCGATCGAGAGATCGAGGCGATGAAAGCCGACGGCAGCTACGACCGCCTGCTGCGCCAGCATGGGATGTGAAACGGCGCCATTAAAGCTGCTGCCGCAGGCTGGGCGCCGAGGCCAAAACCTGCGGCGTTCTTGAAAGCTTGCGCCTCCTGCGGCAGCGGCTACGCGGCCTGTTCTTCGCCGGTGTCCTTGATCAGATGCGCCGCCAGGGTCCGCAAGGGGCCCAGTTGGCGGCAGATCAGCGCCAGTTGGGTCTGCACCAGCCGCTGGCCTTCATCGATCTCGTCCGGCATCTGCTCCAGTTCGTTGGCCAGGGCTTCTTCGGCATCGCTCTGGATCGCCACCGGCTGCTTGCTCGCCAGGCCCTGGGCGATTTCATCGATGCTGCTGGCCAGGCTGACCCCGGCCCCGTCGATCAGGTGCTCGCGGACTTCCGCCGGCAGTTGGGTTTCCCGATGCGCGCCGAGGCCGGAGAGGTAACTGAGCAAGGTGTGCGAGAGCACCAGGAAGCGAAAGCCCACGTCCGCTTCCTTACGGAAATGCCCGGGCTCCATCAGCATATTGGCCAGGGTGGTGGACAGCGCCGCGTCGGCGTTGTGGGCGTTGCGCCGGGCCAGGCGGTAAGCCAGGTCGTCGCTCTTGCCGGCCGCGTACTGCTGCATGATCCGCCGCAGGTAGATGCTGTTGCAGGTCAGGGTATTGGCCAGCACCTTGTTCAGGCGTCGGCCCTGCCAGTCCGGCAGGAACAGGAACACCGCCAGGCCGGCGATCAGGCTGCCCAGCAGGGTATCGAACAGGCGCGGCAGCAACAGCCCGTAGCCGTCGCCCACCTGGTTGAAGCAGAACAGCACCATGATGGTGATGGCGCCGGTGGCCAGGGTGTAGCGGGTGGTGCGGTTGGTAAAGAACACCACCCCGGCGGCAATCGCGAACAGCGACTGCACCAGCGGGCTGGGGAACAGGTCGAACAGCGCCCAGGCGACCACCAGGCCGATGGCGGTGCCGATGATCCGCTGGCCCAGCTTGCGCCGCGTGGCACCATAGTTCGGCTGGCAGACGAACAGGGTGGTGAGGATGATCCAGTAACCCTGGGAGGGGTGGATCAGGTGCACCATGCCGTAGCCGATGCTCAGGGCCAGGGGCAGGCGCAGGGCGTGGCGAAACAGCAGCGATGTCGGGGTCAGCTGGGTGCGCAGGCGGGTCCAGACGTCCTTGAGGTTGCGCGGCGAACGGTCCAGCAGGCTGCTGTCGGTGGCGTCGGCAAGGGCGTCGGGGTTGCTGGCGTCACTGAGCAGGCGGTCGAGGGTGCCGAGGTTGGCGGTCAGGGCCCGCAGCGAACGCAGGAGGCCGCGCCAGGCCGGGTTGCTCTGGATGCGCAGGTGTTCCAGGGAGGCGTGCAGGTCGCTCAGGGCTTCGGCGAAGCTGGCATCGTAGACGAAGGGCTGGCGCAGCTGGATGGATTCGCCCAGGGCCCGGCAAGCCTTGCCCTGCTGGCGCAGCAGGCGCTGGCAGCGGAACAGTACATCGCTGTGGAAGAACGCATCGGCCAGGGCGTTGTAGGGGTAGTGGGACGAGCTGGCGCGTTCGTGGATGTCCTGGGCGAGGAAGTACAGCTTCAGGTAGCGGCTGACTTTCGAGCCCGGCCGGCCGTTGCCGACCCGGTGCAGGATGATTTCCTTGGCGGCGTTCAGGGCCGCCACCACCCGGCCGTTCTGCTGCGCCAGTTCCAGCCGGCGCGCTTCCACGTCCAGCTGGCGGATCGGCTCGAACAGCGACGACTTGAGCTTGAGGTAATAGCCCAGCTCGCGGAACAGGCGCGCCAGGCTCTGCTGCACCGGCTGGTTGGAAAACATCGCCTGCCACAGTACCGACAGCAGGCCGTACCAGGCGGCACCGGCCACCAACAGCAGCGGTTCGTGCCAGAAGTCGGTGACGGCGCCGCCGCGCTGGTCCACGCCGATCATGGTGTAGACCGACAGGATCAGGGTCGCCGAGGCAATCGCCCCATAACGTTCGCCCAGGGCGCCGAGCATGGTCAGGCCAAAGCTGGCCAGCGCCAGGGCGATGACGAAGATCCAGGGATAGGGGAACAACAGTTCGACGGAAAGGGCAGCGACGCTGAAGCACACCAGGGTCACGGCCAGGGAATTGATCCGGCCTTGCCAGCTGTCGTCGGTCTCGGCCAGGGCGCTGGCGATAATCCCCAGGAACAAGGGGATCAGCAAGGCCATTTCGTCCTGGTACCAGCACAGCGCCATGCTCCCGGTCAGAGCGATGAACACCCGCACGCTGTAGCTGAATTTATCCAGCGCCCAAAGGCGCCGCAGTGACTGACGAAAGCTGGTCGATGACATGAAGTGAGAAAGCCTTCCGGGGCGATGCCGCTAAATTGAGCCAGTATTGACGACCGCGCAATGGGGTCGTCACATCCGACAGCAAATTCTGTTCCCGCTGATGTTCATCGGTACCTGTAGCCGCTGCCGCAGGCTGCGATCGACCCGAAGGGGCGCAGCGGTCTGGCGTCCCCCGAGGTCCTGCGGACCTATCGCAGCCTGCGGCAGCGGCTACAGGTGTCAGGGGAATGCCGGGAAGCGGATCAGACGTACTGCGCGGCCGCGTAGCCGGAGGCCCAGGCCCACTGGAAGTTGAAGCCGCCCAGGTGGCCGGTGACGTCCAGCACCTCGCCAATGAAATACAGCCCCGGGCTCTTCAGCGACTCCATGGTCTTGGACGACACCTCGCGAGTGTCGACGCCGCCCAGGGTCACTTCGGCGGTGCGATAGCCCTCGGTGCCGGCCGGGACCACTTTCCAGCACGCCAGTTGCTCGGCGATCTGCGCCAGTTCGGCGTGGGTGTACTGCTTCATCGGTTTGGAGACGAACCAGTTGTCCGCCAGCAGGCCGGCCATCTTCTTGGTGAAGATCTCGCCGAGCAGGGTCTTCAGCTCGCTGTTCGGGCGTTCGGCCTGCTGCTGTTGCAGCCAGCTTGCGGCGTCGTGGTCCGGCAGCAGGTTGATCTCCACCGTGTCGCCGGATTCCCAGAACGAGGAAATCTGCAGGATCGCCGGACCGCTCAGGCCACGGTGGGTGAACAGGATGTTCTCGCGAAAGCTCATGTCGTTGCAGCTCACCAGGCAGTCCACCGAGGTACCGGACAGCTCGCCGCACAGCTCCTTGAGCTGGTCGGTGATAGTGAACGGCACCAGGCCCGCGCGGGTCGGCAGCAGCTCGTGGCCGAATTGCTTGGCCACCTGATAGCCGAAGCCGGTGGCGCCCAGGGTCGGAATCGACAGGCCGCCGGTGGCGATCACCAGGGATTCGCACTGGAGCTGGCCGAGGGTGGTTTCCAGCAGGTAGCCGCTGTCGAGCTTCTCGATCTGCTGGATCGAGGTGTCCAGGTGCAGCTGCACGCCGACCTGGTCGCACTCGTCGAGCAGCATGCCGAGGATGTCGCTGGACTTGTTGTCGCAGAACAGCTGGCCGAGTTTTTTCTCGTGGTACGGCACGCCGTGCTTGGCCACCAGGCCGATGAAATCCCACTGGGTGTAGCGGGCCAGGGCCGACTTGCAGAAATGCGGGTTGTGCGAGAGGAAATTGCCCGGCTCGGTGTACATATTGGTGAAGTTGCAGCGCCCACCGCCGGACATGAGGATCTTCTTGCCGGCCTTGTTGGCATGGTCCAGCAGCAGCACCTGGCGGCCACGGCCGGCCGCGGTCAGCGCGCACATCAACCCTGCGGCGCCAGCGCCAATGATCACGACTTCGGTAGAGCGCAAAACGGTGTCCTCAATAGGGGGCAAACAACCCTGTAGCCGCTGCCGCAGGCTGCGATAAGGCCGAAGGCCTTCAGCGATCTCAAGATCCCGCGCCCCTTCGTACGGAGTGCCGCCCAGATCGATCGCAGCCTACGGCAGCGGCTACAGGTCAAGCGGTGGTATTACAGGATGCGCACGCGCAGCGAACGGCCCTTGATCTTGCCGTTGTTCAGGCGTTGCAGGGCCTGCTTGGCGATGCCGCGGTCCACGGCGACATAGGCCTGGAAATCGAAGATCGCGATCTTGCCGACCTGAGTGCCGGGGATGCCGGCTTCACCGGTCAGGGCGCCGAGGATGTCGCCCGGACGCACTTTGTCCTTGCGCCCGGCGCCGATGCACAGGGTGCTCATGGCTGGCAGCAGCGGGCCGCCGCCCTGGGATTTCAGGCTGTCGATCTGTTCCCAGTTCAAGGGCGACTTCTGCAATTGCTCGATGGCCTGGGCGCGGTGCGCCTCGGACGGCGCCACCAGGCTGACGGCCAGGCCTTTCTCGCCGGCGCGCCCGGTGCGGCCGACGCGGTGGATGTGGATTTCCGAATCCCGCGCCAGTTCGACGTTGATCACCATGTCCAGGGCATCGATGTCCAGGCCGCGGGCGGCCACGTCGGTGGCCACCAGCACCGAGGTGCTGCGGTTGGCGAACATCGCCAATACCTGGTCGCGGTCGCGCTGTTCCAGGTCGCCGTGCAGGCCCACCGCGGACATGCCCTTGGCGGTCAGGTGGTCGACGGTTTCCTGGACCTGCTGCTTGGTGAAGCAGAAGGCCACGCAGGATTGCGGACGGAAGTGGTTAAGTACCTTGACTACCGCATCGATGCGCTCTTCCGGCGAGATCTCGTAGAAACGCTGCTCGATCTGGCTGTCGGCGTGCAGGGCTTCGGCCTTCACCTGCTGCGGGTCGCGCATGAACTTCGAGGCCAGCTGCTTGATGCCCACCGGGTAGGTGGCGGAGAACAGCAGGGTCTGCCGGCGCTCGGGGGTGTAGGCGATGATCTCTTCGATCGGGTCGTAGAAGCCCATGTCCAGCATGCGGTCGGCTTCGTCGAGGACCAAGGTGTTGAGACCGTCGAGTTTCAGCGAGCCCTTGCGCAGGTGCTGGGACAGGCGGCCCGGGGTGCCGACGATGATGTGCGCGCCGTGTTCCAGCGAGGCGATCTGCGGGCCGAAGGACACGCCGCCACACAGGGTCAGGACCTTGATGTTGTCTTCGGCGCGGGCCAGGCGGCGGATTTCCTTGGCCACCTGGTCGGCCAGCTCGCGGGTCGGGCAGATCACCAGGGCCTGGCAACCGAAGTAGCGCGGATTGATCGGGTTCAGCAGGCCGATGCCGAACGCGGCGGTCTTGCCGCTGCCGGTCTTGGCCTGGGCGATCAGGTCCATCCCCTTGAGGATCACCGGCAAGCTTTGCGCCTGGACCGGCGTCATCTGGGCATAACCGAGTGAGTCGAGGTTAGCCAGCATGGCGGCGGACAGCGGCAAAGTATTAAAAGCGGTGGCAATGGTGGTCACGGGACGGGCCTGTAAAACAAAATGTCGCGCAGTGTATCAGTCCCGCTCCCTTTACCTGCAATTTCTGGACGAGCGAGCCATCGCTCGCTCCTGTAGCCGCAGCCGACGTCAATCGAGCTGCATGTTTTATCCGATGCGGCTCAGTGCTCGATATGCTCCTGGACCTTCTTCGCCCGCCGGCCGTCCCTGGGCGACAGTTGCAGGAAGATCGCCGCCGCCAGCATCGCCATGATCCCTACCGTGAGGAAAGTCAGCTGGAAGGCGCCGAGCACGGTGTTCACGCCGTCATTGCCGGCTTCGGCGGTGGAGCCGCCGAGCAGCGCGCCGGCGCAGGCCACCCCCAGGCTCAGGGACAGTTGCGCCACCACCGACAGCAGGCTGTTGCCGCTGCTGGCGGAAGCGTCGTCGAGGTCGATCAGGGTCACGGTGTTCATCGCCGTGAACTGCAGCGAGTTGATCGCCCCCAGCACCGCCAGCATGCCCAGCAGCAGCGGGTAGGGCGTCTGCTGCGTGACCAGGCCCATGCTGGCGAGCATGATCCCCAGCGCCAGGGTGTTACCGGTGAGGACGATGCGATAGCCCAGGCGTTCGATCAGCGGGCGGGCGATGGACTTGGCGAGCATCGCCGCGGCGGCCAGCGGCAGCATGCTCATCCCGGCCTGGGACGGTGAATAACCGAGGGCCACTTGCAGCAGCAGCGGCACCAGGAACGGCAGGGCACCGCTGCCGAGGCGGGCGAACAGATTGCCGAGGATGCCTACGGCAAAGGTCCGCACCTTGAACAGCGAAGGCGCGAACAGCGGATTGTCGATATGCCCGGCCCGCAGCCAGTAGGCCGCGAGGCAGGCCAGGCCGCCGAACAGCAGCAACATCACCCGCAGGTGCGGCAGGTGCAGTTCGCCCAGGCCCTCCATGGCGATGGTGATCAGCACCATCGCCGCGCCGAACAGCAAAAAACCCAGGCCGTCGAAACGCGTGCGTTCGCTGCCGCGCAGGTCGGGAATGAAGCGCCAGACGGCATAACAGCCGATCGCGCCCACCGGCAGGTTGATCAGGAAGATCCAGTGCCAGGTCAGGTACTGCACCATCCAGCCGCCCATGGTCGGGCCGATCAGCGGGCCGAGCAGCCCGGGAATAGTGATGAAACCCATGATCCGCACCAGTTCCGAGCGCGGGTAGGCGCGCAGCACCACCAGCCGGCCGACGGGCAGCATCAGGGCGCCGCCCAGGCCCTGGATCACCCGGGCGCCGACCAGCATGCTCAGGGAGTTGGACAGGGCACAGAGCAACGAGCCGATGCTGAACAACAGGATGGCGCCGAAGAAGATCTTCTTGGTGCCGAAACGGTCGGCGATCCAGCCGGAAGCCGGGATCAGTAGCGCCACGGTGAGCATGTAGGCGATGACCACGCCCTGCATGCGCAACGGATCTTCCGCCAGGTCGCGGGCCATGGCCGGCAGGGCGGTATTGAGGATGGTCCCGTCGAGGGATTGCATGAAGAAGGCGATGGCCACCACCCACGGCAGCCAGCGGGCGGTGGTGGCGTCAAGTTCGGCACGGTTGGGCATGGGACCTCTTTCTTGTGGTGAGCACGTATCCCCCTGCAACCGCATCGCGGGCAAACCTCGCGCCTACAGACGCCATCCCGTAGGAGCGAGATTTGCGTGCGACAGCGGTTACAAGGTCAGCGTCAGCCGGCTCACCAGCGCGCCCGGCAATTGCGCCGAAGCGGTCTGGCGCTGGCTGTAGGTACTGGCCGACAGCAGCAGCTCGCGCTCCCGGGTCAGGCCTTCCAGGTGCGAACCCAGCAGGCTGTAGACGCTGTCATCGAAACGCATGGTGCTGACCGGAGCCTGGATCTCGCCGTTCTCCACCCAGAAGGTGGCGAAGCGGGTCATGCCGGTCAGGCGCGCCGCCGGCTGGTCCGAGTAGTTCAGGTACCACAGGTTGCTGATGTACAGGCCGGTGCCCAGTTGCTTGAGAATCTCCTGCTGCGACAACTGCCCGGGCGCCATGTTCAACGCGCTGGGGTATTCGCCGCTGCCGGCACCGTTGGTGGCCAGGCTGTATTCGGCGGCGCTGCGCGAGTTGATCAGTTGCCCTTGGGCGACGCCGCCGGCGATCAGCGACAGGTCGCTGCGCGGGTAGCCTTCATCGGAAAACGCCGGGCTCAACGAGCCGCTGACCTGCTCGTCCAGCGACACCAGGGGGCTCAGGCTGGCATCGCCGGCATAGAGCTTTTGCAGCGGGCTGTGCTTGCTGGCGATGGACTGCGCGGAAAAACCGCCCCAGCTCAGCATGCCCATGATTTCTTCCAGGGCCGCCGGCGCCAGGTAGGCGCGATAGTGCCCGGGCGCCAGGGTGCGCAGCGGTCGTCCGAGAAACGCCAGCTGTTCCCGGGCCTGCTGGAAGCGCTGGGCGAAGCCCAGGCTGCTCCATTCATGCCCGGCGTAGCTGGCTTTGACGGCCTGGCCATTCTCGTGGAACAGGCTGAAGTCGAAGTTGAAGCTGTTGGCCTGGTGCCAGCCAAAGGCTCCCGAGGAACTGGCAAAACCCCGGCTGATCGGGCCGGCCGCATAGAACCCCACCAGGTCCAGCCCGGCGGCGGCCTGGCCGATTTCGGCCACTACCTGCTCGCTGCTGGGCAGCGGGTGCTCCTGCACATTGTGGGTGTTCCAGGCATCGGGGTTGAGCAGCAGGTACGGGTCCCGGGGCAGCAGCGGCAGGGTCTCGCGCAATTGTTGCAGGCCTTCGGCCAGGCGCTGGACATCGACCTGCGGATCGCCGGCGAGGGTAATCTCGAGGTCGGCATGGCGCCCGTCGTCGATCAGCTTGAAGCCGAGGCTGGCCTGCTGCACTTGCCCGGCTTGGCGCACCTTGGCGTGGTTGAAGCGGATGAACTGCGAAGACTCGGCGGCGTAGCTCAGGGTGAACTGTTCGGGCTCGCGCACGGCATCGCGCAGCCAGTCCACCAGAGCCTTGAACTGCTCGGCCTGATTCAGGGACGTACTCATCAGGCATCTCCTCCAAATACATCGACATGGCTGAACACACAGGCCGGCGAGGCATGGCCGACGCGGATCACCTGGTTCGGTTCGCCCTTGCCGCAGTTCGGCGTGCCCAGGACCTTGAAGGTGCTGGCGTCGCCGACGGCGCTGAGGTTTTTCCAGAAATGCGCGGAAATCGCCCGGTAGTTGGGGTTTTTCACCACGCCCTTGAGTTCGCCGTTCTCGATCAACTGGCCCCATTCACAGCCGAACTGGAACTTGTTGCGCGCATCGTCGATGGACCAGGAACGGTTGGTGGACATCAGGATGCCATTCTCGATACCGCCGATCAGCTTCTCCAGCGGCTGGTCGCCGGGTTCGATATTAAGGTTGGCCATGCGGTCGATGGGCGGGCGGTTCCAGCTGCAGGCGCGGCTGTTGGCCACGCCGTCGAGGCCGGCACGAAATTGCGAGAGCGCGCCGCCCAGCGGGCGCAGCAGCAGGCCTTGCCTGATCAGGAACTGCTTGCTGGCGGGCGTGCCGTCGTCGTCATGGCCGTAGCTGGCCAACTGCTCGGGAATGTCCGGGTCGAAGGTCACGTTGAGCAGGCTGGAGCCATATTGCAGGCTGCCGAAGTCGCTGCTTTTCACGAAGCTGGTGCCGGCGTAGTTGCGCTCGTCGCCGAGGATGCGGTCCAGCTCCAGCGGGTGGCCGATGGATTCGTGGATCTGCAGCATCATCTGGTCCGGCATCAGCAACAGGTCGCGCGGGCCCTGGGGCGTATTGGGCGCCAGCAGCAATTGCAGCGCCTGGTCGGCGACCTGGGCTCCGGCGCCGATCAGCCCGCAGCGGCTGATCACGTCGGCGCCGCCCTGCTGGCCGAAGTTCTCGCGGCCCAGGCTGCGGGTCTGGCTGTCGCTGCCGTCGTAGGCGGTGACGTCCATGCCCGGGTAGACGAAGCGCTGGGCCTGGCGCAGTTCGGCGCCGGCACTGTTGAGGTAGATCTGCTCGACCTGAGTGAGGCCGAGGCTGACCTGCCAGTTCACCAGGCGCTCGTCCTTGGGCACGGCCGCGGATTCGTCGCCGAGCAACTGGTAGCAGTCGCTCAGGGAGGGAAAGGGCTGGTCGAGGTTGGGCGAGAAGTAGTCGCCGCGGTCGCTGGATACCGCCTGTTCGCGCAGGTCGAGCAGGGCGTGGGCGGCGATCAGCCGGGCTTGTTGCTCGGCGCGTTGCAGCGCGGCCTGCAGGCCGCTTTGCGACAGGTCGTTGGTGGCGGCGTAAGCCTCGACGCCATTGACCCGCACGGTGAGCATCGCGCCTTCGTCGCGGCTCAGGCTCGGCGGCTCCGCGACGTTCTTGCGCACCGACAGGTACTGGCCGGATTCGCGCACGTAGCGCAGGGAAAAGAATTCGGCGCCCGTGCGCAAGGCAGCGAAGCGCTGCTTGAGCTGGGGGTGGAAATCGAACATGTGGGGAACCTCCATGTGAACAGTCTGGCTGTTGCAGGCCTTATCGAGAGCAAGCGGGCGTCGGGCCAGGGTTTTTCTGTAGGAGCAGCCGGTCGAAGCTAGATTGCTCGCGATAAAGCCCGAAGGGCTTGGAAGCCAGGTCGGAAAGGTGCTGGGGAATGCTGCGAGCGCCTAGATTAGGCCCGTGCGGTGCGCGGTATCAAGCAGGGAGGCGCAGGGAAATGTTGGAGAACTGTAGTCGTGGCCAAGGGCTGTGATTCGGCAATCGGGTTCTTGCCTGGTGAATCGTGGTGGCTGGTTTACGTCGGCTGCGCCGCCGATCGTCCGAACGCGGCCCGAACCTGCGGCAGCGGCTACAGGCCGGATACAGCAAAAAGGCGCCGATCGTTGCAATCGGCGCCGTTCGAAGTTACTGCGCGGTAGCGCTCACTTCACGTACCGGCTTGCCACGTACCGGGGCATCGCCCGCCACGTAGTAGGCGGCCTTGCTGCGCGGCAGTGGCTGGCGGCCACGGATCTTGTCGGCGATTTTCTCGGCCATCATGATCGTCGGCGCGTTCAGGTTGCCAGTGGTGATGATCGGCATGATCGAGGCATCGACCACGCGCAGACCCTGCATGCCATGTACGCGACCCTGGCCATCGACCACGGCCATTTCATCGGTGCCCATCTTGCACGAGCAGGATGGGTGGAACGCGGTTTCGGCGTGCTCGCGGATGAATTTATCCAGCTGCTCGTCGGTCTGCACCTCGATGCCCGGGCTGATTTCGCGGCCGCGGAAGGCGTCCAGCGCCGGCTGTTGCATGATTTCCCGGGTCAGGCGGATGCCGTCGCGGAATTCCTGCCAGTCCTGCTCGGTGGCCATGTAGTTGAAGAGGATGCTCGGGTAGTCGCGCGGGTTCTTCGACTTGAGCTGGATCCGGCCGCGGCTTGGCGAACGCATGGAACCCATGTGCGCCTGGAAACCGTGCTCCTGCACACCGTTGCTGCCGTTGTAGTTAATCGCCACCGGCAGGAAGTGGTACTGGATGTTCGGCCATTCGAACTCTTCGCGAGTGCGGATGAAGCCGCCGGCTTCGAACTGGTTGCTGGCGCCGATACCGGTGCCGTTGAACAGCCACTCGGCACCGATGGCCGGCTGGTTGTACCAGAGCAGCGACGGGTACAGCGAGACCGGCTGGGTGCAGGCGTACTGCAGGTACAGTTCCAGGTGGTCTTGCAGGTTTTCACCAACGCCCGGCAGGTCGTGGACCACCGGGATGTCCAGGCTTTCCAGGAGCTTGGCCGGGCCGACGCCGGAACGTTGCAGGATCTGTGGCGAGGCGATGGCGCCGGAGCACAGCAGCACTTCCTTGCGGGCACGGGCTTCGACGCGCTCTTCGGCGGAGCCGACCAGGTAACGCACGCCAACGGCACGCTTGCCTTCGAACAGGATCTTGTCGGTCAGGGCGTGGGTGACGATGCTCAGGGTCGAACGCTTTTTCGCCACGTCGAGGTAACCGCGGGCGGTACTGGCGCGACGGCCTTTAGGCGTCACGGTACGGTCCATCGGGCCGAAACCTTCCTGCTGGTAGCCGTTGAGGTCTTCGGTGCGCGGGTAACCGGCCTGCACGCCGGCTTCGACCATGGCGTGGAACAGCGGGTTGTTACCGGCTTTCGGCGTGGTCACGCTGACCGGGCCTTCGCCGCCGTGGTAGTCGTTCGGGCCGATGTCGCGGGTTTCGGCTTTACGGAAGTACGGCAGGCAGTCCAGGTAGGTCCAGTCTTCCAGGCCTGGCAGTTTTGCCCAGCCGTCGTAGTCCATGGCGTTGCCGCGGATGTAGCACATGCCGTTGATCAGCGAGGAGCCGCCCAGGCCCTTGCCGCGGCCGCACTCCATCCGGCGCCCGTTCATGTGTGGCTCTGGATCGGTCTCGTAGGCCCAGTTGTAGCGACGGCCTTGCAGCGGGAACGCCAGGGCGGCCGGCATCTGCGTGCGGAAGTCGAAACGGTAGTCCGGGCCGCCGGCTTCGAGCAGCAGCACGGTGACGCCTTCGTCTTCAGTCAGACGGGTCGCCAGGGTGTTACCGGCGGAGCCGGCACCGATGATGATGTAATCGTATTCTTGGGACATTGAATGCACCCTCTTTGAGATGGGTCGGATCGGACGATCAATAAACCTGTAGCCGCTGCCGAAGGCTGCGATCGGCCCGGAACGGGACGCGCTCTTGAGGCTCTCGAAGGCCCTACGGGCCTTGTCGCAGCCTCGCAAGCGGGGCAGCGGCTACAGGGTTTGTCGTTCAGGCTGGGTGTCTTAGAACACCGAGGCGTAGTCGCCCAGCTCGACCTGTACCGATTTGATGCGGGTGAAGTTGTTCAGCGAGCTGATGCCGTTCTCACGGCCAACACCCGACTGCTTGTAGCCGCCGACCGGCATCTTGGCGTCGGATTCGCCCCAGGCGTTGATCCAGCAGATACCGGCTTCGAGCTGATGAATCACGCGGTGCGCGCGGTTCAGGTCACGGGTTACCACACCGGCGGCCAGGCCGAAGTCGGTGTCGTTGGCGCGGCGGATCACTTCTTCTTCGGTTTCGTAGGTCAGGATGCTCATCACCGGGCCGAAGATTTCTTCGCGAACGATGGTCATCTCGTCGGTGCAGTCGGTGAACACGGTCGGTGCCACGAAAGCGCCTTTGGCGAATGCGCCGTCGGTCAGGCGTTCGCCGCCGCACAGCAGGCGGGCGCCTTCTTCCTTGCCCTTGGCGATGTAGCCCAGCACGCTTTCCATGTGGGCGAAGCTGACCAGCGGGCCGAAGTTGGTGTTTTCGTCTTCCGGGTTGCCAACGCGAATGCGCGCGACGCGCTCGACGATCTTGGCTTCGAAAGCGGCTTTCAGGTGGCTCGGTACGAAGACGCGGGTACCGTTGGTGCAGACCTGGCCGGAGCTGTAGAAGTTGGCCATCATCGCGGTGTCGGCGGCGCGATCCAGGTCGGCGTCGTCGAAGATGATCAGCGGCGACTTGCCGCCCAGTTCCATGGTCACGTCTTTCAGCGAGGAGCTGGAAGCGCTGGCCATGACCTTCTTGCCGGTGTCGGTGCCGCCGGTGAAGGAGACTTTCTCGATGCGCGGGTGTTCGGTCAGCCAGGTGCCGACTTCGCGGCCGCTACCGGTCAGGACGTTGAACACGCCAGCCGGAACGCCGGCTTCGGTGTAGATCTCGGCGAGTTTCAGGGTGGTCAGCGAAGTGACTTCGCTTGGCTTGAAGATCATCGCGTTACCGGCCGCCAGGGCTGGCGCGGATTTCCACAGGGCGATCTGGATCGGGTAGTTCCACGCGCCGATACCGGCCACGACGCCCAGCGGCTCGCGACGGGTGTAGACGAACGAAGTGGTGCGCAGCGGGATCTGCTCGCCTTCGATGGCTGGTACCAGGCCCGCGTAGTATTCCAGCACGTCGGCGCCGGTGACGATGTCGACATACTTGGTTTCGGAGTAGGCCTTGCCGGTGTCCAGGGTTTCCAGGGCAGCCAGTTCATCGTTGCGCTCGCGCAGGATGTCCACGGCGCGACGCAGGATGCGCGAACGCTCCATGGCAGTCATCGCGGCCCAGATCTTCTGGCCTTTCTCGGCGCTGACGACAGCGCGCTCGACGTCTTCTTTAGTCGCACGTTGCACTTGAGCGAGGACTTCACCGTTGGCCGGATTGATGGCGTCGAAGGTGGCGTCGCTGCCGGCGTCGGTGTAGCCGCCGTCAATGTAGAGTTTTTGCAGTTCGAAACGGGCCATGTTGATAGTCCTCGCAAGTGCATAAGTGGTTGGCGTTCACCACTGGGCGTGCCGTGTAGCCTGGGCGCGCTGGTCAGTGGCGGTTCAGGGGGCCGAGCGTCTTGTAATGTGCTCTAGCGCTCCTGCTTAGCCAGTTGGAAATCCATGTATTCGTAAGCGATCCGGTGCGCCTGCTCGGTGTCGAAAGCGTCTCCCGACAGCGCGCCGCGCAACCATAAACCGTCGATCAGGGCTGCCAGGCCTCGCGCCGCGCTGCGTGCATCATCCAACGGCAGGACGCGGCGGAACTGGCAGCACAGGTTGGAATACAGGCGGTGATCGTTGATCCGCTGCAACCTGTGCAAAGACGGGTGGTGCATGCTGGTGGCCCAGAAGGCCAGCCAGGTTTTCATTGCCGGGCCATTGACCTGGCTGGCGTCGAAGTTGCCTTCGATGATCACCTGGAGGTGCGCCCGCGGGCTGCTGTCCTCCAGCGCCTGACGGCGCGCGGTGACGTTCTCGCTGAGGACACTCATCAGATACTGCGCCGTGGCGGCGATCAGGCCGTTCTTGTCCTGAAAGTAGTGACTGATGATGCCGTTCGAGACACCGGCCAAACGGGCGATCAGCGCAATGCTGGCGTCCCCCATCCCGACCTGATCGACCGCCAGCAACGTGGCTTCGATCAACTGCTGGCGGCGTATGGGTTGCATACCGACCTTGGGCATCTTGCACATCTCCTTAGGCCTGCTGGCAGTCGTGAAACGGCTACCGGCGTGAGGGCCAGTCTATTTTGTTTTGATTGAACGTTCAATCAACAAAGAATAAGATCTGCGACAAATCGTCGCTGCCTCCAGGTCCTTCCTGCGTGTAGATGGCGGAAAAGCGACCTCCGAAAAAGCCTGAAACCCAAGCGGGGCATGGCGTGAACCAGTGAGGACGGATGTGTTGAATGGGCAAGACGCTTAAGGCCAGGTGACGAACTGCACGTTTGCACAAGGCCTTCGACGCTGGTTCTCAACGCAACCCCTGCGGGTTCGGGCTTTTTTCGGGGTGTCTTTATATCACCCGTCGGTCGGCTGCCAACTAACCGATTGGTCGGGTGCCGTGTTGCCTTGTGTTCTTCTCTCGCACTGCCTGGAGCATCTGTGCCATGAGTTCTGCCTCTCTTATAAAGACCCCACCGGAAAAGGTGCGGGTCAACGGTTGGGTGTTCTACACCTCTACCGCGCTGATCCTGTTGCTGACCGCCATTCTGATCATCGCCCCGCAAGAGGCCGGCAGACTGCTCGGCATTGCCCAGGCCTGGTTGTCCCGCAGCTTTGGCTGGTACTACATGGTGGTGATCGCCGCCTACCTGGTGTTCGTCGTCGGCCTGGCGTTTTCCTCCTACGGCAAACTCAAGCTGGGGACCAAGCAAGACACTCCGGATTTCAGCTATGGCGCCTGGGCCGGCATGCTGTTCTCGTCCGGTATCGGCATTTCGCTGCTGTACTTCGGCGCTTCCGAACCGCTGGACCACTACTTCAACCCGCCTGAGGGCGTACCGGGCAGCAACCAGGCCGCGCGTTCGGCGCTGCAACTGACGTTCCTGCACTGGGGCCTGCACGGCTGGGCGATCTACGCCCTGGTCGGCCTGGCCGTGGCCTACTTTGCCTACCGCCACAACCAGCCGCTGGCGCTGCGTTCGGCGTTGTACCCGCTGGTGGGCGAGCGCTGGGTCAAGGGCGCGGCCGGCCACGCGGTGGACGGTTTCGGCATGTTCGTGACCCTGCTGGGCCTGGTGACCAACCTGGGCATCGGCTCGATGCAGGTGTCTTCCGGCCTGGAAAACCTGTTCGGCATGGAACACAGCAACACCAACCTGCTGATCGTGATCATCGTCATGAGCACCGTGGCCACCATCGCCGCGGTATCCGGTGTGGAAAACGGCATTCGCCGCTTGTCCAACCTGAACATCGTGCTGTTCAGCGGCCTGCTGATCTTCGTGCTGCTGTTTGGTCCGACCCTGCACCTGCTCAACGGTTTCGTGCAAAACGTCGGCGATTACCTCAACGGTGTGGTGCTCAAGACCTTCGACCTCTATGTGTACGAAGGCGACAGCGCCAAGTCCGACCGCTGGCTGGGCCTGTGGACCCTGTTCTACTGGGCCTGGTGGATTTCCTGGGCGCCATTCGTCGGCATGTTCATCGCGCGTATTTCCCGTGGTCGTACCGTGCGCGAGCTGGTGGCGGGCGTGCTGCTGATTCCGCTGGGCTTCACCCTGGCCTGGCTGTCGGTGTTCGGTAACTCGGCCCTGGACCTGGTGATGAACCATGGCGCGGTGGAGCTCGGCAAGACGGCGCTGGAACAGCCGTCCATGGCGATCTACCAGCTGCTGGATCATTACCCGGCGTCGAAGATTGTCATCGGCGTGTCGATTTTCGTCGGCTTCGTGCTGTTCCTGACCCCGGCCGACTCCGGCGCGGTGATGATGGCCAACCTGTCTTGCAAGGGCGGCAACGTCGATGAAGACGCCCCGCACTGGCTGCGGATCTTCTGGTCGGTGGTGATCACCCTGGTGACCGTCGGCCTGCTGTTCGCCGGTAACTTCGAAGCCATGCAGACCATGGTGGTGCTAGCCGGCCTGCCGTTCTCGGTGGTGCTGGTGTGCTTCATGTTCGGCCTGCACAAGGCCATGCGCCAGGACACGCAGATCGAACAGGAGCAGGCGGAACTGGCGGCCCGTGGTCGTCGTGGTTTCAGCGAGCGCCTGACTCAGCTGGACCTGCAGCCGACCCAGGCGGTGGTCCAGCGTTTCATGGACAAGCATGTGACGCCGGCGCTGGAAGAGGCCGCGACCCAGCTGCGCAACCAGGGCCTGGATGTGCAAACCCTGCTGGGCAAGTCCAAGCGTTGCATGGGCGTGCGGATCGAGATGGAAGAGGGCAACCCTTTTGTCTATGAAGTGAGCCTGGACGGCTACCTGGCGGCGCCGAGCGAATCGGCCGATGCGCCCGAAGAGCGTGCGCGCTACTACCGCGCCGAGGTCTACCTGCACAACGGCAGTCAGGAATACGACTTGATGGGCTTTACGCAGGAGCAGATCACCCGTGATGTTCTCGATCAGTTCGAAAGCCATCGGCAGCTCCTTGGCCGGGTCTACAGCTAAGACGTGAGAGGCGCGGTGTAGCCCTGTTACACCGCGTCGCCTGTATCGCGAGCAAGCTCGCTCCTACAAGGATTGCATTTGACCTGTAGGAGCGAGCTTGCTCGCGAAGCGCCATCCCTGACCCAGCGCAACACCCGCTCCCGCAACAGGGAGCAAACCTGCACCCCCTTATTCCCGATAAAACAAAAACGCCGCGATCGATGTCGCGGCGTTTTTGTCTGCGTGTCGCTGTTACCCCAGGTTCTTGCCGAGCAGCGCGTGGTAGAGCTCGCTGTCGCCGAGGATCCCCACCACCTTGTTGTTGTCGTGCAGCACCAGCTTGTTGCCGGTCTGGTAGCGGATCTGCAGCGCATCGCGCATGCCGATATTGGAGTCGACCAGGGTCGGCTTGCGGCCCAGGCCTTCCACCGCCTGGCCCGGGATCCAGTTCTGCAGGTCGAGGCTGGCGCCGTTCTGGCGCGCGCCCTTGATGGTGTTGCCCTCGGCCAGGTCGAGCCAGGAGTCACCACCCGGGTCCAGGCACACGGAGCCGTTGATGCGTTTGCAGTTGTCCAGGGTGCGCATCAGGCTGCGACCGCAGAGCACGTTGAGCGGGTTGGTATGGGCGACGAAGGTGCGTACATAGTCGTCCGCCGGGTTCAGCACGATTTCTTCCGGCTTGCTGTACTGGATGATCCGGCCGTCTTTCATGATGGCGATGCGGCTGCCCAGTTTCAGGGCCTCGTCGAGGTCATGGCTGACGAACACGATGGTCTTGCTCAGCTTGCGTTGCAGTTCCAGCAGTTCGTCCTGCAGGCCCTGGCGGATCAGCGGGTCGAGGGCGGAGAAGGGTTCGTCCATCAGCAGGATGTCGGCATCCATCGCCAGGGCGCGGGCCAGGCCGACACGCTGCTGCATGCCGCCGGACAGTTCGTCGGGCTTCTTGTTGCGCCACTGGGTCAGGCCCACCAGCTCGAGTTTCTCGTCCACCAGCTTGCGCCGTTCCTTTTCCGGCCGGCCCTGCATCTCCAGGCCGAAGCTGATGTTCTCGCGAACGGTCAGCCAGGGCATCAGGGCGAACTTCTGGAACACCATGGCGATGCGCTTGGTGCGCATCATCTTCAGTTCCGCCGGGGTGCAGGAAGCGATGTCGATCTGCTTGCCGTCATGCTCGACGAACAGCTTGCCGCGGCTGACGGTGTTGAGGCCGTTGATGCAGCGCAGCAGGCTCGACTTGCCGGAACCGGAGAGGCCCATCAGCACGCAGATTTCGCCTTTCTCGATGTCCAGGCTGGCCTTTTCCACACCGACGATCTGGCCGGTCTTTTTCAGGATCTCGTTGCGGGTCATGCCCTGGTCCAGCAGCTTGAGCGCCTCGCGTGGATCCTTGGAGAAGATAACGTCGACGTTATCGAAGCGGATTATGCTCATGCGTCACCCCCTACTTTGGCTTCGGGTTGTTTGCAGATACGGTCGAGCATGATCGCCAGCAGTACGATTGCCAGGCCTGCTTCGAAGCCCAGGGCGATATCGGCGGTGTTCAGTGCGTTGACCACGGGTTTGCCCAGGCCATCGGCGCCCACCAGGGCCGCGATCACCACCATCGACAACGACAGCATGATGCACTGGGTGATGCCGGCGGCGATGCTCGGCATGGCATGGGGCAGCTCGATACGCGACAACAGTTGACGGCGGGAGCAGCCAAAGGCCTTGCCGGCGTCCATCAACTCTTGTGGTACATCGCGGATGCCCAGGTAGGTCAGGCGGATCGGCGCGGCAATGGCGAACACCACCGTGGAAATCAGGCCTGGCACCACACCCAGACCGAACAGGGTCAGGGTAGGAATGAGGTAAACGAAGGTCGGCACGGTCTGCATCAGATCGAGCACCGGACGCATCATGGTGTAGAACATCGGCTTATGCGCGGCGACGATGCCCAACGGCACGCCAATGAGCACGCAGACCAGGGTGGCGAACAGCACCTGGGCCAGGGTTTCCATGGTTTCCTGCCAGTAACCCAGATTGAGAATCAGCAGGAAGGACAGCACGACGAAGGCCGTCAGGCCCCATTTGCGCTGAATAATGTGCGCCAGCAAGGCAATCAGGCCGATCAAGGCCAGGGGGTTGAACCAGGTCAGCGCAAACGTCACGCCGTGGATCATCGTTTCCAGGGTCGATGCGATCGCATCGAATGTGTTGGCGCCGTGTTGCGTCAACCATTCGACGAAGGCAGCGATGTACTGGCCTAAAGGGATTTTCTGATCAATGAGCATGGTATTGAACGTCCGCATGCAAGGAATAAACAGCCCGGGCGGACGACCCCGCCCGGCATAAGCGACTTACTGTGCAAGCTTGGCTTTCACGGCCTCCAGGCCAGGTTTTCCGTCAATGGTGGTCACGCCAGCGAGCCAGGTATCGAGTACCTCGGGGTTTTTCTTCAGCCAGGCCTTGGCGGCCGCCTCGGGCTTCATCTTGTCGTCCAGGACGTTACCCATCAGGGTGCTTTCCATATTCAGGGTGAACGACAGATTCTTCAGCAACTGACCAACGTTGCTGCATTCCTCGACGTAGCCCTTGCGGGTGTTGGTGTAGATGGTCGCCTGGCCGAAGTTGGGGCCGAAGTACTCGTCGCCGCCGGTCAGGTACTTCATCTTGAAGCGGGTGTTCATCGGGTGCGGTTCCCAGCCCAGGAACACCACCGCGGTGCTGCGCCGCTGCGCGCGGTCGACTTGCGAGAGCATGCCGGCCTCGCTGGACTCGACCACCTTGAAGCCGGCGTCCTTGAGGCCGAAGGCGTTCTTGTCGATCATGCTCTGGATCAGGCGGTTGCCGTCGTTACCCGGTTCGATGCCGTAGATCTTGCCGTCCAGCTCTTTCTTGAACTTGGCGATGTCGGCGAAATCCTTCAGGCCCTTGTTGTACAGCTCTTCCGGGACGGCCAGGGTGTACTTGGCGTTTTCCAGGTTGGCGCGCAGGGTCTCGACGGTGCCGGCATCGCGGTAGGCCTTGATGTCGTTTTCCATGGTCGGCATCCAGTTGCCGAGGAACACGTCCATGTTCTTGCCGTCGGCCAGGGACTTGTAGGTCACCGGCACGGAAATCATCGTGGTCTTGGTCTTGTAGCCAAGGGCATCGAGCACGACGCTGGTGGTCGCGGTGGTGACGGTGATGTCGGTCCAGCCGACATCGGAGAAGTTTACGGTGCTGCATTGCGCCGGTTCTGCGGCGTGCGCCAGAAGCGGCAGACTCAGCATGGCGGCCAACAACAACGACGGGGAACCTTTCATGGGGTGGACTCCTGGGTGTTTTCTGGCGGTGTATCTGACCGCACTTATAAGTGTTGCGGTTGGGGCGAGTGGGACAGCTCTACCACAGTGCCTTGCAATCGAGTCGAGACTGATCATGTACCAGTGAAAATCTGACGCCTACAGGGTGCGTCGTATCCAGTACAGGGAGGGTCGCATCCAGTGTCGGTGAGGTCGCTTACAGCTTTTTTCAGCACTTTTTGCCCGTCTGAACCGCAAAAAAACGGCCGAAACCGGAGGTCGGCGGGCCACGGCGTTGGTGGGCATGAGTGAGTCGGTGTGAGACGTCGAACGACACTGCAAAAGCCTGATGATGCGCGTATCTCGGCGGATTACTGCTTGAGCGTAGCAGCTTCGCCACCGGGCGTTTTGGCGCCCGGCGTGTGCTCATCGAGGAGTTTCGCAGTCATGGCTATCAGTGTTTTCGATCTGTTCAAAATCGGCATCGGCCCCTCCAGTTCTCACACCGTCGGGCCCATGCGCGCCGCGGCGCTGTTCGTCCAGGCCCTGCGCGAGAAAGACCTGCTGGAGCAGGTGCGCCGTGTCGAGGTAAGGCTCTACGGCTCGCTGTCGGCCACCGGCATCGGCCACGGCAGCGACAACGCGGTGATCATGGGGCTGATGGGCGAATGGCCGGATGCGATCGATCCGTCGCAGATCGGCTGTCGCATCGAGACCCTGCGTGAAACCAATACCCTGCTGCTCGACAACCGCCTGCCGATTCCCTTCGTCTGGGCGCGCGACATGCTGCTGATCGACGAAAACCTGCCGTTCCATCCCAACGCCATGACCCTGGTGGCCGAAGGCGACTCCGGGGAACTGCACCGCGATACCTATTATTCCGTGGGCGGCGGTTTTGTCGTCGACCAGGCCCAGGCCAGCAGCGGCGTGGTGGACCTGGATCGCACCGAATTGCCTTATGACTTCTCCAGCGCCGTGGAGCTGCTGAGCCTGTGCCAGAAGCACAACCTGCGGGTGGCCGAACTGATGATGGCCAACGAGAAGGTCTGGCGTTCGGAGGAGGAGATCCGTGCTGGCCTGATGAAGCTCTGGCAGGCCATGCAGGATTGCGTCGAGCAGGGCCTGAAACACGAAGGCATCCTGCCCGGCGGGCTCAATGTGCGGCGCCGCGCGGCCAAGCTGCATCGCAGCCTGCAGGAACTGAACAAACCCAATGTGATCGGCTCGACCCTGAGCGCCATGGAGTGGGTCAACCTGTTCGCCCTCGCGGTGAACGAGGAAAACGCCGCCGGCGGACGCATGGTGACGGCGCCGACCAACGGCGCGGCGGGGATCATCCCGGCGGTGCTGCATTACTTCATGCGCTTCAGCGAGGACGTCACCGACGCCAACGTGGTGGACTTTTTCCTCGGCGCGGCGGCGGTAGGCATCCTCTGCAAGAAAAACGCCTCGATCTCCGGCGCCGAAGTCGGCTGCCAGGGCGAGGTGGGTTCCGCCTGCGCCATGGCCGCCGCCGGCCTGGCGGAGATTCTCGGGGCGTCGCCGGAGCAGCTGTGCAACGCCGCGGAAATCGGCCTGGAGCATAACCTTGGCCTGACCTGCGACCCGGTCGGCGGCCTGGTACAGGTGCCGTGCATCGAGCGCAACGCGATTGCCGCGGTGAAGGCCATCAACGCCGCGCAAATGGCCCTGCGCGGCGACGGCCAGCACTTCATTTCCCTGGACCGGGTGATCCGCACCATGCGCGATACCGGCGCCGACATGCATGACAAATACAAGGAGACATCCCGCGGCGGGCTGGCGGTCAGCGCCGTTGAGTGTTGATGCTTTAACAGCGGGACTGCTGCGCAGTCCATCGCGGGCAAGTCGGATCGCCGCCCGCTCGCTCCTACAGAAAAACGCATTCCGTAGGAGCGAGGCTTGCCCGCGATCACGCCGGATCATCCACCGCCTGTTTCCAGCCCACTGCTCATAAATTGAACACCCCGCGACGCCCTCGCCACCTTTTGGAGCGTCGCAAACAGGTAAGTCCCAAGGCCCATCGGTCAGGTTTTTCGCTGACCTCGGCTGAGCGCCCACCTGTGCTTGCGGTGACACTCTTTTCCCGGGACGTTTCTCGCCGTTCCCACAAGTGCTACCGATTTGCTCACAGCCACCGGCCCAGGGCCCTTCCAGGCCGATTCGACACTGATAACCCGCACATTGCGCACGGCTTATATAGACGCATCGCGACGTCGTTTTCAGGAGTTATTGAATGGCCATTCAATTTTAGGCATGGCAATTGCTCTGTCATCACAAAGCCCGTCTCCCACGTGAGAATGATGGCAATAACAAGAGCCTCCGCCTGAGGCCATCACCTGCTTTGTGTGAGGAGATACCGCGATGACGACGTTCAACTCCGGGGCTCAACCCCAGAACCGTGCGCCTCAATCCATCGGCTTTTTGCTGCTGGACAATTTCACGCTGATTTCCCTGGCGTCCGCGGTCGAGCCGCTGCGCATGGCCAACCAGTTGTCCGGCCGCGAGCTGTATCGCTGGACCACCCTCAGCGTCGATGGCGGCCAGGTCTGGGCCAGTGATGGCCTGCAGATCACCCCCGACGCCTCCATGCACAAAGCCCCGGCCCTGGACACCGTGATCGTCTGCGGCGGCATCGGCATCCAGCGCACCGTGACCCGCGAACATGTGTCCTGGCTGCAAAGCCAGGCGCGCCAGTCCCGTCGCCTCGGCGCGGTCTGCACCGGCAGCTGGGCCCTGGCCTGCGCCGGCCTGCTCGACGGCTTCGATTGCAGCGTGCACTGGGAATGCCTGGCCTCGATGCAGGAAGCCTTCCCGCGGGTGGCCATGAGCACCCGCCTGTTCACCCTCGACCGCAACCGCTTCACCAGTTCCGGCGGCACCGCGCCGCTGGACATGATGCTGCACCTGATCAGCCGCGATCACGGCCGTGAACTGTCGGCGGCGATCTCGGAAATGTTCGTCTACGAACGTATCCGCAACGAGCAGGATCACCAGCGCGTGCCGCTCAAGCACATGCTCGGCACCAACCAGCCGAAACTGCAGGAAATCGTCGCGCTGATGGAAGCCAACCTGGAAGAGCCGATCGACCTCGACGAACTGGCGGTCTACGTTTCGGTATCCCGTCGCCAGCTGGAGCGGCTGTTCCAGAAATACCTGCACTGCTCGCCATCGCGCTACTACCTGAAGCTGCGCCTGATCCGCGCCCGCCAGCTGCTCAAGCAGACGCCGATGTCGATCATCGAAGTGGCTTCGGTCTGCGGTTTTGTCTCCACGCCGCACTTCTCCAAGTGCTACCGCGAGTACTTCGGCATTCCACCACGTGACGAACGCGTGGGCTCCAACACCGCCCAACAGGTGGCCATGATGCCGATTCCGCAGGCGCTGGTGCTGGCTGGCCCGATGTCCTCGCTGAGCCAGGCGCGCAACGAATCGACCTTCGCCAGCGTCAGGCTGTAATCACAGGCTTTTCCTGAAGTACACGACGCGCTCGGTTTCCTCGAAACCGAGCGCCTTGTGCACGGTCTGGCTCACCAGGTTTTCCAGGCCGGTATCCGAAGCCATTTCCACGCAGCCCTGATCCCGTCCCCATTGGGCGACGGCATCGATCAGTCGTTCGGCAATGCCCTGGCGCCGCTGTTCGGCGCTGACGTACAAACCCTCCAGAAACACCACCGGCGAATGCTCGGTGCCGTTCACGTAGTCGCGGCGCAACGAAGCCTCGGCCAACCCTACTGGCTGCCCATCGGCGGTATAAGCGAGCAGGTTGATATAGCGCCGCGGGTCGTCCAGCAAGCTGGCGATTTCGTCCCGGTGTTCCTCGGTCGGACAGTCGGGCCACAGCGCCTGGCGCAACGGCAGCCAGCCCGCTTGATGGGCTGACTGGCAGGGTTCGATTCGAATCATGGGGGCGGCTCCTTGGCTTGCAGGCACCGCACTCTACTTTGTGATCCGCGCCCGGCGAAGGCTCAGGCGCGGCTGTTCTGGAATTGGGCCAGGGCCGGCAACAGTTGTTTGTCGATGGCCTGGCGCACGGCCGGCAGGATGGTGGCATTGCCGGTGAGCATCTGCTCGACCATGCCCTTGAGGGCCTTGGCCCGGGCATCGCTCAAGCCGCGCACCGCGCACTCGCAGGCCTGGTCGGCCGTGGCGCCGGCCGGCATTTCAAAACCCAGGGCCCTCAGCTGGCCGAGCAGGTCGTCCTGGTCAATCAGATCCGCGTGCATCATGACTCTTATCCTTGTTCAGGGAGCGTGGTCGTGAGCCGATTCTGGTAGCCACCCGGACAGTCGGCAAGGGCGAATTGTCGCAATGGCCGGGATGCCTATGAACAGGTCGTTTTCGGCTAACTTGGCTTGAAGGCGACTGGGCACACTGGATTCCAGCTCGGTCATCGAAGGTTTGGTCACCCTCGTGTCGGCTCCTCAGAAAACCTCCTCAGCCCCGATCCTGTCACGGCTTGATCGGGGCTTTTTTTGCCTGGAGAAAGGTGGTGCCTGGGCCATTTTTTCGCGAGCAAGCTCGCTCCTACAGGTTCGCGTCGTAGCTCGATGCTGGGTACGACATCGCCTCTGTAGGAGCGAGCTTGCTCGCGATTGACGCGACGCGGTCTAGCGCTGCAACACCAGGATCCGCGACAGCAACTCGTCGCGGTCGATGTAGCAACCCTGGAAATGCCGCGCGCCGGTGGCGGGGTCGAAGGCGTTGCGCGCGTGCAGGGTGCGGCGGTTGTCGAAGCACCACAGCTCGCCCGGGTTGAGGCGCTGGATCAGGCGAAAGCGCGGCTCGCGGGTCATGGCGATAAAGCGTCGATAAGCGCGGTAGAGCCGGGGCATGTCGTCCACCGAGGCCTCGAACGGCCCGCGCAGGAAGTTGGCCATGCGGATCTCCGTGACCTCGCCCAGCGCATCCAGGGCGATCACCGGCGCCAGGCAGCGGTAGTCGCTGTGGCGGTCCTTGTTGCGAAACTCCACGGGGATCTCGCCCAGCGCGCGAAACGCCTCGGGGTCTTCGCGGCGCAAGGCGTCGGCGATGGCAAAACCGTCGACAAAGATGCTTTCGCCGCCTTCGGCGTCGTTCACCAGGCAATGCAGGAACTGCAGGCCCGGTTGCAGCTCGCGGGTCGGCAGGTCGGTGTGCAGCGGCAGGTTGAAGGCGGTATAGGCGTTGCTGTCGGCGTCGGCCTTGGATTGCACGTTGAACAACACGCCGAAATTGCTCTCGCGGATAAAGGCAATGCGCTTGGCGACCTGGGCCAGCGACCCCGGTGCGGTGGGCACCCCACGGACTTGCGTCAGGCCGATGTCGCGCACCGCCAGCAGCCATTGCAGCAGCGCCTGCGGGTCCTCCATCAGCGCCTGGTACTCGAACACCGGCAGTTGCAGCCGGCTGTCCCACAGTTGGCTGTGCGGGCGACGCGCGCGGCGCTCGGCGCGGCTTTCATCGTCGTAGGCGTGGGCCCGCAGCCAGCCCGGATCGAAGCGGCTGAGGTGGCCGTCCTGCCAGTCGATGCTCAGGCAGCCCTGGGCGTCGATCCGGCTGGCGGCCGGGGCCAGGTCTTCGGTGACGTCGACTATCTCCAGCACCTGCTCGCGGGTCACGCTGTACACGCAGTGTGCGCAGGGGCAGTTGTCGCGCAGCCACTGATGATGAAAGGGGCTCGAGCGACCGTCGGCCCACTGCACCTGAACACGGTCCGCCAGGGCTTGTACGGCGGTCAACGCGCTGATCAACGGGTAACTGCGGAAGTCGGCAAAAGCGGTGGAAGTATTCACGGTGCGCTCCTTTTTTAGGCTCTGTACGAAAAGTGGCTGCGCGCTGGGCGCCTTCGGCGCTACGCGGGTCATGCTGCGCGCTAGACGCCTGCGGCGTTACGCAGAAACAGGCTCGTGCGCGAGTCCGATCGGAATGCTCATGTAGGCCCCTACAGTCGAGCGCGACCCCGGCCGTTCCTCGCCTGTTTTTGCCTTGCCTGACCTTCGCTCGCCGACTTTTCGTACAGACCCAGGGTGGTTATTTTTCCGGCGGCAGGGCAATCACCCGGCCGATCCAGGCGGGGGCGGGGAGGTCGGCCTGCCCGGCGGCGATGTCTCGTAGCCTGTTCAGCACCGGCTCGCTGAACGGCGCCGAGCGCGGGCCGGCGAGGTCGACGTGGAGCAGCATCTGCTCGTTGCCGGCCAGTTCCAGGTTGTCACCGACCTTGTGCAGGCTGTGGTACAGGTGCAGGCGCTTGCGGTCGTGGCCGATGATCTGGGTGTGCACTTCGACCTCGGTATCGAGCTTCACTTCATGCAGGTAATTGAGGTGCAGCTCCAGGGTGAACAGCGAGTTGCCGCTGGCTTCGCGGTGGTTGCTGTCCATGCCCAGCCGGTCCATCAGGGCGTCGGTGGCGTAGCTGAAAATCAGCAGGTAGAAGGCGTCCCGCAGGTGGCCGTTGTAATCGACCCAGTCGGGGCTGATGCGGGTGGTGTAGGTGGTGAGTACGGGCATGTCATGGGCTCACGAAAATGGCGGGCTGAACCTGTAGCCGCTGCCGCAGGCTGCGATCGGCTTCGCAGGAGACGCGCTCTTGCGGCCCCTGGAAGGCTCTTCGAGCCTTATCGCAGCCTGCGGCAGCGGCTACAGGGCGCGTCAGGGTTACTCGCTGAAGCTCATGCCGTGTTTGGCCTTGGTGGTTTTAACCGCTTCGAGCACGGCGAGCAGGCAGTCATCACGATAGCGCTCCAGCGCCGAAATGCTGTGGGTGCCGAGCTGCTCGGCGGTACCTTCGACCACGTCGTCGATCAGCTTGTCGGTCAGTTCCGGGGCCGGCAGGTAGGTCCACGGCAGCTGCAGGGCCGGGCCGAACTGGGCCATGAAGTGCCGCATGCCGGCATCGCCCCCGGCCAGGGTGTAGGTCAGGAAAGTGCCCATGAACGACCAGCGCAGGCCGGCGCCGAAGCGGATCGCGTCGTCGATTTCGCCGGTGGTGGCGACGCCGTCGTTGACCAGGTGCAGGGCCTCGCGCCACAGCGCCTCCAAAAGACGGTCGGCGATAAAGCCCGGGACTTCCTTGCGCACATGCAGCGGGCGCATGCCCAGGGATTCATAGACCTTGATCGCGGCCTGCACGGCTTCTGGCGCGGTGTTCTTGCCGCCGACCACTTCCACCAGCGGCAGCAGGTACACCGGGTTGAACGGGTGGCCGACCACGCAGCGTTCCGGGTGGGTCGAGCTCTCGTAGAACTCGCTCGGCAGCAGGCCGGAGGTGCTGGAGCCGATCAGCGCATTGGGCTTGGCCGCGGCGCTGATCCTGGCGTGCAGGTCGAGTTTCAGTTCCAGGCGTTCCGGGGCGCTTTCCTGGATGAAGTCGGCGTCTTTCACGCACTCCTCGATGGTCGCGACAAAACGCAGGCGATCCTGGGTCGCGCCCGGTGCCAGGCCCTGTTTTTCCAGGGCGCTCCAGGCATTGGCCACGCGCTTGCGCAGGGCCGCCTCGGCGCCGGGCGCCGGGTCCCAGGCCACCACGTCCAGGCCGTGGGCGAGGGCGCGCGATACCCAGCCGCTGCCGATGACACCGCTGCCCAGGGCGGCGAAGGTTTTGATCTCGGTGATAAAGCTCATGACAGGTTTCCTGAAAGTCAAAAGTGGACGTATCTGTAACCGCCTTCCGGGTCAGCCGCGCTTGCGCAGGCCCATCCTGGCCCGGCCCTCGGCCGGGGTCAGGACGCGGGCGCCGAGGCGGCTGAGGATCTCGCCGGCGCGCTCCACCAACTGGCCGTTGGTCGCCAGTACGCCCTTGTCCAGCCACAGGTTGTCCTCCAGGCCGACCCGCACGTTGCCGCCCAGCAGCACCGCCTGCGCGGCCATCGGCATCTGCATGCGGCCGATACCGAAGCCGGCCCAGACCGCGCCCGCCGGCAGGTTGTCGACCATGGCCTTCATGGTGGTGGTGTCGGCCGGCGCGCCCCAGGGAATGCCCAGGCACAGCTGGAACAGCGGGTCGTCCAGCAGGCCTTCCTTGATCATTTGCTTGGCGAACCACAGGTGGCCGGTGTCGAAGATTTCCAGCTCGGCCTTCACCCCCAGCTCCTGGATGCGCTTGGCGCCGGCGCGCAGTTGCGCCGGGGTGGACACGTAAATGGTGTCGCCGTCGCCGAAGTTCAGGGTGCCGCAGTCCAGGGTGCAGATTTCCGGCAGCAGTTCCTCGACGTGGGCCAGGCGGGTCAGCGGGCCGACCAGGTCGGTGTTGGGGCCGAACTCCATCGGGTTTTCGCCGGCGCCGATCTCCAGGTCGCCGCCCATCCCGGCGGTGAGGTTGACGATGATGTCGACGTCCGCTTCGCGGATGCGCTCCATCACTTCGCGGTACAGCGCGACGTCGCGGCTGAACTTGCCAGTGTCCGGGTTGCGCACGTGGCAGTGGACCACGGTGGCGCCGGCCTTGGCCGCTTCCACCGCGGCGGCGGCAATCTGTTTCGGGGTGACCGGCACGTGGGGGCTCTTGGCGGTTGTGTCGCCAGCACCGGTGAGTGCGCAGGTGATGATGACGTCGTGGTTCATGGTGCGGGTTCCTTACAGGCGTGGTGGGTCGCTGCGCAGCCGTTTGGCGCTGCGCAGAGGGAGTTCGGGGTGGTTATTGGCTGGTCAGTTTCAGGTTGTCGGCCGCGGGCTTGCCGTCGAAGGTGGTGACCCCTTCGAGCCAGCGCGCCTTGTCCTGCGGATGCTCGGCCAGCCATTGCCTGGCCGATTCCAGGGCGTCCTTGTGGTCGAGCAGCGGTTGCATCATGCGGCTCTCGTCCTCGGCGCTGAAGGTCAGGTTGCTCAGCAGCCGGTTCACGTTCGGGCACTGCTCGGCGTAGGTCGGCGCGGTGACGGTCCACACCGTGGCCATGCCTTCGTTCGGGCCCAGGGCGTCGTCGCTGCCGGTGAGATAGGTCATCTGCACATTGACGTTCATTGGGTGCGGCGCCCAGCCGAAGAACACCACGGCTTCCTTGCGTCGCACGGCGCGATCCACCGCCGCGAGCATGCCGGCCTCGCTGGATTCGACCAGCTGGAATTTGCCCAGGCCGAACTGGTTCTTGGTGATCATTGCCTTGATCTGGGTATTGGCGCCCGAGCCGGGCTCGATGCCGTAGATCTTGCCGCCCAGTTCCTTCTCGAATCTGGCGATGTCGGCGAAGGTCTTCAGGCCCTTGTCCGCCAGGTAGGTAGGCACGGCGAGGGTCGCACGGGCGTCCTTGAGGCTGGGTTCGGCCAGCACCTTGACCTGCTTGGCTTCGACGAACGGGGTGATGGTCTGGGTCATCAGCGGGTTCCAGTAGCCGAGGAACAGGTCCAGGCGCTGGTCGCGGATGCCGGCGAAAATGATCTGCTGCGAGGCGCTGGTCTGCCTGGTCTTGTAGCCGAGGCCGTCGAGCAGTACCTGGGCCATGGCGCTGGTGGCGATCACGTCGGTCCAGTTGACCACGCCGAGGCGCACGTTCTGGCAGCTGGCGGCGTCGGCGGCCATGGCGCCGGAGCTGAGAAAGACGGTACCGCTGAGTGCAAGGACGCAACTGCTGATCAGTCGTTTCATGAAGGTTTCCTCGGCAGGTCGTTATTGTCGGTTCCGGCGTCTATGTGCGCCGGTGATGCCACGTTACGCAGCCGGCGGGCGCTGAAAACGCACAGCGGCGACCGGCTCTTGCACTGCGGCGACCTTCATCTTGAACCCGGCGTGGAAACGGCGTATCACAGTGGCCACGCTGCCCGTCATCCGAGTGCGTTCCATGTCCCAGGATTTCTATTTCTTGCTGATGCCGGGCTTCTCGGCCATCGGGTTCATCTCGGCCATCGAGCCGTTGCGCGTGGCCAATCGCTTTCGCGGCGAGCTGTATCGCTGGCATGTGCTGAGCGCCGATGGTGGCGCGGTATTGGCGAGCAACGGCATGTCGGTCAACGCCGACGCGGCGCTGGAGCCGTTGAAGAAGGGCGCGACCCTGCTGGTGGTGGCCGGCTTCGAACCGTTGAAGTTCGTCACCCCGGCGCTGGTGCACTGGTTGCGCCGCCTGGATGTGGAGGGCGTGACCCTGGGCGGCATCGACACCGGCAGCGTGGTCCTGGCGCAAGCCGGGCTGCTCGAAGGCCACCGCGTGACCCTGCACTGGGAAGCGATCGAGGCGTTCAAGGAGTCCTATCCCCAGATCAGCGTGACCCAGGAGCTGTTCGAGATCGACCGGCGGCGCATCACCTCGGCCGGCGGCACCGCGTCCATCGACATGATGCTCGACCTGATCGGCCAGGCCCACGGCCCGGAACTGGCGATCCAGGTCAGCGAACAGTTCGTGCTCGGGCGCATCCGCCCGCGCAAGGACCACCAGCGCATGGAAGTCGCCACCCGCTACGGCATCCGCAACAAGAAGCTGGTGCAGGTGATCGGCGAGATGGAACAGCACAGCGAGCCGCCCCTGAGCACCCTGCAACTGGCCGAATCGATCAAGGTCACCCGACGTCAGCTCGAACGCCTGTTCCGCCTGCACCTGAACGACACCCCGAGCAACTTCTACCTGGGGCTGCGCCTGGAAAAGGCCCGGCAACTGCTGCGCCAGACCGACATGAGCGTGCTGGAAGTCAGCATCGCCTGCGGCTTCGAATCACCCTCGTATTTCACCCGCAGCTATCGCGCGCGGTTTGCCCAGTGCCCGCGGGAAGACCGGCGCCAAAGCCTGAAGGCCTGAGCTGCCCGATTCTGTAGGAGCGAAGCTTGCTCGCGATGCAGGCAACTCGCAGCGTCAGACAAGCCGCCATCGCGGGCAAGCCTCGCTCCAGAGCCAGGGTTTATTTCTTCAGCAGGGCCGCGCAGGCGGTTTTGTAGGCTTCATGCTGATACTTGTTCAGCGTCGCCGGCAGGTCGAAGTTGTGCTTCTTGTTCTGCGCGTTGATGGTCTGCGGCGACAGCAGGGTCACCTCGCAGTTGTCCAGCAGCTGGAACACGCCTTCGATCTTGAAGGTGGTCGGGCCGCCGGCGAATTCGCCTTTTTTGCTGCGTTTCTTGATGGCGATGCGGCTGATGCCGTTGTCGCGGACGAAGGCGGCCACCTGGGCCGCGAAGGCTTTGACGTTGGCGGCTTCGTCATCGTCGTCCAGGGCGATTTTCTTGCAGGCGTTGGCCAGGTGTTGCGCCGTGCCGTCTTGCAGGGTGGCCAGGGCGAAGATGGCTTCGCTGCCTTTGATTTCGATGCCGCAGATGCTCATGGGAAAACCTTTTCTCGATGAATGGCGTGCAGCTTACAGTTCCAGCTGGTCGGCGCGAATGCCAAAGGCCGCGGCGATCTTCTCGCGGGTGGCGCGGCGGGGCTTGGCGACGCTTTCCTGCTGGGCGAAGGCCGGCTGGGAAATGCCCAGGCGCTTGGCGACTTCGTCCTGGGTCAGGTGCAGGTGCTCGCGCCAGGCGCGGATTGGCGTGGCGCCGTCAACGATGCGGCTGACCACGTCATGGGGGATCAGGTCCGGCTCCTGGCGTTGCGCCACATAGTCCGCATAAGGGATCACCACGAACGCCGGCTTGCCGTCCGTGCCGTTGATGATCTGGATGTCAGTAGGTGCGTTCGTCACGTTTCTTGACCTCTTGGATACTGACCACTCTGATAGCGCCATCCCAGTCGAACAGGATTCGATAGTTGCCCACTCGCAGGCGGTAGGCATAGGTGTGACCGCTAAGCGCCTTGACGTTGCCGGTGTCGGGCATGTCGCCGAGCAAGGTCACCGCGTCGCGGATCTGTACCTGATGGGCGCTGTGCAATCGCAGCAGTTGTTTGACGGCCTTACGGGTCCACAGGATGCTGTTCATGAACGAATATAAGCCTTTTATAAGATTAATCAATCTTTACTTATATTCGCCCGCCGGCCAAGGCGAGAACCTTGTCCGGGTATTGCTCATGGCTTGTTACAGCGGGGAGAGAGGGGAGGCCGGGGGATTTTTGCGAGCAAGTTCGCTCTACAGGTAGGGCGCAACGCCTGTAGGAGCGAGCTGGCTCGCGATGACGTCATGACGGTTGCCGCAGAGGTATCGGTCGGGCCTATTCCTGCCCGATCGACTCCAGAAACTCCGACCGTTCATCGCTCATGCGCGCCAGGCAATCGGCCTGGGCGATGGCGTAGGCCTTGCTGCCGGGTTTGGCGGGGAAAGTGTCGACGGCGCAGTCGGCGTCGCGCTGTTTCTGCCACAGCTGCTGGGCGTTCTGCACCTTGGCGGTGATGTCGGCCAACTGCGCCTTGTCGCTGCCGTATTGCGTGCCCAGGCGTTCGAGCAGGCCCTGCAGGTTGTCGCTTAGCAGCTGCTCGGCGGTGGTTTTGTTGAAGGTGGCGCATTCCAGAGTCTGTTGATCCTGTTCGACGCTGTCGCACGGGGAGTTGTCGGCCTCTTCAGCCGCCTGTGCGCCCGTCGCCAGCAGTGCCAAAGCCAGGAAGATCGATTTCATTGCGTCGCAGCCCCCTCTAATCCAGTGATGCGGCGGATTCTGGCCCATGCGCATGACAAAGAACAGATGGTGCAAGGGACGCCCGGCAGACCCTTTGTCGCGGATTGACGCTTTCGGCAATTCCCCTGTCGTTTTTGCACCCGGCTGCCCGGGCACCGAGGCATATGCTGACCCCAAAGCGCCGGCAGACGATTCGGCGCATGAATTGCCAATAAGGGGACTGCCTGATGAGCCCAGCCGAATTGCACGCCGACAGCATCGTTATCGACGGGCTGATCATTGCCAAGTGGAACCGTGAGCTGTTCGAAGACATGCGCAAGGGCGGCCTGACCGCGGCCAACTGCACCGTGTCGGTGTGGGAGGGCTTCCAGGCCACGGTCAACAACATCGCCTCCAGCCAGAAGCTGATCCGCGAGAACAGCGACCTGGTGATGCCGGTGCGCACCACCGCCGACATCCGCAAGGCCAAGGAACTGGGCAAGACCGGCATCCTGTTCGGCTTCCAGAATGCCCATGCCTACGAGGACCAGATCGGCTACGTCGAGGTGTTCAAGCAGCTGGGCGTGGGTATCGTGCAGATGTGCTACAACACCCAGAACCTGGTGGGCACCGGCTGCTACGAGCGCGACGGCGGCCTGTCGGGCTTCGGTCGCGAGATCGTCGCCGAGATGAACCGCGTCGGCGTCATGTGCGACCTGTCCCACGTCGGCTCCAAGACCTCCGAGGAAGTCATCCTCGAATCGAAAAAGCCGGTCTGCTACTCCCACTGCCTGCCGTCGGGCCTCAAGGAACACCCGCGCAACAAGTCCGATGAAGAGCTGAAGTTCATCGCCGACCACGGCGGTTTCGTCGGCGTGACCATGTTCGCGCCGTTCCTGGCCAAGGGCATCGATTCGACCATCGACGACTACGCCGAGGCCATCGAATACACCATGAACATCGTCGGCGAAGACGCCATCGGCATCGGCACCGACTTCACCCAGGGCCATGGCCAGGACTTCTTCGAATACCTGACCCACGACAAGGGCTACGCCCGTCGCCTGACCAACTTCGGCAAGATCATCAACCCGCTGGGCATCCGCACCGTGGGCGAGTTCCCCAACCTCACCGAGACCCTGCTCAAGCGCGGTCACTCCGAGCGTGTGGTGCGCAAGATCATGGGCGAGAACTGGGTGAACGTCCTCAAGGACGTCTGGGGCGAATAACGCCAAGCCTCCACAGCACACACCTGTAGCCGCTGCCGAAGGCTGCGATCGGCTCCGAAGGAGACGCGCTCCTGCGGCCCTCGGAAGGCTCTTGGAGCCTTATCCCAGTCTTCGGCAGCGGCTACGGATGCACCAATCCAAAAGAATTCCGGAGTTTTGAAACATGGCCAAAATCGCCCCGCAACTGCCCATCGAAGTCGACAGCGAAACCGGTGTCTGGACCTCCGACGCCCTGCCGATGCTGTACGTGCCGCGTCACTTCTTCGTCAACAACCACATGGGTATCGAGGAAGTTCTGGGCGCCGACGCCTACGCCGAGATCCTTTACAAGGCCGGCTACAAGTCCGCCTGGCACTGGTGTGAAAAAGAAGCCGAGTGCCATGGCCTGGAAGGCGTCGCGGTGTTCGAGCACTACATGAAGCGCCTGTCGCAGCGCGGCTGGGGCCTGTTCAAGATCCAGGACATCGACCTCGACAAGGGCACCGCCAGCGTCAAGCTCGAACACTCGGCCTTCGTCTATGTGTACGGCAAGGTCGGGCGCAAGGTCGACTACATGTTCACCGGCTGGTTCGCCGGCGCCATGGACCAGATTCTGGCCGCCCGCGGTAGCAAGATCCGCACCGTCGCCGAACAGGTCTACGGCGGTTCCGAAGAAGGCCACGACGATGGCCTGTTCACCGTCAAGCCGTTGTAAGCGGAGTTAAGAAAAATGGCTTTCGAAGCGATGTTCCAGCCGATCCAGATCGGCAAACTGACCATCCGCAACCGGGTGCTCAGCACCGCGCACGCCGAGGTCTACGCCACCGATGGCGGCATGACCACCGACCGCTACGTGAAGTATTACGAAGAGAAAGCCAAGGGCGGTATCGGCCTGGCGATCTGTGGCGGCTCGTCCGTGGTGGCCATCGACAGCCCGCAGGAATGGTGGAGCTCGGTGAACCTGTCCACCGACCGCATCATTCCGCACTTCCAGAATCTGGCCGACGCCATGCACAAGCACGGCGCCAAGATCATGATCCAGATTACCCACATGGGCCGCCGCTCGCGCTGGGACGGTTTCAACTGGCCGACCCTGATGTCGCCGTCGGGCATCCGCGAACCGGTGCACCGCGCCACCTGCAAGACCATCGAGGTGGAAGAGATCTGGCGGGTGATCGGCAACTACGCCCAGGCCGCGCGCCGGGCCAAGGCCGGTGGCCTGGACGGCGTCGAGCTGTCCGCCGTGCACCAGCACATGATCGACCAGTTCTGGAGCCCGCGGGTTAACAAGCGGACCGACGAATGGGGCGGCAGCTTCGAAGGCCGGATGAAGTTCGGCCTGGAAGTGCTCAAGGCGGTGCGCGCCGAAGTCGGCGACGATTTCTGCGTGGGCATGCGTATCTGCGGTGACGAGTTCCACCCGGACGGCCTGTCCCACGAGGACATGAAGCAGATCGCCAAATATTACGACGACACCGGCATGCTCGATTTCATCGGCGTCGTGGGTTCGGGTTGCGATACCCACAACACCCTGGCCAACGTGATTCCGAACATGAGTTATCCACCGGAGCCGTTCCTGCACCTGGCTGCCGGGATCAAGGAAGTGGTCAAGGTTCCGGTACTGCATGCGCAGAACATCAAGGATCCGAACCAGGCCACCCGCATCCTCGAGGGTGGTTACGTCGACATGGTCGGCATGACCCGCGCGCACATCGCCGACCCGCACCTGATCGCCAAGATCAAGATGGGCCAGGTCGACCAGATCAAGCAGTGCGTGGGCGCCAACTATTGCATCGACCGCCAGTACCAGGGCCTGGATGTGCTGTGCATCCAGAACGCCGCGACCTCCCGTGAATACATGGGCGTGCCGCACATCATCGAGAAGTCCACCGGGCCGAAACGCAAGGTGGTGGTGGTCGGTGCCGGCCCGGCCGGTATGGAGTCGGCGCGGGTGGCGGCCGAACGTGGCCACGACGTGACCCTGTTCGAGAAGAAAGAGGCCATCGGCGGGCAGATCACCACTGCGTCGAAAGCGCCGCAGCGCGACCAGATCGCCGGTATCACCCGCTGGTATCAGCTGGAGCTGGCACGGCTGAAGGTCGACCTGCGCCTGGGCACCGCGGCCGATGCCGAGACCATCCTCGACCTGCGTCCGGACATTGTGGTGCTGGCCGTCGGCGGGCATCCGTTCCTTGAGCAGAACGAACACTGGGGCGCCGCCGAAGGGCTGGTGGTCAGCAGCTGGGACGTGCTCGACGGCAAGGTCGCGCCGGGCAAGAACGTGCTGGTCTACGACACCATCTGCGAGTTCACCGGCATGTCGGTGGCCGACTTCCTCGCCGACAAGGGCAGCCAGGTCGAGATCGTCACCGACGACATCAAGCCGGGCGTGGCCATCGGCGGTACGTCGTTCCCGACCTACTACCGCAGCATGTACCCCAAGGAAGTGATCATGACCGGCGACATGATGCTGGAAAAGGTCTACCGCGAAGGCGACAAGCTGGTGGCGGTGCTGGAGAACGAATACACCGGCGCCAAGGAGGAGCGGGTGGTCGACCAGGTGGTGGTGGAGAACGGCGTGCGGCCCGACGAAGCGATCTATTACGCGCTCAAGGAAGGCTCGCGCAACAAGGGCCAGGTCGACGTCGAAGCGCTGTTCGCGATCAAGCCGCAGCCTTCGTTGAGGCAGGCGGGCGACGGTTATCTGCTGTTCCGCATCGGCGACTGCGTGGCGCAGCGCAACACCCACGCGGCCATCTATGACGCCCTGCGGATCTGCAAGGATTTCTAAGCCATACCTGTAGCCGCTGCCGAAGGCTGCGATCGACTGCGAAGCAGTCGTGCTCTTGAGTTCGCAGGGAAGTCCTGCGGACTTCATCGCAGCCTGCGGCAGCGGCTACAACGACCGAGCTGGTCTTTGGGAGCTTCACCATGTTGAACACCCTTCTTCCCATCCTGCTGTTCGCAGCCATCGGCCTGGCTGTCCTGGGCGCGTTGCGGCGGGTGGCCATGTGGCGCCGGGGCCGTGCGTCCAAGGTCGACCTGATCGGCGGCCTGCTGGCCATGCCCAAGCGCTACATGGTCGACCTGCACCATGTAGTGGCGCGGGACAAATACATCGCCAACACCCACGTGGCCACGGCCGGTGGTGCCGTGGCGTCCATTGTGCTGGCGATCCTGGTGCACGGTTTCGGCCTGCATAACCGCATCCTCGGCTACGCCTTGCTGCTGATGTCGGCGGTGATGTTCGTCGGCGCGATCTTCGTCTACCTGCGCCGTCGCAACCCGCCGTCGCGCCTGTCGAAAGGCCCGTGGATGCGCCTGCCGAAAAGCCTGCTGGCGTTCTCGGCGTCGTTCTTCCTGGTGACCCTGCCGGTGGCCGGGATCCTCCCGGAAAACTTCGGCGGCTGGGTACTGGCCGCGATCCTCGGCATCGGTGTGTTGTGGGGCGTGTCCGAGCTGTTCTTCGGCATGACCTGGGGCGGCCCGATGAAGCACGCCTTCGCCGGTGCCCTGCACCTGGCCTGGCACCGCCGCGCCGAGCGTTTTGGTGGCGGCCGCTCCACCGGCCTCAAGCCGCTGGACCTGGAAGACCCGAACGCGCCGCTGGGCGTGGAAAAACCCAAAGACTTCACCTGGAACCAGTTGCTCGGCTTCGACGCCTGCGTGCAGTGCGGTAAATGCGAAGCCGCGTGCCCGGCCTTTGCCGCCGGCCAGCCGCTGAACCCGAAAAAGCTGATCCAGGACATGGTCGTCGGCCTGGCTGGCGGTACCGATGCCAAGTTCGCTGGCAGCCCATATCCCGGCAAAGCCATTGGCGAACACAGCGGCAATCCGCACCAGCCGATCGTCAACGGCCTGGTGGACGCCGAGACCCTGTGGTCCTGCACCACCTGCCGCGCCTGCGTCGAGGAATGCCCGATGATGATCGAGCACGTCGATGCCATCGTCGACATGCGCCGTCACCTGACCCTGGAAAAGGGCGCTACCCCGAACAAGGGCGCCGAAGTCCTGGAAAACCTGATCGCCACCGACAACCCGGGCGGTTTCGCCCCGGGCGGGCGGATGAACTGGGCGGCGGACCTCAACCTGGCACTGCTGGGCGAGAAGAAAACCACCGACGTGCTGTTCTGGGTGGGCGACGGCGCCTTCGACATGCGCAACCAGCGCACCCTGCGCGCCTTCGTCAAAGTGCTGAAAGCGGCCAAGGTCGACTTCGCGGTGCTGGGCCTGGAAGAACGCGACAGCGGCGATGTGGCCCGGCGCCTGGGCGACGAGGCGACCTTCCAGCTGCTGGCCAAGCGCAATATCCAGACCCTGGCCAAGTACAGCTTCAAGCGCATCGTCACCTGCGACCCCCACAGTTTCCATGTGCTGAAAAATGAATACGGCGCCCTCGGCGGCGAGTACGTGGTGCAGCACCACAGCACCTACATGGCCGAGCTGATTGCCGGCGGCGCCCTGAATCTGGGCCAGCACAAAGGCAACAGCGTGACCTATCACGACCCGTGCTACCTGGGCCGCTACAACGGCGAGTACGAGGCGCCGCGCGAGGTCCTGCGCGCCCTGGGGATCGAGGTCAAGGAAATGCAGCGCTCCGGTTTCCGCTCGCGCTGCTGCGGCGGTGGTGGCGGCGCGCCGATCACCGACATTCCGGGCAAGCAGCGGATCCCCGACATGCGCATGGACGACATTCGCGAAACCGGTGCCGAGCTGGTGGCCGTGGGTTGCCCACAATGCACCGCGATGCTCGAAGGCGTGGTCGAACCACGACCACTGATCAAGGACATCGCCGAACTGGTGGCCGATGCCTTGCTCGAAGACGCCGCGCCCGGCAAGCCGGCGACCCCGGCCAAACGTGAACCTGCGGAGGCCCACTGATGAGCGACATTATCCGCCGCGACCCGCGGGCCGAATGGATCGCCCGTAACCGCCTGCACCCGCTGCACGCGGCCATGCAACCGGCGCAACACAGCTGGATGGGGCCCAACGGCATCCTCCGCAAGAACCCCCACGGGATCGGTTTCATCGGCCCCAACGGCATCAAGCGTATCGACCGCAGCGGCGCCCAGCAGGGCGGGGCGGTCAAGCGCAGCGCCGCGGTCGAAGTCCAGCTGCCGCTGCATCAGGTGGCGCAGCCGGCGTTCTACATCAGCGTGGTGCCGGACATGGTCGGCGGCCGCCTGAGCAGTCACGACCGCGACCTGCTGGGTCTGGCCCACCAGTTGGCCGGCAAGGACGGTGCGGTGCTGGCGGTGGTGTTCGGCGAGCACAAGGAAAACGCCTTCGCCACGGCCGGCGTCGATCGCCTGCTGGTGCTCGAAGGCAACGAATTCAGCGGTTATGCACCGGAACAACGGGTCCAGGGCCTGCGGGCTGTGGATAACCAGTTCAGCCCGCGCCACTGGTTGCTGCCCGACAGCCGTACCGGTGGCGGCGAACTGGGCCGGCGTTTTGCCGCGGCCCTGGGCGAACGCCCGGCCACGCGGGTCTGGCAGGTCAAGGACGAGCAGTGCGTCGGCCGCGCCGGTGCCGGCTTGCAGGACCTGGCTCGACCGCTGGCGCGCTTGATCCTGGCCGCCGCCGAATGCGCGGAACCGGTCAGTGAAACCCGTCATGAGGCCCTGCCGGTGGAGTTATCCACAACGGTGGCGCGCAGCCTGGCGCGAATCGAAGACCTAGGCGCGGTGGCGGTGGACCCGGCGGCGATTCCCATGGCCGAGGCCGAATTCATTTTCTCCGGCGGCAACGGGGTCAAGGACTGGGAGCTGTTCCACAGGACCGCCGCGGCCCTGGGCGCCACCGAAGGCGCGTCGCGGGTGGCGGTGGACGACGGTTTCATGGCCCGCGACCGTCAGGTCGGCGCCTCGGGCACCTGGGTCACCGCCCGGGTGTACGTGGCGGTGGGGATTTCCGGGGCGATCCAGCACCTGCAGGGCATCGGTGCCTGCGACAAGGTGGTGGCGATCAACCTCGATCCAGGTTGCGACATGATCAAACGCGCCGACCTGTCGGTGATTGGCGAAAGCGCCGAGCTGCTTCAAGCCTTGATCGCGGCGGTAGAGGCCTACCGCAACGGCGCCAAGCGCGATGCGGCTTAAGGGAAGGACAGAGCTTATGAGTACCAATGTGATCAGCCTGGTGTCCATCGGCGCCCACCCGACTTCCGGCCGGCCACGGCGCGCCGAGCAGGATGCGCGGGCGGTCGAGCTGGGGCTGCAACTGGCCGGGGACAGGCTGCAGGTGCTGCACGCCGGCGATATCGCCGAGCCAGCCCTGCGCGCGTACCTGGGCATGGGCCTGGAACAGATGCACGTGCTGGAGCAGTCGGCCGGTGCCGATGCGCTGCCGGCGCTGACCGATTATTTGCGCGATGCCGGGGCGCAAGTGGTGCTCACCGGCAGCCAGGCGGAAACCGGAGAAGGTTCGGGCATGCTGCCGTTCCTGCTGGCGGAAAACCTCGGTTGGCCACTGGTGGTGGGCCTGGCCCAGGTGGAGTCCATCGACGGCGGCGTGGCCCTGGTGCTGCAAGCCCTGCCGCGCGGCCAGCGCCGTCGGCTGAAGGTGCGCCTGCCGTTCCTCGCCACTGTGGATAACGCCGCGCCCAAGCCACGGCAGAGCGCCTACGGCCCGGCCCGGCGTGGGCTGCTGCAGGCTCGGCAGGTGGAAGTGCTCGACGATGAGTTGTTCACCAGCGCCACCCTGCAACCGGCCAAACCGCGGCCCAAGCGCCTGAAAGTGATCAAGGCCAAGAGCGGCGCCGACCGCATGAAAGCCGCGACCGCCAAGGCCAGCGGCGGTGGCGGCCAGGTGCTCAAGGGCGTCAGCGCCGAAGCCGGGGCCGAGGCCATCCTCAAGCTGCTGATCGAAGAAGGCGTGGTCCGTTAGGGACAGGCCTGTCGCTCCACCGTTATCGTGAGCAAGCTTCGCTCCTACAGGGTGCGGCTTGCCTGCGATTGATTCCTCCCCTGTATCCACGTTTACCCACAATCCCTGTGCGCGCCTCTGTGGATAAGATGTTCGTCCCTCTCTGCAAGCCTCGCCAATCAAGCGTTACAGCGCGTTGTACGAAAAACGATCAAGCTAAGTCGAGGTTTTTCCGAAGGTTTTTCTGTGGATAAGGAGTTCCCCCGGTCCTCTGCCGCTGCCGAGTTGCCCCCAAAGTCTGTTGGCCTCTTTGTGGATAAGATGTTCGCTCTCCGCGGAGAGCCTTATAAACAGCGCTCTGCAGAGGTCTGATCAAAAAACAGGCAAATCCGCGGTTTTGCCCCTCCGGCGGCCCTGAAGCCTTGATATTTCGCGCTATTCGGCGGTTTTCCACAGCTCGCGGCCCTTGGCCGCAAAGTTGCCCCCAAAGTCTGTTGGCGCTTCTGTGGATAAGGTGTTCGCGTTCGTCTGCGGGCCTTTAATAACGTGGCTTGCAGAGTGTTGTTCAAAAAATGATCAAGGTCTTGTGGAAAAGGCCTTTCCGGATAAGTCACGGATTTTCTTCAGGTTCTACCAACGAATTCGTCGGCTGAAAGCCGAGTTGCCCACATTTGCTGTGGGTGGAGATGTGGATAACTTGTTCGCGGAAGGCTGGGAGCCTTGTCGGCCATGGCCGGGAGGGAGTTAGATCAAATTTTGTACAGCAACATCAGCATCGGCTTCCGTAGGAGCGAAGCGTGCTCGCGATGACCGATAACCCGGTGTGTCAGACACCGTGTCGCGGTCATCGCGAGCAAGGACTCAGGGTCAGCCGTGAACCGGCACGCCCTTGAGGTACGGAGCCGGTTCGGCGCCGAGGTTGCTCAGCATGCGCTCGCTGTACCAGTCCACAAAGTTGACCACGCCGAACTCGTAGGTCTTGGAGTACGGGCCTGGCTGGTAGGCGGTGGAGTTGATGCCGCGCTGGTTCTCTTCGGCCAGGCGACGGTCCTGGTCGTTGGTGGCGTCCCACACCTGGCGCATGCGCGCGACGTCGTAGTCCACGCCTTCGACCGCGTCCTTGTGCACCAGCCACTTGGTGGTGACCATGGTTTCCTGGGCGCTGATCGGCCACACGGTGAACACGATGATGTGGTCGCCCATGCAGTGGTTCCACGAGTGCGGCAGGTGCAGGATGCGCATCGAGCCCAGGTCCGGGTTCTTGATCCGGCCCATCAGCTTGGCGCAGCCCTGCTTGCCGTCCATGGTCATGGACACGGTGCCCTTGAGCAGCGGCATGCGCACGATGCGGTTGCGCAGGCCGAAGCTGGCGTGGGCGTAAGGGATCTTCTCGGCTTCCCAGGCGGCGGCGGAGGCAGCCACGTGGTCCTTGAACGCCTGGTCGGCGCGCGGGTCGGTGACGTCGTCCCACTCCAGCAGGGTCTTCAGCAGTTCCGGGTGCGAACCGCCGCAGTGGTAGCACTCGCGGTTGTTTTCCAGCACCAGCTTCCAGTTGGCCTTTTCCATCAAGGTGGTTTGCACCGCCACCTTGGTGTTCTCCATGTCGTAGGGTTCCATGTAGTGCGTCAGGGTCGCCAGGAAGTCATCGATGGCCGGTGGGTTCTCGGCCAGCGAGATGAAGATGTAGCCTCCGGCGGTCTTCACGTTCACTGGCTTGAGGCCGTACTGCTTCATGTCGAAGTCGGCACCCATCTCGGTGCCGGCGAACAGCAGGCGACCGTCCAGCTCGTAGGTCCACTGGTGGTAGTGGCAGACCAGCTTGGCGACCTTGCCCTTGTCGCTGGTGCACAGGCGCGAACCGCGGTGGCGGCAGACGTTGTGGAAGGCATGGACCACGCCGTCGGCGCCACGGATCACGATGATCGGGTTCTTGCCGACCTGCAGGGTCATGTAGTTGCCCTTGGTCGGAATCTCGCAGGTCATGCCGGCGATCAGCCATTCCTTCTGGAAGATCTCCTGCATGTCGATATCGAACAGGCGCTCGTCGCAGTAGAACGGCTGCGGCAGGGAAAAGGTCCGCTCGCGTTCTTGGAGCATTTGCGCGGTGGCCTTGCGTGCGGGTTCCAGCGGATCGCCCAGGCTCAGGGTTGCGGTGACGTCCATCGTTTTGGTCCTCATGGCCATCTGTGTGGCCGGCGAAAGTGGCTACGGTTGGTGCGACGCAAGGCTGAAAAATCAGCGGTTATCAGTTGAGGCGAGTGTGGGGCCGGCGCGGCCCGGAACCTTATCCATGGGCGACATGGCCCAATCTGTTCCCGACGCGCAAGCCCCGGTGGTTGGGGGCTGGTCGCGATAAGTATGTGAATGTCGCAGATAGGTAAATGGGTGTTTATGGGCCTGCGCACAATCGCCACCATAAAGGCCGGCAGTCGGCCGTGGAGATCAGCATGTCCAACAACTTCCTGAACCCGGTAACCACCCAGACCTGGGCCAATGGCCGACACATCGTCCGTTGCGTCAAAGTCATCCAGGAAACCTGGGACGTGCGCACCTTCTGTTTCATGGCCGACCAGCCGATCATGTTCTTCTTCAAACCGGGGCAGTTCGTCACCCTGGAGCTGGAGATCGAAGGCCAGCCGATCATGCGTTCCTACACCATTTCCAGCTCGCCCTCGGTGCCGTACAGCTTCTCGGTGACCATCAAGCGCGTCCCGGGCGGCAAGGTCTCCAACTGGCTGCACGACACCCTGCACGAAGGCCAGGAACTGGCGGTGCACGGGCCGGTGGGGTTGTTCAACGCCATCGACTTCCCGAGCCCGAAAGTCCTCTACCTCAGCGGCGGCGTCGGCATCACGCCGGTGATGTCCATGGCGCGCTGGTTCTACGACACCAACGGCAATGTCGACATGGTGTTTATCCACAGCGCCCGTTCGCCGAAGGACATCATCTATCACCGCGAGCTGGAGCACATGGCGTCGCGGATCGACAACTTCAGCCTGCACCTGATCTGCGAGAAACACGGCCTGGGCGAGCCCTGGGCCGGTTATCGCGGCTACCTGAACCACAAGATGCTGGAGCTGATGGCGCCGGACTTCCTCGAGCGTGAAGTGTTCTGCTGCGGCCCGACGCCGTACATGAACGCGGTCAAGCGCCTGCTCGAAGCCAGCGGCTTCGACATGTCGCGCTACCACGAGGAATCCTTCGGCGCGACGCCGGCGGAAGCTCGTGCCGACGCCGTGGAACAGGCCGAGCAGGCCGCCGAGGCGCCGGAAATCGATATCGCCGACCTGCACCAGGTGGAGTTCACCGCTTCCGGCAAGAGCATCCGCGTGGCGCCGGGCGAGACCGTCCACGCCGCCGCGGCCAAGCTTGGCCTGATGATCCCCAAGGCCTGCGGCATGGGCATCTGCGGCACCTGCAAGGTGCTCAAGCTGGGCGGTGAAGTGGAGATGGACCACAACGGTGGCATCACCGAGGAAGACGAAGCCGAAGGCTACATCCTGTCCTGCTGCAGCGTGCCGAAGGGGGATGTGCGGGTCGAGTATTGAGGGGCGGACCGGTAGCCCGTAGCCGCTGCCGAGGTACGAGGCTGCGATCGGTTGCGTAGCAACCGTGAACCCGGAGCTCTCGGTGCTTCTGACCTATCGAGGGGCTGGGTTTGCGACTGCTTTGCAGTCGATCGCAGCCTCGTACCTCGGCAGCGGCTACAGATTGATCCGCTCGCTCAGTCGATAAACAGATCCGTCATCAGCGTTTCGCTGCTGTCGGGATCGAAGCGGTAATGGGCGAAGTCGCTCACCCCCTGTTCGCGCAGTATTTCTTCGTCTATCAGCAAGCGCCCGGTGATGCGGCGCTGGCTGCTGGAGAGGATCGCGTGGGCCGCATCGGCCATGATTGCAGGCGTGCGCGCATGCTTGAACGACTCGCGCGAACCCAGCTGGAACTCGATGGCGGCGGTGGCGATCATGGTCTGCGGCCACAGCGAGTTGACGCTGATGCCGTAGTTGCTGAATTCCTCGCTCATGCCCAGGGTCAGCATGCTCATGCCGTATTTGGTCACGGTGTAGGGGCTGTACTGGGCGAACCATTTGCTCGCCAGGTTCAGCGGCGGCGACAGGTTGAGGATGTGGCCTCCGCTGGTTTTCAGGTAGGGCAGGGCCGCCTGGCTGCACAGCAGCACGGCGCGGGTGTTGATCTGGTGCATCAGGTCGAAGCGCTTGAGCTCGATGTGCTGCACCCCGGTCAACTTGATCGCCCCGGCATTGTTGACCAGCGCATCGATGCCGCCGAAATGCTCGGTGGCCTTGGCCAGGGCCTGGCGCACTGTCTCTTCGTCACGCACGTCCACCTGCAACGCCAGGGCCTTGCCGCCCGCCGCCTCGACTTCGCGGGCCACGCTGAAGATGGTGCCGGGCAGCTTGGGATGGGGGTCGGCGCTTTTCGCCGCGATCACGATATTGGCCCCGTCCCGCGCCGCCCGTAGGGCGATTTCACGGCCGATGCCACGACTGGCGCCGGTGATGAACAGGGTCTTGCCTTGTAAGGACATGGATGCGCTCCCGATTATTGTCGTTATCCGAGCGGGTACAGCGGCTCGCCAGACAATCTAGTTCATGTCTGGCGGCGCGCGCGGATCAGGGGCGAAAAGGCGAAGGGCCGCGAGCGTTGCCCGCGGCCGGGGAGGGCTCAGTACAGCGCCGGGCGGCGGTCCAGGTGTACGTGGTTATGGGGGCTGATGTGCTTGTGCCGGGCGTCCGCCAGGGGCAGTTCCGCCAGCAGCAGTTGCTGCTGGGGCTGACGGGCGCTGCCGGCCAGCGGATATCCGTCGGCGTCGACGATCAGCGAGCCGCCGACCCAGGCCACGCCACGCTCGTCGCCGCAGCGGTCGCAGGCGGCGATGAACATGCGGTTGACCGCGGCGTTGGCCTGGACCCGGACCATTTCCGCCGGGCGTTCGCCCGCCGGACGCGGCCCGTCCGGCCAGTTGACCGGGGCGCAGAGCAGGGCGGCGCCGGCCAGCGCGGGCAGGCGCACCCATTCCGGGAACTCCAGGTCGTAGCAGATCAGCATCGCGATCGCGCCAAAACGGGTTTCGACCAGCGGCGGCGGTTGGTCGCCAACAGTGAACACAAGCTTTTCCCGGTCCCACAGATGGGCCTTGCGGTACACCGTCACCCGCCCCTCGGGCTCGACCAGCGCGGCGCTGTTGGCCACTTGTCCGGCATTCAGGCGCTCGCAGAAACCGCCGACGATCACCACCTGCAGCTCTGCGGCCAGGGCCTTCCACAGGGTCAGCGTCGGCCCATCGAGGGCCTCGGACAGCGCCAGCGCCTCCTGCCGATCGGTGAACACATAACCGCTCTGCACCAGTTCCGGCAGCACCACCACCTGGGCGCCCTGGGCTGCGGCCTCGCGGATGGCCCGCTGGCCCAGCTCGCGGTTGTAGTCGAGCTCGCCCACCCGTGGGGCGATCTGCTGGCAGGCGACTTTCAGGGTGGGCAATCCAGTCATTGGCCGGCTCCTTCCAGTTGGCGTTCGCTGGCCTGGATCGCCAGGCGCTCGGCGTCCAGGTCCAGGCCCCGGGTCAGCGCCCAGTAGGCCACGCCGGCCACGGCCAGGCCGATGACAAAGGCAATGTCCGCGCCCTCCAGCGCCCGGGCCACCGGGCCCTGGTAGAAGCTCAGGGACATGAATGGAATCATCGCGACCAGGCCGAGGAAATAGGCGATGAGCCCGGGCATGGCCCAGCGGCCATAGATGCCGGCCGGGTTGAAGATGTCGCTGATGGCGTAGTGACCTTTGCGCACCACGTAGAAGTCCGCCAGGTTGACCGCGGTCCAGGGCACCAGGAAATACAGCATCAGCAGCACGAAGGTGTTGAAGCTCGCCAGGTAACTGTCGGGAATGTTCATGGCGATCAGGAAAATCACCACCGCCACCAGGGCGATGCCCACCACCCGGCTCTTGAGGTTCGGCTGGATCTGCAGGAAGCCGTCGATGGCGCTGATGCCGGTGAGCATCGCGCCGTAGCAGTTGACCGCCATGATGCCGACCAGGGCGGGCACGGCGATCAGCACGGTAAAGGTGCCGAAGCCCGGGATCATCTGGTTGCCGACTTCGCGGACGCTGCCGATGGCGTCCGGCGACGGCAGGGCGGAGGCGAGGAAGGCGCCCAGGGACATCAGCCACAACGCCGAGCCCGCGGCGCCCAGGTAGGTCCAGAAAATCACCTGGCGCGACGAGGTCTTGTGCGGCAGGTAGCGCGAATAGTCCGAGACATACACCGAGTAGCTGATCTGGTAGCCGGCGGCCGCCGACAGCTGGATCAGGAACGCCGACCAGGAGAAGTGCGCGTCGGCCACGGCGGCGTCGGCCTGCAGGGTCATCAGCGCGCTGATGGTCAGCACGGTGAACACGCTGATCATGATGTAGGTCAGCCAGCGCTGCACGGCGTGCAGCAGGTCATGCCCGACCACGGCGATGATCACCGCAAGGATGATCATCAGGCTGTACCAGGGCGCCCGCGCGCCGGGCACCACGGTGTTGATGGCGTCGGTGGCGAGGATCACGTTGAACACGTTGAAGCCGATGTAGACGAAGACCACCGCAGTGAAGGGGACGATGGCCCCGCGCAGGCCGAATTGCGCCCGCGACTGGATCATCTGCGGCAGGCCCATGCGTGGCCCCTGGTTGGCATGGAAGGCCATGCAGAAGGTGCCCAGGCAGACGCCGAGGACGATGGCCAGGATCGAGTAGTGCAGGCTCAGGCCGAGGGCGGCGCCGGTGAAGCCGGTGACCATGGTGGTCAGGACGAAGTTGCCGGTGAACCAGAACGGACCCTGGTGCCAGACCTTGCCGTGGCGCTCGTGGCGCGGCACGTAGTCGATGGAGCGGGTTTCGATCTTGAGGCTGGGGGACGGGGCTTTTTCCGTTGCCGCGGGCAGGCTGGTCATGGGGCTGTGCCTTGTTTTTATAAATTGACCCCGGAGTCTCGGATATACGCCTGTGATGTTGAATCAGTGGAGGGAAATAATCAGTTCAGGAATTTGTGAACTGATGTCACGCAGCGCCGGCCCACCGCTCCCGATCTCGACAGGAGGCGGCAGGCCGGCGAGGGCATTCAGCCGGCCATGACCTGGCGAATGTCCGCGGCCAGTTCGCGGACCCGCGCTTCTTCGGTGTCCCACGAGCACATGAAGCGCGCGCCGCCTTTACCGATGAAGGTGTAGAAGCGCCAGCCCTTGGCGGTCAGCGCGGCGATGGCCGGTTCCGAGAGTTGCAGGAACACGCCGTTGGCCTGCACCGGGAACATCAGCTCCACCCCTGGAATGTCCGCTACCAGCTCGGCCAGCAATTGCGCGCAATGGTTGGCGTGGCGAGCGTATTTGAGCCAGGCGTCGTTTTCCAGCAGGCCGACCCAGGGCGCGGACAGGAAGCGCATCTTCGAGGCCAGCTGGCCGGCCTGCTTGCAGCGGTAGTCGAAGTCTTCGGCCAGCTTGTGGTTGAAGAACAGGATCGCCTCGCCCACCGCCATGCCGTTTTTCGTGCCGCCGAAGCACAGTACGTCGACCCCGGCTTTCCAGGTCAGGTCGGCGGGCGAGCAGCCAAGGAAAGCGCAGGCGTTGGAGAAGCGCGCGCCGTCCATGTGCAGGTTCAGCCCCAGCTCCTTGCAGGTGGCGCTGATGGCGCGGATTTCTTCCGGGGTATAGACGCTGCCGACCTCGGTGGCCTGGGTCAGGGTCACCACTCGTGGCTTGGGGTAGTGGATGTCCTGGCGCTTGAGGGCGATGTCGCGGATCGAGTCCGGGGTCAGCTTGCCGTTCTCGGTGCCGGCGATCAGCAGCTTGGAGCCGTTGGAGAAGAATTCCGGCGCGCCGCATTCGTCGGTTTCGACGTGGGCGGTTTCCGAGCAGATGACGCTGTGGTAACTCTGGCACAGCGACGACAGGGCCAGGGAGTTGGCGGCGGTGCCATTGAAGGCGAAGAACACCTCGCAGTCGGTCTCGAACAACTTGCGGAAATAATCGGCGGCGCGTGCGGTCCACTGGTCGTCGCCATAGGCGCGCTCGTGGCCGCGGTTGGCCTGGTCCATGGCCGCCCAGGCCTCGGGGCAAATGCCGGAATAGTTGTCGCTGGCGAATTGTTGGCTCTTGTCGGTCATGGCCGTCTTCCGTGCTAAGGGTCCGAGAGGGGAGTCCTTCGATAAAGGGCTCCGGATAAGGCGCTCCTGGGTAAGGAGCCCTTGGGTCAAGCGTCCGCAACGAGGTCTGGGCCGGCAGGACAGCGCAGGCCCCGCAGAGATCGGTGGAGCGCCACTTTACCCAAGATTGAGGGGGGAGCACAGGCTCTGTTTATGGGTGAAAAATGCACAGGCCATGAGGATATATGCCAGACCCGCTGCTGACCCCGCTGGCCGCCCGGCGCGATGGCGCCCTGGACCTGCTCAAGTGGCTGGCGCTGCTGAGCATGGTGCTCGATCACCTGCGCTACGTCGGCTGGAGCCTCGATCTGCTGTATGTGCCCGGGCGCCTGGCGTTTCCCTGGTTCTGCCTGGCGCTGGCGGCCAATGTGGCGCGGGCCGGCGCGACGGATCGCGAGGGCGCGGGGCAATGGCGTTACCTGGGCTGGCTGCTGTTGTTCAGCCTGCTCAGCGAGGTGCCGTACCGGCTGTACATTCCCGACCCCGACACCCTGAATGTGCTGCCGACCCTGGCCCTGGGCCTGTTGGTGGCCCGCGCCTGGCAGCGTCGCGGCGGGCTGGCGCTGTGGCTGGGGATCGGCGCGGCCTTGCTCGGCGGGCTGTTCGACCGGTACCTGATGTTCGGCCTGTTCGGCGTCTTGCTGCCGCTGGCGATGTTGCTGGTGCTGCAGCGCCGCTGGTACTGGGCGCTGCTGCCGGGGCTGCTGTGCCTGGCGGCCAACCAGTGGCAAAGCCTGCTGCCGGCGGCGCGCCTGGGTAATCAGGTGGCCGCCTGGGCGCTGCTCGCCTGCGTGCTGGCGCCGTGGCTGGGGCTGGCGATCCTGCGCCGGATGCGCGGTTTTTCGCCGCCACCGATGCGGCGCTGGGCCTATCTGCTGTATCCCGGGCATTTCCTCCTGCTGCTGATGCTGCGCAACCTGCTGGCCTGATGGCGAACCGTTGTCGCTACGAACGCCCTGTAGCCGCTGCCGAGCTGGCGAGGCTGCGCTCGGCCGCGAAGCGGTCGTAAAACCAGGCAACCTGTTCTTCCAGGCATATCGCGTGCTCAGGTTTTGCGAGGACTGCGTCCTCGAGCGCAGCCTCGCAGGCTCGGCAGCGGCTACAGAGGCGACACGCCAACATGAAAGCTGTGGCGCCACTGGTCGGTGGCGGGGGCTGGCGGTCGCGGGCAAGCCACCGACATAGAGCCTTCGGCGCGTGGCGCCCGCAAGCAATTGTCTCTCTGCGCCAGGCCATGTCGTAAACGCACCTTTGCGTGGCGTCCATAGGCATTTGGCCGGTCAGCGCCGGTCATACCATCGCATCCAAAGGGCACTACCGCAGGGTACGTGCCTCACCGAGACGAAAGGCGCACCGCCGCCGCTGGGAGAGACGCGATGTTCAGCAAGCAAGACCAAATCCAGGGTTATGACGATGCACTGCTGGCGGCCATGAATGCCGAGGAGCAACGTCAGGAAGATCACATCGAGCTGATCGCGTCGGAGAACTACACCAGCAAGCGCGTGATGCAAGCGCAAGGCAGCGGCCTGACCAACAAGTACGCCGAAGGTTATCCGGGCAAGCGCTACTACGGCGGCTGCGAGCACGTGGACAAGGTCGAGGCCCTGGCCATCGAACGCGCCAAGCAACTGTTCGGCGCCGACTACGCCAACGTCCAGCCGCACTCCGGTTCCTCGGCCAACAGCGCCGTGTACCTGGCCCTGCTGCAAGCCGGCGACACCATCCTGGGCATGAGCCTGGCCCACGGCGGCCACCTGACCCACGGCGCCAAGGTGTCGTCCTCGGGCAAGCTGTACAACGCCGTGCAGTACGGCATCGACACCAACACCGGGCTGATCGACTACGACGAAGTCGAGCGCCTGGCCGTCGAGTGCAAGCCGAAGATGATCGTCGCCGGCTTCTCGGCCTACTCCAAGACCCTCGACTTCCCACGCTTCCGCCAGATCGCCGATAAGGTCGGCGCGCTGCTGTTCGTCGACATGGCCCACGTCGCCGGCCTGGTCGCCGCTGGCCTGTACCCGAACCCGCTGCCTTACGCCGACGTGGTCACCACCACCACCCACAAGACCCTGCGCGGTCCGCGTGGCGGCCTGATCCTGGCCAAGGCCAACGAAGAAATCGAGAAGAAGCTCAACGCCGCGGTCTTCCCGGGCGCCCAGGGCGGCCCGCTGATGCATGTGATCGCCGGCAAGGCGGTGTGCTTCAAGGAAGCGCTGGAGCCTGGCTTCAAGGCCTACCAGCAGCAAGTGATCGACAACGCCCAGGCCATGGCCGGCGTATTTATCAAACGCGGCTACGATGTAGTGTCCGGCGGCACCGACAACCACCTGTTCCTGGTCAGCCTGATCCGTCAGGGTCTCACCGGCAAGGAGGCGGACGCCGCCCTGGGGCGCGCCCACATCACCGTGAACAAGAACGCCGTGCCGAACGATCCACAGTCGCCGTTCGTGACCTCCGGCCTGCGTATCGGCACCCCGGCGGTGACCACCCGCGGCTTCAAGGTTACCCAGTGCGTGGAGCTGGCCGGCTGGATCTGCGACATCCTCGACCACCTCGGCGATGCCGATGTCGAGGCCAATGTCGCTCGTCAGGTATCGGCCCTGTGCGCGGACTTCCCGGTTTATCGCTGAGTGCGGTTTTGGAGTAAATGACTATGCAACGCTACTCGGGCTTCGGCCTCTTCAAGCACTCCCTCAGCCACCATGAAAACTGGCAGCGCATGTGGCGCACGCCGACCCCGAAAAAGGTCTACGACGTGGTCATCGTCGGCGGTGGCGGGCATGGCCTGGCGACCGCCTACTACCTGGCCAAGGAGCACGGCATCACCAACGTCGCCGTGGTCGAAAAAGGTTGGCTGGGCGGCGGTAACACCGCGCGCAACACCACCATCGTGCGTTCCAACTACTTGTGGGACGAGTCGGCGCACCTGTACGAACACGCGATGAAACTGTGGGAAGGCCTGTCCCAGGACCTCAACTACAACGTGATGTTCTCCCAGCGCGGCGTCTACAACCTGTGCCACACCCTGCAGGACATCCGTGATTCCGAGCGTCGGGTCAGCGCCAACCGCCTCAACGGCGTGGATGGCGAGCTGCTCAACGCCAAGCAGGTGGCGGACGAGATTCCGTACCTGGACTGCTCCAAGAACACCCGCTACCCGGTACTGGGCGCCACCGTCCAGCGCCGTGGCGGCGTGGCCCGTCACGATGCCGTGGCCTGGGGCTTTGCCCGTGCCGCCGACGCTCTGGGCGTGGACCTGATCCAGCAGACCGAAGTGATCGGCTTCCGCAAGGAAAACGGTGTGTGCATCGGCGTGGAAACCAACAAGGGCTTCATCGGCGCCAAGCGCGTCGGCGTGGTCACCGCCGGTAACTCCGGGCACATGGCCAAGCTCGCCGGTTTCCGCCTGCCGATCGAATCGCACCCGCTGCAAGCACTGGTGTCCGAGCCGATCAAGCCGATCATCGACAGCGTGATCATGTCCAACGCGGTGCACGGTTACATCAGCCAGTCCGACAAGGGCGACCTGGTGATCGGCGCCGGTATCGACGGCTGGGTCGGCTACGGCCAGCGCGGTTCGTACCCGGTGATCGAGCACACCATCCAGGCCATCGTCGAGATGTTCCCGATCCTTTCGCGGGTGCGCATGAACCGCCAATGGGGCGGCATCGTCGACACCACCCCGGACGCCTGCCCGATCATTTCCAAGACTCCGGTGCCGAACATGTTCTTCAACTGCGGTTGGGGTACCGGCGGCTTCAAGGCAACACCTGGCTCGGGCAACGTATTCGCCGCGAGCCTGGCCAAGGGTGAAATGCACCCCCTGGCCGCACCTTTCTCCATCGACCGTTTCCACAACGGTGCGCTGATCGATGAACACGGCGCTGCAGCTGTCGCCCACTAACAAAGGCCTCATGAAAACTACTGCGCTCGGCAATACGGCGTTAAAAACAGGCTCGAAATGCTCACTTAGTAAACTAAGCTCCGCTTTCTCCCCTGTTTTTGCCTTGTCTTGCCTTCGCTCGCTACGTTTTCAAGAGGCTTGATAGGAGAAATCCCTATGTTGCACATCTTCTGTCCTCACTGCGGCGAACTGCGCTCCGAAGAGGAATTCCATTCGTCCGGCCAGGCGCATATCCCGCGTCCACTGGACCCGAACAACTGCACCGACGAGGAGTGGGGCGACTACATGTTCTTCCGCGATAACCCTCGCGGTCTGCACCACGAGCTGTGGATCCATGCCGCCGGCTGCCGTCAGTACTTCAACGCCACCCGCGACACCGTGACCTACGAGATTCTCGAAACCTACAAGATCGGTACCAAGCCACAATTCACCGACAAGACCGATAGCCCGAAAGCGGCCACGCAGGCTCTGGGAGAGAAGGTATGAGCCAGTCCAATCGCCTGTCCAACGGCGGACGCATCGACCGCAACAAAGTCCTCAGCTTCACCTTCAACGGCCAGACCTACAAAGGCTTCGAAGGCGACACCCTGGCCGCTGCCCTGCTGGCCAACGGCGTGGACATCATCGGTCGCAGCTTCAAGTATTCCCGGCCGCGCGGCATTTTCGCCGCCGGTGCCGAAGAGCCGAACGCGGTGCTGCAGATCGGCGCCACCGAAGCCACCCAGATCCCCAACGTGCGCGCCACCCAACAGGCGCTGTACCAGGGCCTGGTCGCCACCAGCACCAACGGCTGGCCGAGCGTCAACAACGACATGATGGGGATTCTCGGCAAGGTCGGCGGCAAGCTGATGCCACCGGGCTTCTACTACAAAACCTTCATGTACCCGCAATCGTTCTGGATGACCTACGAGAAGTACATCCGCAAGGCCGCGGGCCTGGGTCGCTCGCCGACCGAGAACGATCCGGACACCTACGACTACATGAACCAGCACTGCGACGTGCTGATCGTCGGCGCCGGCCCTGCCGGCCTGGCCGCGGCCCTGGCGGCTGCGCGCAGCGGTGCGCGGGTGATCCTCGCCGACGAGCAGGAAGAATTCGGCGGCAGCCTGCTGGACAGCCGCGAAAGCCTGGACGGCAAGCCGGCGGCCGAGTGGATCGCCACCGTGGTCGCCGAGCTGAAGTCGCTGCCGGACGTGACCCTGCTGCCACGGGCCACCGTGAACGGCTACCACGACCATAACTTCCTGACCATTCACGAGCGCCTGACCGACCACCTCGGCGATCGCGCACCAATCGGCCAGGTGCGCCAGCGCATCCACCGGGTACGCGCCAAGCGCGTGGTGCTGGCCACCGGCGCCTGCGAGCGTCCGCTGGTCTACGGCAACAACGACGTGCCGGGCAACATGCTGGCCGGCGCGGTCTCGGTCTACGTGCGTCGCTATGGCGTGGCACCGGGCAAGAAGCTGGTGCTGAGCACCAACAACGACCATGCCTACCGTGTGGCCCTGGACTGGCTCGACGCCAGCCTGCAAGTGGTGGCCATCGCCGATGCCCGTCACAACCCACGTGGCGCGCTGGTGGAAGAAGCCCGCGCCAAGGGCATTCGCATCCTCACCTCCAGTGCGGTGATCGAAGCCCGTGGCAGCAAGCATGTGACCGGCGCCCGCGTCGCGGCGATCGACGTCAAGGCCCACAAGGTCACCAGCCCAGGCGAGTGGCTGGACTGCGACCTGATTGCCAGCTCCGGCGGCTACAGCCCGGTGGTGCACCTGGCGTCGCACCTGGGCGGCAAGCCGATCTGGCGTGAAGACATCCTCGGTTTCGTACCGGGCGAAGCACCGCAGAAACGCGTGTGCGTCGGCGGCATCAACGGCGTCTACGGCCTCGGCGATTCCCTGGCCGACGGTTTCGAAGGTGGCGTGCGCGCTGCCAGCGAAGCGGGTTTCAAGGCCGTGGAAGCGGTATTGCCCAAAGCCCTGAGCCGTATGGAAGAGCCGACCCTGGCGCTGTTCCAGGTGCCCCATGAAAAAGGCACCGCGCGGGCACCCAAGCAATTCGTCGACTTGCAGAACGACGTCACCGCCGCCGCCATCGAACTGGCGACCCGCGAGGGCTTCGAGTCGGTCGAGCACGTCAAGCGCTACACCGCGCTGGGCTTCGGTACCGATCAGGGCAAGCTCGGCAACGTCAACGGCCTGGCCATCGCGGCCCGTTCGCTGAACGTGAGCATCCCGCAGATGGGCACCACCATGTTCCGTCCGAACTACACGCCGGTGACTTTCGGCGCCGTGGCCGGTCGTCACTGCGGGCACATCTTCGAGCCGGTACGCTTCACCGCGCTGCATGCGTGGCACGTGAAGAACGGCGCCGAGTTCGAGGACGTCGGCCAGTGGAAGCGCCCCTGGTACTTCCCGAAGAATGGCGAAGACCTGCATGCCGCGGTCAAGCGCGAGTGCAAGGCAGTGCGCGACAGCGTCGGCCTGCTCGACGCCTCGACCCTGGGCAAGATCGATATCCAGGGTCCGGACGCCCGTGAGTTCCTCAACCGCATCTACACCAACGCCTGGACCAAGCTCGACGTGGGCAAGGCGCGCTACGGCCTGATGTGCAAGGAAGACGGTATGGTCTTCGACGACGGCGTGACCGCCTGCGTCGGCGAAAACCACTTCATCATGACCACCACCACGGGCGGCGCCGCGCGTGTCCTGCAATGGCTGGAGATCTATCAGCAGACCGAATGGCCGGACCTCAAGGTGTACTTCACCTCGGTCACCGACCACTGGGCGACCATGACCCTGTCCGGGCCGAACAGCCGCAAGCTGCTCAGCGAAGTCACCGACATCGACCTGGACAAGGACGGCTTCCCGTTCATGACCTGGAAAGAAGGCCTGGTGGGCGGTGTGCCGGCGCGGGTGTTCCGCATTTCCTTCACCGGCGAGCTGTCGTACGAAGTCAACGTCCAGGCCGACTACTCCATGGGCGTACTGGAGCAGATCGTCGAGGCCGGCAAGAAGTACAACCTGACCCCGTACGGCACCGAAACCATGCACGTATTGCGGGCTGAGAAGGGCTTCATCATCGTCGGCCAGGACACCGACGGCTCGATGACCCCGGACGACCTGAACATGGGCTGGTGCGTCGGTCGCACCAAGCCGTTCTCGTGGATCGGCTGGCGTGGCATGAACCGCGAAGACTGCGTGCGCGACCAGCGCAAGCAGCTGGTGGGCCTGAAACCGATCGACCCGAACCAGTGGCTGCCGGAAGGCGCGCAGCTGGTGTTCAACACCAAGCAGGCGATCCCGATGAGCATGGTCGGTCACGTGACCTCCAGCTATGCCCACAACTCCCTGGGTTATTCGTTTGCCATGGGCGTGGTCAAGGGCGGCCTGAAGCGGATGGGTGAGCGGGTGTTCGCGCCATTGGCCGACGGCACGGTGATCGAGGCGGAAATCGTTTCTTCGGTGTTCTTCGATCCGAAAGGCGATCGCCAGAACGTTTAACAAAGATCCATGTAGCCGCTGCCGCAGGCTGCGTACGACTGCGAAGCAGGCGCCGCTTTCGAGGGCGCTGGAAGGTTCTTCGAGTCGGGCGCGACCCCGGCCTGTCGCAGCCTTCGGCAGCGGCTACGGGATCGGTGGTTTTCGCACAACAGAATTCAAGACAGGTGCTCTATGACCGCAGTCAACGTTTACCAACAGCGCCCGACCACTGGCGCCAAAGCCGAGTCGTCGCTGCACCATGCCGACCTCGCCAGCCTGGTGGGCAAGGGCCGCAAGAACGCAGGCGTGATCCTGCGCGAGAAGAAACTCCTCGGCCACCTGACCATCCGTGGCGATGCTCATGACCCGGCCTTCGCTGCCGGCGTGCACAAGGCCCTGGGCCTGGAGCTGCCAGTGGCCCTGACCGTGGTCGCCAAGGGCGAAACCAGCCTGCAGTGGATGGGGCCGGACGAGTGGTTGCTGGTGGTGCCGAGCGGCGAAGAATTCGCCGCCGAGAAAAAACTGCGCGAAGCGCTGGGCGACCTGCACATCCAGATCGTCAACGTCAGTGGCGGCCAGCAGATCCTCGAACTGTCCGGCCCGAACGTGCGCCAAGTGCTGATGAAGTCCACCAGCTACGACGTGCACCCGAACAACTTCCCGGTGGGCAAGGCCGTCGGCACTGTGTTCGCCAAGTCGCAACTGGTGATCCGCCGCATGGGCGAAGACACCTGGGAACTGGTGATCCGCCGCAGCTTCTCCGATTACTGGTGGTTGTGGCTGCAGGATGCCGCTGCCGAATACGGCCTCAGCGTCCAGGCCTGACGCGAATCCCTGTAGCCGCTGCCGCAGGCTGCGATGAAGGCCCGCAGGGCCTTCCGAGGCTCTGCAGGGCACGCCCCCTTCGGGGTCGATCGCAGCCTGTGGCAGCGGCTACAGAAGTGTACTTACGAACAGGAGTCACCCCGCATGAGCCGCGCACCCGATACCTGGATTCTCACCGCCGACTGCCCCAGCGTGCTCGGCACGGTGGACGCGGTGACCCGCTTTCTGTTCGAGCAGGGCTGCTACGTCACCGAGCACCATTCTTTCGATGACCGGCTTTCGGCGCGTTTTTTCATTCGCGTGGAATTCCGCCAGCCCGAGAATTTCAACGAGCAGGGCCTGCGCGACGGTCTGGCCGAGCGCGCCCGGGCTTTCGACATGAACGTCGAACTGACCCCGCCGCAGCATCGGCCGAAAGTGGTGATCATGGTCTCCAAGGCCGATCACTGCCTCAACGACCTGCTCTACCGCCAGCGCATCGGCCAACTGGCGATGGACGTGGTGGCGGTGGTGTCCAACCACCCGGACCTCAAGCCCCTGGCCGACTGGCACCAGATCCCGTACTACCACTTCCCCCTGGACCCCAACGACAAGCCGTCCCAGGAGCGCCAGGTGTGGCAGGTGATCGAGGACTCCGGCGCCGAACTGGTGATCCTTGCGCGCTACATGCAAGTGCTGTCGCCGGAGCTGTGCCGCAAGCTCGATGGCAAGGCGATCAATATCCACCACTCCCTGCTGCCCGGTTTCAAGGGCGCCAAGCCTTATCACCAGGCCTACAACAAGGGCGTGAAACTGGTGGGCGCCACCGCGCACTACATCAACAACGACCTGGACGAGGGCCCGATCATCGCCCAGGGCGTGGAAGTGGTGGATCACAGTCATTACCCCGAGGACCTGATCGCCAAGGGGCGCGATATCGAAGGCCTGACCCTGGCGCGGGCCGTGGGTTATCACATCGAACGGCGGGTGTTCCTCAACGCCAACCGGACGGTGGTTCTATGACCTGTAGCCGCTGCAGAAGGCTGCGATCGACCCCGTAGGGGGCACCGCTCCTGAGGGCCCTGGAAGGCCCTTCGACCAACGTGGCCCGGACTTATCGCAGCCTGCGGCAGCGGCTACAGCGAAGCGATTTTGAAGAACGAAACAGCATCTGTACCCGAGCACTCTACGCGCTGCCTTTTTCCGGCAACGCGGTTTCATAAAAACAACAGCGAGGTGAAAGCATGTCTGGTAATCGTGGTGTCGTGTATCTCGGCAATGGCAAGGTCGAAGTACAGAAAATCGACTATCCCAAAATGCAGGACCCGCGCGGCAGGAAGATTGAGCACGGCGTCATCCTGCGCGTGGTATCCACCAATATCTGCGGTTCGGACCAGCACATGGTGCGCGGCCGTACCACTGCCCAGGTCGGCCTGGTCCTGGGTCACGAAATCACCGGCGAGGTGGTGGAGAAGGGCAGCGACGTCGAGAACCTGAAGCTCGGCGACCTGGTCTCGGTGCCATTCAACGTGGCTTGCGGGCGCTGCCGTTCCTGCAAGGAGCAACACACCGGGGTCTGCCTGACCGTCAACCCGGCTCGCGCCGGCGGTGCCTACGGCTACGTCGACATGGGCGATTGGACCGGCGGCCAGGCCGAATACGTGCTGGTGCCGTACGCCGACTTCAACCTGCTGAAACTGCCGGACCGCGACAAGGCCATGGAGAAGATCCGCGACCTGACTTGCCTGTCCGACATCCTGCCGACCGGCTATCACGGCGCGGTAACGGCCGGCGTTGGCCCGGGCAGCACCGTCTACATCGCCGGTGCCGGCCCGGTAGGCCTGGCCGCGGCTGCGTCCGCCCGTCTGCTGGGCGCGGCGGTGGTGATCGTCGGCGACGTCAACCCGGTGCGCCTGGCCCACGCCAAGGCCCAGGGTTTTGAAATCGCCGACCTGTCCAAGGACACCCCGCTGCACGAACAGATCGCCGCGCTGCTCGGCGAGCCGGAAGTGGATTGCGCGGTCGACGCGGTGGGCTTCGAAGCCCGCGGCCATGGCCATTCCGGTGCCCAGCACGAAGCGCCGGCCACGGTGCTCAACTCGTTGATGGGTGTGGTACGGGTCGCCGGCAAGATCGGTATTCCCGGCCTCTACGTCACCGAAGACCCGGGCGCGGTGGATGCCGCGGCCAAGATGGGCAGCCTGAGCATCCGCTTCGGCCTCGGCTGGGCCAAGTCCCACAGCTTCCACACCGGCCAGACCCCGGTGATGAAGTACAACCGCCAACTGATGCAAGCCATCATGTGGGACCGCATCAACATCGCCGAAGTGGTCGGTGTGCAGGTCATCAGCCTGGACGACGCCCCGCGTGGCTACGGCGAGTTCGATGCCGGCGTGCCAAAGAAATTCGTCATCGACCCGCACAAGCTGTTCAGCGCGGCCTAAGGCTTTGGCGCAGTAAAAAGGGCGACCCTCGGGTCGCCCTTTTTTATGCCTGTTTTCGATGTTCAGAAACCTGCGCCCGGATAGTGGAGCCAGTACTTTCCGGACAGTATTTCTGCAATATCGGGTGGAGGGAACACAGACGGCGCATCTCGGTTGAAGCGGGAGCGCCATTGCGGAAGCCACCAATAGTTGAGTGCGGTTCCTCTGGGTTTAAGGACAAACCCCAGCACTGTGTCATCGATCCGCCCCTCTTTATAAAACCTGTGGCTGTGATCCATGAGGCTCAGGTAATGGTCGATGGGCAGCTTCAGCATCAGGATCGAGGTATAGACCTTCTCCGACTGTGTGCGTGTCGGGCTTTCAAGCAGACCGAGCGCTTCGCAGTAATACGCTTGCGGCTGCTGGGTGATGCTGCTGGCCGTGGGTTCGGCGAGGATATCGAAGACGTTGGTGTCTTCTTGCCAGGCTCTGCCATCGCCTTGCTTGAAGTAGTCGGTAACGAAGCGGCCCAGCGGGCCGTTGGCCGCGGTTTGGCCTGCACAGGCCAAATCATCGACCGGTGACCAGACGCGCCAGGCCACGATGGAGATGAGTGCAATGGCCAAGAGTGGATACAGAATTTTTTTCATTGTGGTTTGCTATGGCTGCTTTGACGAAAACAGCGAAATCATAGACCCGGTTGCATGGGGACCATGCTGAGACTTTTCAGAAACGTCTTTGCCAGGTTATCGGTCAGGGGCCGCTTCTGCGCTGTAGAAGCGAGCTTGCCCGCAATAAAACCTGCTCGACATTGATTCAGGCTTTGTCGTGCGGGGCTAAAGGTCGATCTTCGGAAAACCTGGTTTCGCGCTGGGGAGGTAACCTTGTGGTGATCTGTGATCGGCGACCGGGAACATTCCTATTGGCCACCAGTCAAATGGCTGCTTTTTCCCACCCAATATCGGGTGGTTTTCATGCTCAAGAGGTTGTCTCGATGAAAATTTCCCGCAGTGTTGCACTGGCTACGTTGCTGACCCTGGGAGCCAGCCCGGTCTTTGCCGCAGGCTTCAGCCTGAGCGATGCCGCCAATGCGGTGTCCAGCATGCAGGGTGGCGACAAGGCCGCCGCTGCCGCTCCAACCTCGCAGACCGCCAATCTGCTCAGTGCCCTTTCGCAACTGGATGTCACGCCGGAGCAGGCCATCGGCGGTACCGGCGCGATGCTGGGCCTGGCGAAGAACCAGCTGAGCAGCACCGACTACTCGCAACTGAGCAAAAGCGTTCCGGGGCTGGACAAGCTCTCGGGCGGCAACGCGCTGGGCAGCCTGGGCGCCTTGAGTGGCCTGCTGGGGCAGAGCGGTGGCAACAAGACCGCCGGCCTGGAGAGTGCGCTGGGTAACGTGCAGAACACCAATGACCTGAACAGCGCGTTCAGCGCCCTGGGCATGGACAGCGGCATGATCGGCCAGTTCGCCCCGGTGCTCCTGCAATACCTGGGTCAGCAGGGCGTGGGCGGTTCGCTGCTCAACAGCCTGGGCGGGATCTGGGGCGTCGGCAGCGGCAGTTGATCAACGGCGCTCGGCGCGCAAGGCGTCGATGCGCTGGTCCTTTTCGGTCCAGAGCTGGTTGACCCAGTTCTGGACAGTCTGGCGAAACGCCGGATCGTTTTCGTAATCCCCCTGCCACAACGCCGGGTCCAGCTCACGGGTCTGGATATCGACGATCACCCGCGGCACGTTGCCGCTGATCAGGTCCCAGAAACCGGGAATCTTCTGCTGCGGATAGACCACCGTCACATCGAGGATGGCGTCGAGCTGTTCGCCCATGGCCGCCAGCACGAAGGCCACGCCGCCGGCTTTCGGCTTGAGCAGTTGCTTGAAAGGAGATTGCTGTTGCTCACGCTTGGCCGGCGTGAAGCGGGTGCCTTCCAGGTAGTTGACCACGGTGACCGGCTGGCGCTTGAACAGCTCGCAGGCAGCCTTGGTGATTTCCAGGTCCTTGCCTTGCAGCTCCGGGTTCCTGGCCAGGAAGGCCTTGCTGTAGCGCTTCATGAAGGGGTAATCCAGGGCCCACCAGGCGAGGCCGAGGAAGGGCACCCAGATCAGCTCTTTTTTCAGGAAGAACTTGAAGAAGGGGGTACGGCGGTTGAGGGTCTGGATCAGCGCCGGGATATCGACCCAGGACTGGTGGTTGCTGATCACCAGGTAAGAAGTGTCGCCCCGCAGCTCGTCACCGCCGCGGATATCCCACTGGGTGGGAATGCACAGGGCGAAGATCAGCTTGTCGATTTCGGCCCAGGTTTCGGCAATCCACATCACTGCCTTTGACGCATGGTCGCGCAGGCGCCCTGGCAGGACCAGCTTGAGCAGGGCGAACACCATCAGCGGCCCGAACAGGACCAGGGTGTTGAGCAACAGCAGCAGGGTGACGAAACAGCCGGTGAGCAGGCGGCGCATAAGGAACTCTTGAAAGCCTTTGGGCGCGCCATGATAAGCACCTTCGCCGGGCAGGCCAAATCCTGATGTGCTGACGAATGTTTCACGTATACCGGGATATGCTGGCGGTCAATTTCGCCGACCGTGGCGGCTGCGGGTTTTCTCGCGGGCCGAACCAATTGCCCGGCCACGGTCTAAAATCCTGCTGCCCACTTTCCAAGGAATCTGCTCACGTGAAATCCGTCCTTGCACTCCTGTCCCTGCTGGCGCTGCCGGTCCTGGCCGCCGAGCCGACCCTCTACGGGCGCTACGAATACATTCAACTGCCGGAAATCGGCGAAACCCTCAAGGCCAAGATGGACACCGGCGCCCTGACCGCCTCGCTGTCGGCCAAGGACATCGAGACCTTCACCCGCGATGGCGAGGAGTGGGTGCGCTTCCGCCTGGCGACCAAGGATGCCGACGGCAAGGTCTACGAACACAAGGTGGCGCGGATCAGCAAGATCAAGAGCCGCGCCGATGAAGACGAAGACAAGGAAGAGGCCCAGGTGGCCAAGCGTCCGGTGGTCGACCTGGAAATGTGCCTGGGCAACGTCAAGCGCACCGTCGAGGTCAACCTGACCGACCGCAGCAGCTTCAATTATCCGCTGCTGATCGGCGCCAAGGCCCTGCGCGAGTTCGGCGCCGCCGTGAACCCGGCCCGGCGTTATACCGCGGACAAGCCCGATTGCTGATCAGACCTGATTGACGGCGCATGAGGCATCCGGCACCGTTCTGGCACTTACTTCCCGTGCTTGGATGCCATGCCTCATATCCTGATTGTCGAAGACGAAGCGGCGATTGCCGATACGCTGATTTTTGCCCTGCAGGGTGAAGGTTTCAGCACCACCTGGCTGAATCTCGGGCAGGCGGCGCTGGACTATCAGCGCCATACGCCGGCGGACCTGCTGATTCTCGACATTGGCCTGCCGGACATCAGCGGCTTCGAAACCTGCAAGCAGCTGCGGCGCTTCAGCGAGGTGCCAGTGATGTTCCTCAGTGCCCGGGACGGTGAAATCGACCGGGTGGTGGGCCTGGAAATCGGCGCCGACGATTACGTGGTCAAGCCCTTCAGCCCGCGCGAGGTCGCCGCGAGGGTCAAGGCCATCCTCAAGCGCATGGCGCCGCGGGCGGTGGTCGAGGCGCCGGCCTCGCCGTTCCAGGTCGATACCGACAAGTTCCAGATCAGCTACCGCGGCCAGCTGCTGAGCCTGACCCGCCATGAATTCCGCCTGTTGCATTGCCTGCTGGAGCAACCCGAGCGGGTGTTCAGCCGCGAGCAGTTGCTCGATGCCCTGGGGGTGGCGGCGGATGCCGGCTACGAGCGCAGCATCGACAGCCATATCAAGAGCCTGCGGGCCAAGCTGCGCCTGGTGACGGCCGATGCCGAGCCGATCCAGACCCATCGCGGCCTGGGCTACAGCTACAGCCCGGGGCACAGCTGATGCCGTTGGGAATCCGGATTTTCCTGGTCTACGTCCTGTTCGTCGGTCTGACCGGCTATTTCGTGCTCAGCACCGTAATGGAAGAAATCCGCCCGGGCGTGCGCCAGTCCACGGAGGAAACTCTGGTGGACACCGCCAACCTGCTGGCGGAAATCCTGCGCGATGACTTCAAGGCCGGCACCCTCAGCGAGAACCGCTGGCCGCAGCTGCTCAAGGCCTATGGCGAGCGGCAGCCGGCGGCGACCATCTGGGGCCTGCCGAAGAACCAGGTCAACCACCGCATCTACGTCACCGACGCCCAGGGCAAAGTGGTGCTGGACTCCAGCGGCCTGGCGGTCGGCCAGGACTATTCGCGCTGGAACGACGTGTACCTGACCCTGCGCGGCCAATACGGCGCGCGCTCCTCGCGCAGCGTGGCCGATGACCCGAACTCCTCGGTGATGCATGTCGGCGCGCCGATTCGCGACAACGGCCGGATCATCGGTGTGGTCACCGTGGCCAAGCCCAACAGTTCCCTGCAACCCTATGTCGACCGCACCGAGCGCCGCCTGCTGTGGTACGGCGCCGGCCTGATCGGCCTGGGCCTGTTGTTCGGCGCCTTGCTGTCCTGGTGGCTGAGCGCTGCCCTGCGCCGCCTGACCGGTTATGCCCAGGCGGTCAGCGAAGGCCGTCGCGCCGAGCTGCCGCACTATCGCGGCGGCGAACTGGAACAGCTGGCCACGGCGGTGGAGGACATGCGCACCCAGCTGGAGGGCAAGGCCTATGTCGAGCGTTATGTGCACACCCTGACCCACGAACTGAAAAGCCCACTGGCGGCGATTCGCGGGGCGGCGGAGCTGCTGCAGAGCGAGATGCCCGGCGAACAGCGCGCACGTTTCGTCAGCAACATCGACAGCGAAAGCGCGCGCATGCAGCACTTGATCGAGCGTTTGCTGAACCTGGCGCTGGTCGAGCAGCGCCATGGCCTGGAAGAGCGGGAGGCGGTGCCGCTAGCGGACCTGGCGAACCAGGTGCTGGACAGCCAGAAGGCACGGATCGAGGGCAAGGGCCTGCAGGTCGAGCAGCATATCGACCCGGGGCTGAAACTGTCGGGAGAGGCGTTCCTGTTGCGCCAGGCCCTGGGCAATCTGCTGGAAAACGCCCTGGACTTCACCCCCGCCGGTGGCGTGCTGCGCTTGAGCGCCAGCCGGGTGGGCGACCAGCTGCGGTTGAGCCTGTTCAACCAGGCCGAGCCCATCCCGGACTACGCCCTGGCGCGCCTGACCGAGCGTTTCTACTCCCTGCCACGGCCTGACAGCGGGCGCAAAAGCACCGGCCTGGGGCTGAACTTCGTCGAAGAGGTGGTGCAGCTGCATGGCGGCCAGATGCGGATCGGCAACGTGGCCGGGGGCGTTGAAGTGACCTTGCAGTTCCCGGCCTGACTCCCTGCGTGTACCGTTTTGCGGCTGCTTCGCAGACCGATCGCAGCCTTCGGCAGCGGCTACAGGATGCGCGCAGTCCATGTAGCCGCTGCCGAGCCCGCGAGGCTGCGCCCGGTTTGGGCGGCATTCCGACGTAGCGACCGCAAACCCTGAACCCGCGATTCACCTGGAAAAACGTGCCGGCTGGTTTTACGACCGCTGCGCAGTCGATCGCAGGCTGCGCCAGCGGCTACAGGTTGTCAGTCGTTGGCCGGCTGTTCCTGCAAAGACAGAACCGCAATCTCCACACAGTCTCCACACAGCCCCCATAAAACCCCCACATGGGCTGCCCAGACTCTCCCTCATTCGAACAGGGAGAGAACCCATGAATCGCAATCTGACCATAAAGCTTGGGGCTATCGCCCTTTTGATCCTGGGGCTGCTGGTCCCGCTGTTGATGATCGACGGGCTGATCCAGGAGCGCCAGGAACTGCGCGACGGTGTGCTGACCGACATCGCCCGCAGCTCCAGCTACAGCCAGCAACTGAGCGGCCCGCTGCTGGTGGTGCCTTATCGCAAGGTGGTGCGCACCTGGAAAACCAACGAGAAGACCAACACGCGTTACCAGGAACAGGGAGAAGAGCGCGGGCAGCTGTATTTCCTGCCGGAGCATTTCGAACTCGACGGCCAGGTGCGGACCGAATTACGCGCCCGGGGCATCTACCAGGCCCGGCTGTTCCATGCCAACAACCGCATCAGCGGCCAGTTTGCGCTGCCCGAGCAATTGGGGATCAAGGAAGACTTCGTCGACTACAAATTCGAGCAGCCGTTTCTCGCCGTGGGCATCAGCGACATTCGCGGCATCGAACAAGCGCTGGCCCTCGAACTGAACGGGCAGAACCTGCCGTTCGCGCCCGGCACCCGGATTGACTGGCTCGGGGAGGGCGTACACGTCAACCTGCCGCTGCTGGACGGCAAGCGCAGCGCCGACCTGGACTTCGCCTTCGATCTGCAATTGCAAGGCACCGGCCAGTTGCAGGTGCTGCCGGTGGGCAAGACCAGCAAGGTGCGCCTGCGTGCCGACTGGCCCCATCCGAGCTTTATCGGCAACTACCTGCCGGCCCAGCGTGAGATTTCCGACCTGGGCTTCGCCGCCAACTGGCAGACCTCGTTCTTCTCCACCAACCTGGAAAGCGCGTTGATCAATTGCCTGGCCAGCGGGCAGTGCAAGGAATTCAAGAACCGCTCCTTCGGCGTGAGTTTCATCGACCCGGTGGACCAGTACCTCAAGAGCGATCGGGCGATCAAATACGCGCTGCTGTTCATTGCCCTGACCTTTGCCGGTTTCTTCCTTTTCGAGGTGCTCAAGAGCCTGGCGGTGCACCCGGTGCAATACGCCCTGGTGGGCGTGGCCCTGGCGTTCTTCTATCTGTTGCTGCTGTCGCTGTCGGAGCACATCGGCTTTGCCCTGGCCTACCTGCTGTCGGCCGGGGCCTGTGTGGCGCTGATCGGTTTCTACGTCAGCCATGTGTTGCGCAGCCTGGGCCACGGCCTGAGTTTCGCCGCCGGCCTGGCCGCTTTGTATGGCCTGTTGTACGGCTTGCTCAGCGCCGAGGATTACGCGCTGCTGATGGGCTCGTTGCTGCTGTTCGGCCTGCTGGGGGTGTTCATGGTGCTGACCCGCAAACTCGACTGGTACGGCGTAGGCCAGGCCAAACCGGCCCAGCCGCTGACATTCGAGGCGCAGGTGGCCCATGAGTAGGTCGTTGGGGTTGCGCGAGGACCAGCAGGCGGCGGAAGCCTTGCTGGCATGGATAGTCGGGTTGCTGCCTTAAGCCCCGTGGGGTGGCCATCGCCCGCTGGTTCGCGATAAGCATGGCGCGACCAGCACCCTGCTTCAGGTGATGGTCGCCCCCGGAGGCTTCAAGCTGGCGGCTGGGTCGCCAGCATCGAAGGGCGTCGACTGACCTCGGCGTACCAGGCCGCCAGTTGGGGCTGGGCATCGCGCCACCGCAGGTCGGGGTGGCGGAAGTCGAGGTAACCCAGGGCGCAGGCGACGCCGATGGAAGCGATGTCGAAGTGGCTGGCCAGTTCGGCGATCGCATCGGCCTCGAGCACGGCCAAGGCGCGGCGGATCTTGTCGCGCTGGCCGTCGAGCCACTGCTCCCAGTGTTTCTCGGGGGCGCGCAGGGCCAGTTCGTAACGGATCAGCACCGAGGCATCCAGGATCCCGTCGGCCAGCGCCGCCAGGGTCAGGCGCCGCCAGCGGGCCGAGCCTTCACGGGGGATCAGCGGGTTGCCGACATGCTGCTGGTCGAGGTAATCGAGGATCACCCGGCTGTCGTACAGCACGTTGCCGTCGGCCAGACGCAGGGCGGGAATCTTGCCCAGCGGGTTGTCCTGGTTGAGGGTGGTGTCCGGGTTCACCGGGGTCAACTGGCTGGCTTGCAGGGCTACGCGGTCCAGCTGGCCGGTCTCGTGCAGCAGCACCATGACTTTGCGCACATAAGGTGATGCCGGGTTGTGGAACAGCGTCATGCTGGGGGTGGACATGAATATTCCTCGAAGGTGGAAGTGGAGCACAGGCTTGCCGCCCCGGGGATCTTAACGCAGCCCCTGGCCCCGGCTACAGGGGCGGCATGCAGGACAGACAAGGAGTGATGAATGCGCAGGTGTTATTTTCGACACGGGTTGTACAGCCTGGTCCTGACGCTGTCGGGCGCGCTGGCGGTGTACCTGGCCTTGCAGTACGAGTTTCGTCGTCACGGCGAGGGTGAGCCGGAGTTGATCATGGCGTTCGCCTACATGGCCTGGTACTGGGCGCTGCCGGCGCTGGCCCTGCCGGCTTTGGGCTGTGCCCTGCTGAGCCTGCGGGGCCCCGGCCCGGTGACCCGGCCCTGGCGCTGGAGCCTGGCGGCGAGCTATGTACCGCTGCTGGGGTTGGCGCTGTTCTGCGTACTGGTGGCCGCCGAGGCGCAGCAGGAAAACCGCGTATTCATCCCGGTGCTGCCGATCGGCCTGGGGCTGGCGCTGTACCTGTGGCGCGGTTTCCCCGCCGCCGGGGTCAGGCCGGTGGCGGGCGGTTGAACAGACCCCGCAGGGCGATCAGGGCCGGGGCGCCCAGGCCGAGCCAGCTCAGGGCGTCCCAGATGCCGTCGCCGAGCAGCGCGGAGAACAGCCCCGCGGCACAGAGCACGGCAATGAACAGCGGCGCGCCGAAGACCTTCCAGAAATTCGATTGCCGCGGCCTCATGGCGCCACCGCGGCGGGTTCGCCCAATGCCGGCCGGGCCGCGCGGCGCCGCGCCAGCCACAGGTACACCCCGCTGCTCAGGACAATGATGGTCAGCACATCCAGGGTCGCCCAGAGGATCTTCATCGGCAGGCCACCGTAGTCGCCGAAGTGCAGCGGTTGCGACATGCCCATGGCGTCCATGTACCAGGGACGTTCGGCCACCGCGGTGACCTCCAGGGTGCTGGCGTCGATCAGCACCGGGGTCAGCAGGTGCGAGGTCAGGTGGGTGCTGCCCTTCATGAACACCGCGTAGTGATGCTCGCTGGAAAAACGTGTGCCGGGGAAGGCGATGAAGTCCGGCTGCATGCCCGGCGCCACCTCCTTGGCGATCTCCAGCAGGCGGCTGGCCGGGGCCAGTCGGGTCAGTGGCGGGGCCTCGCGGTAAGGCTCGATCATCGCGCTGAGGCTGTCGTTGCGCCAGGCGGCGATCAGCAGATCGGCGCAGGCGCTGATTACCCCGGTGACGCCAACCACCAGGGCCCAGGTCAGGGTCACCACGCCGATCAGGTTATGCAGGTCCAGCCAGCGCAGGCGGGTGGACTTGTCCTGGCGCACCGTGGCGAATTCCAGCCGGCGCATGAACGGCAGGTACAGCACCACGCCGGAGACGATCGCCAGCACGAACAGCAGCCCCATGAACGCCAGCAGCAGCTTGCCCGGCAGGCCGGCGAACAGGTCCACGTGCAGGCGCAGCATGAACATCATCAGCCCGCCATTGGCCGAGGGTGTTTCCACGGCTTCGCCGGTGCGCGCGTCGAGCATGAAGGTGTGGGACGAGTTGGGCTCGGTGCCGGCGGTCCTGGCCATGATGGTGAGCACGCCGTTGGGGTCTTCCTCGTCCCAGCCGAAGTACTGCATGACTTCGCCCGGTCGATGGGCCTCGGCGGCGCGCACCAGTTGCTGCAGGTCCAGCTGCGGGGTGCTGGCGGGCATTTCCCGCAACTGCGGCGCGTCGCCCAGCAGGTGATCGATCTCGTGGTGAAAGATCAGCGGCAGGCCGGTCAGGGCCAGCATCAGCAGGAACACCGTGCAGATCAGGCTGGTCCAGGTGTGGATAAAGGACCAGCGGCGGATGGTTTTGCTTTTCATTTCTTCGCCTTCAGACACAGCAAAGCCGTCCTTGCAGGACGGCCCGGTGGTTAACTCAGCCGATTACCACTGATAGGTGGCACTGGCGACCACGCTACGCTGATCGCCGAAATAGCAGTAGGAACCATCGCAGGTGGACAGGTAGTCCTTGTCGAACAGGTTGGTGGCGTTGAGTTTCAGCGACGCGCCTTTGAGGCTGTTGTCCAGGCGACCCAGGTCGTAATGCACGGCGGCATCGAACACCGTGTAGGCATTGGCCTTGCCCAGCCAGGTATTGGCCTGGTCGCCGTAGGTGTTGCCGGTATAGCGGGCACCGGCGCCAATGCCGAAACCGTCGAGCACGCCACTGTGCCAGGTGTAGTCGGTCCACAGCGAGGCTTGCTGGTTGGGCATCAGTTGCAGGCGGTTGCCTTTGTAGATGCCTTTTTGCACCTCGGACTTGGCCAGGGTGTAGGCGGCGATGACCTTGAGGTTGTCGGTCACGTCGGACACGGCTTCCAGTTCCAGGCCTTTGACCTTCACTTCGCCGGTCTGGTTGGTGACCGACTCGCCACCGGCACCGATGCTGGTCACCAGCACGTTTTTCTGGGTCAAGTCGTAGACCGCCGCACTCAGCAAGGTGTTGGAGCCCGGCGGCTGGTACTTGATGCCCAGCTCCCATTGCTTGCCTTCCGTGGGTTTATACGACTCGGTGGGGGAGACGCTGGCGTTGCTGGCGGGCTGGAAGGATTCGGCGTAGGACAGGTACGGCACCAGGCCCGAGTCGAACACATAGCTCAGCGCCGCGTTACCACTGAAGTTCTTGCTGCGGTCGGTGTTGGTCATGTCGTTCTTGTTGAAGTACGTGGTGCCCTGGTGCACCCAGTCTTCACGACCGCCCAGGGTCAGGCGCCATTTGTCCAGGGCCATCTGGTCCTGCACGTAGAGGCCGGTCTGCACGGTTTTCTGGTTGTAGTCGTAGTAAGCGCTGGAGCGCGCCGGGCGCACGATCGGCTGGCCATAGACCGGATTGAAGATGTTGGTGGTCCCGCCGTCGCCGTAAATCGACAGGTAGGAAGTGTCGGTCCGTTGGTGATCCAGGCCGATGAGCACGGTGTGGGTGATGTCGCCGGTGGCGAAGTCGGCCTGGAAGTTGTTGTCGACCGCGAACTGGCTGATGTCCTCGTCGACGTTGGTCGAGGTACGGCTGATATTGCCTGCCGCGTCAGCCGGGGAGTAGGCGTAGGAGCCCACGGTCAGTTGCTGGAAGGACAGCTCCGATTTGGTGTAGCGCAGGTTCTGGCGGAACTGCCAGACATCGTTGAAACGGTGTTCGAAGGCATAGCCCAGGGCGTAGTAGGTACGGTCGTAGAACTCGTAGTCCGGGTCGCCGAGGTTCTTGTGATGGGAGACGTCGCCCAGTGGCGACTTGATCTTGGTGCCCTGGATCGGCATGAACTGGCTGGTCGCGCCGGTATCGTCACGGGTGAACTGCGAGAGCAGGGTCAGCCTGGTATCGGTGTCGATGTTCCAGGTCAGGCTGGGGGCGATGTTGTAGCGCTTGTTGTCGATGTGATCGACCTGCGTACCGGCGTCCCGCACCACGCCGCTGAGGCCGTAGAGGAACTGGCCTTCATCGTCGATCTTGCCGGTGCTGGCGAAGTTGATCTGGCGGTAGTTGTCGCTGCCGTACTGCAGCTGAATGGCATTGCTCGATTCCGCGCTGGGACGCCGGCTGACCATGTCCAGCAGGCCGCCCGGCGGGGTCTGGCCGTAGACCGACGAGGCCGGGCCGCGCAGCAGGGCCAGGCGGTCGAGGTTCCAGGTTTCGGCTTTCGGGTTGGCATACACACCGCGGGGCAGTGGCAGGCCGTCGAGGAATTGGGTGGGCTCGAAGCCGCGCACGCGCATCCAGTCATAACGGGTGTCGCTGCCGTAGCTGGCGGAAACGATGCCGGGCATGTAACGCACGGCATCGTCCAGATTCTGCACGTTGCGGTCTTCCATCTGCTGGCGGGTCGCGACGGAAATCGAACGCGGCGCTTCGACCAGCGAGGTGTCGGTCTTGGTGCCGGCGGCGGTGCGCGTGGCGAGGTAACCGTCCACCGGCCCCCAGGCACTCTCATAAGCCTCCTGGCCGGTGATGCTGGTTTCCGGCAGGGCCACCACACCGTCGGGAATCGCCACCAGGCTGTAGGTGCCGGCGCTGCTTTGTTCCAGTTGCAGGCCGGTGCCGCGCAGGGCTTCGCGCAGGGCGCCGGCGGCGTCGAACTGGCCCTTGACCGGGGCCGAGGTCTTGCCGGCGGCCAGGCTCGGGTCGAGGCTCAGGGCCAGGCCCGCCTGGCTGGCGATCTGGTTCAGGGTGCTGGCCAGGGGCGCGGCCGGCAGGTTGTAGGCGCGCACGCCGGACGCCTGTTCGGCGGCGATCAGCGGGGTGCTGGCCAGCGGGGCGCAAAAGGCAATCGCCACGGCCAACAGGCTGGGGCGCAACAGGGTGTCTAGCGAGCGGGACATATGGCGGCTCCTGGATGGAAACATTTCTCAATTGCCTATGTGCCGGACGAGATTCAAAAAGTGATAGGGCGGACTGAAAATAATTTCGATTTGCGAAAGCAAGAGGGATGTTTCAGGTTGGGGCAGGCGGCGTCAGTTGGAATTTTCGCGAGCTTGCTCGCGATAAAAATCGTGCCGCCTAGGGCTTGGCCTTGCTCTCGGCCCGCGCCACCAACGTCACCCACCAGGGCGTATGCCGCTCGATGGCCACGGGCAGCGTCGGCAGCAGCGCGCTCAGGGCCAGGTCGGTGTCGTGCAGCGGGAAGCTGCCGGTGATGCGCAGGTCGGCCACCTCGTCGGCCACCCCCAGATGGCCGCGGCGATAGCGCCCCAGCTCGCTGACCAGGTCCGCCAGGCGGGCGTTGTCCACCACCAGCATGCCGCGGGTCCAGGCGTCGGCGCCGGGGTTCAGGGCCAGCAGCGGGCCGAGGCCGTCGCGGCGCATCAGCACCTGCTGGCCCTCCTTGAGGATCTGTTCGTCCTGGCTGGATTCCGGCCGCGCGGCCACGGCCGATTGCAGCACGCTCAGGCGCGTGCCCTGTTCCTCGCGCTTGACCAGGAACCGCGTGCCCAGCGCGCGCATATGGCCTTCGCGGGTTTCGACGATAAAGGGCCGGGCGTCGTTGTGGCCGGTCTCGACCAGGATCTCGCCTTCCTGCAACACGATGCGCCGCTGCTTTTCGTCGAAACGCACATCCACGGCGCTGTGGGTATTGAGGTTGATCACGGTGCCGTCGGCCAGGCGCAGGGTGCGCTGCTCGCTGGTGGCGGTGCGCTGGTCGGCGAGCCAGTAATCCAGTTGGCCGTAACGTTCGCCGGCGAACAAGGCCAGGCCCAGCAGCAGGGCGACGCAGGCCAGCCCACTGCCGAGCTTGCGCATACGACGGCGGAGGCCGTCCCGCGATTGCAGCAGGGCGCTGCGGGCCGGGCCGCTGGCGACGCTGAAACGCTGGTCGAGCATGCCCAGCTGGCGCCAGGCGCGGGCGTGTTCTTCATCGGCGGCGTGCCATTTGGCGAATTCTTCGCGGGCCATCGGATTGCCCTCGCCGGAATCCAGCGACAACTGCCAGGCAATCGCCGCGTCCAGCACCCGGGCGGACACCGGTTTGGCGTTGAGCGGGCTCATGCCGGCTCACCGTACAGGGCGACGTAGCACTGGCGAATGCCCTGGGCCAGGTACTGCCTGACCCGCGGCACGGACACGCCGAGGCGTTCGGCGATTTCGGCGTGGCCGAGGCCGTCGAGGCGGTTATAGAGGAAAGCGGCGCGGGCCTTGCTCGACAGCTTGCCCAGCAGGCGGTCGATGGCCTTGAGGTCTTCGAGGATCGATTGCTGTTCTTCCGGTGAGGGTTGTTCCTCTTCCGGGATCAGCATCAGTTCGGTGAGGTAGGCCTGCTCCAGCGCGGCGCGGCGGAAGTAGTCGAACAGCAGGCCCTTGGCGATGGCCACCAGGAACGCCCGCGGCTCGCGCGGGGCTTTCAGTTCGTCGCGGCCCAGCAGGCGGACGAAGGTGTCCTGGCTCAGGTCCTCGGCCCGTTGTGGACAGGCCACGTTGCGCCGCAGCCAGGCCAGCAGCCAGCCGCGATGGTCGCGATACAACGCGCCAACGAGGTCACTGTGGGGGCTTTGGGCTGACGGCACCTGGGTATCCCAATCGAGAAGTTGAAACTAACGAGAATTATTCGCGATTGTGGCAGGGCGCAAAGAGCCGCGCAATGGGCGCCGGTCGGCGGGGGCGCAGCCAATGTTGGCGGGCCGATACCTGTAGCCGCTGCCGAGCAACGCGAGGCTGCGACCGGCAACGCAGTTGCCGCAAAGCCTGGGCTTGCAATGTGTCAGGCAGAACGCGCTGCCCCCGGCCGGCGACCGCTAGGCGCTCGATCGCAGCCTCGCAGGGCTCGGCAGCGGCTACAGGGTCAGAAGGAGTGGCTCTGCTGCCGGCGTTTCCATTGGCTGAGACGCTGTTGCAGGTTCAGCGGGCTGTGGATTTGCTGCTGGCGGGCGCGGCTGAACAGGATCAGCGCCAGCTCGGCGGTGGCCAGGGCGTCGGCGGCGGCATGGTGGCGTTCGCCGGCGTGCAGCTTGAAGTAGCCCATCCAGTCATCCAGCCCGGCTTCGCGGATATGCGCCTGGGGGCAGAGCAGCGGGGCCATGTCGGCGACGTCGAGGAACGGGTGCTGCAGGCGATAACCCAGGCTGTCTTTCAGCGCCCGGCCGAGCATGTGCTGGTCGAATGGCGCATGGAAGGCCAGCAGCGGGCTGTCGCCGACGAACGCCATGAAATCCAGCAAGGCTTCCACCGGGTCGCTGCCGGCGGCGATCGCGCTAGGGCCGAGACCGTGAATCAGCACGCTGGGGCTGAGCTTGTGATCGGTACGCTGCAAGGTGCGCTCGAACTGCTGGCCCAAATCGATGGCGCCGTCTTCTATCACCACCGCGCCAATGGACAGCACCTGGTCGCGGTTGAGGTTGAGCCCGCTGGTTTCCAGGTCCAGCACCACCCAGCGCTGTTCGCGCAGGCTGCATTCGCCCAGCGCCGGGGCGACGGGCAGGCGTTCACGGCGTTGTTGCTGCTCGGCGCTGAGTGCCGTGCTGGCCGGGCGCAACCAGGCGAACAGGCTCATAGCTGGTACCTCAGCGCCAGGCTGCTTTGCAGTCGTTGGGCCTGGCGCAGCGACTCGCGCAGGATCCTCCGGTCCAGGTGGTTGAGGCTGTCCGGGTCGACGCGGTTGGAATAGGGCAGGTTCTGCCGGGTCTGCAATTGGTGCTGTTGCATGCGGGTCTGCTGGATGAAGTGATAAGCCTCTTCATACGCGGCGCCGTCGAGGGTTTCGATGACTTCCCTGGCCACCAGCTGGCGCAGGCGCTCCAGGGTGTTGTTGGCATCGATGCCATTGGCCAGGGCCAGCAGGCGCGCACCGTCGACGAAGGGGGTGAGGCCCTGGACCTTGAGGTCGAGGGTGGCTTTTTCGCCATTTTTCCTGGCCAGGACGAACTCGCGAAAACGCCCCACCGGCGGGCGCTGGCGCAGCGCGTTCTCGGCCATCATGCGCTGGAACAGGCGGTTGTCGCCGACCTGGTCGAGGATGCCGCGGCGCAATTGCGCACAGCCCTGCTCGTCGCCCCAGACCACCCGCAGGTCGAAATAGATGCTCGAACCCAGCAGGTTCTCCGGCGTGGCCTCACGGATGAAGGCGGCGAAGCGCCGTGCCCACTCGGCGCGGGACAGGCACAGCTCGGGGTTGCCGGCCATGATGTTGCCCTTGCACAGGGTGAAGCCGCACAGCGCCAGGCTCTGGTTGATCTGCTGCGCCAGGGGCAGCAGCTTGCCGCGAATCTCTGCCGCATGAGCGGCGTCGCGCGCTTCGAACAGGATGCCGTTGTCCTGGTCGGTGTGCAGGGTCTGCTCGCGCCGGCCTTCGCTGCCGAAACACAGCCAGCTGAACGGCACGCCCGGGTCACCCTTGTCGGCCAGGGTCAGTTCGATGACCCGGCACACGGTATGGTCGTTGAGCAGGGTGATGATGTGGGTGATCTGGGTCGAGGACGCGCCGTGGGCGAGCATGCGCTCCACCAGCTGGCCGATCTCGCCGCGAATCGCCACCAGATTGTCGATCCGTGGCGCGTTGCGGATGGTCCGCGCCAGGTGCACCAGGTCGACCCGTTGCAGGGAAAACAGGTCGCGCTCGGAAACCACGCCGCACAGGCGCTGCTCTTTGACCAGGCAGACGTGGGCGATGTGCCGTTCGGTCATGGCGATGGCGGCGTCGAAGGCGCTGTGGTCCGGCGAGAGGGCGAACGGCGCTTGGGTCATGTGCCGTTCGATACCCTGGTTGAAGTCGCTGGTGCCGTCGGCCACCACCTGGCGCAGGTCGCGCAGGGTAAAGATGCCGAGCGGTGCCTTGTGTTCATCCACCACCACTATGCTGCCGACCTGCTGTTCATGCATCAGGCTCACGGCTTCGCGCAGTGGGGTGGACGGGCTGCAGGTCACTGGGTGGCGCATTGCCAGTTCGCCCAGCCGGGTGTTGAGGGAGTATTGGGTGCCGAGGGTTTCCACGGCTTTTTGCTGGACCTGCTGGTTGACCTGGTCCAGCAGGCTGCTGACGCCGCGCAGGGCGAAATCGCGAAACACCGCGCAGAGGGCGAACAGCTTGATGAAGGCCGGCTTGTTCAGTTGCAGGCAGAAGGTGTCCTCGGCCGCCAGGTGTTCGGTGCGGGTAGCGCGCTCGCCCAGCAGCGCGGCGAGGGGGAAACACTCGCCGGCGGTGATCTCGAAAGTGGTTTCGGTACCACCCTTGAGGGCGTGCTGGCGCTCGCCGACCACCCGGCCCTGCTTGACGATATAGAAGTGTTCGACCGGTCCGTCGGCGGGTTTGATGATGCTTTCGCCGGGGCCGTAGAAACGCAGCTGGCATTGCTCGACCAGGTACGCCAGGTGAGCGTTTTCCATCTGATTGAAGGGGGGGAATCGCTGGAGAAACTGCATCGTGCCGTGGATGTTCTGCAACACCGCGGTTTTCCCTGCCTGGGTGAAGGCATCCGCTTTACTCATAACCATTACCGCAGTCTTTTTGGATTTGTCGTGGTCGGGTCTTCGGTCATGGTCGGTCCCACGCTGCCAGGTGCCCATTGGACGTAAGTCTAGGTAGCGGCTCTGCACCTGTTAATTCGCTTCAAGCAGGTGTCAAAACTGTGAAAAAAGTACTTATCCGGCCTCTTGGAAAAAAATCCGACGAAGTGCACATTGGAGGCCTGCTTAGCGATGTCTGACCACTGTGCTAGGGGATCGATTTGAATATGTAGAGAAAACCATGTCCGACCACGATATTTTGAGTGATGCCGAGCGCGAGGCGTTGAACGCCGTGATGCTCGAGCCCGATCTGCCGCCCCAGCGCGTGCTGATCGCCGATGATGACAAGGATGCCCGTGAGTTGTTGTCGGAGATTCTCGGGCTGGATGGCATTCGCTGCATGACCGCGGCCAGTGGCAAGGCAGCACTGGAACTGTTGAACTCGAACAAATCGATCGGACTGCTGATCACCGACCTGCGCATGGCCCCCTGCAACGGCCTGGACCTGATACGCCAGGTGCGCGAATCGGAGCGGGCGGCGTTGCCGATCATTATCATTTCCGGGGATGCCGATGTGCGCGACGCCATCGCGGCCATGCACCTGAGCGTGGTGGACTTCCTGCTCAAGCCGATCGACACCGGCAAGCTGCTGGCGCTGGTCAAGCATGAGCTGGGAGTGGTGCGCTAGGAACAGGGTGTCCTCCTAGGAGCGAGCTTGCTCGCGATAAGATTCTCCGGCAGAAACACAAAAGCCCTGGTCTCGCGACCAGGGCTTTTTCTTTTACCGCGTCAACGCAGGATCACAGGCCGTTGCGGGCCTTGAACTCGCGACGGCGACGGTGCAGCACCGGCTCGGTGTAGCCGTTGGGCTGCTTGGTGCCTTCGATCACCAGTTCGACCGCCGCCTGGAAGGCGATGTTGCTGTCGAAGTTCGGTGCCAGCGGACGGTACAGGGTGTCGCCGGCGTTCTGCCGGTCCACCACGGGCGCCATGCGCTTGAGGCTTTCCATGACCTGGGCTTGGGTGACGACGCCATGGCGCAGCCAGTTGGCGATGTGCTGGCTGGAAATACGCAGGGTGGCGCGGTCTTCCATCAGGCCGACATCGTTGATGTCCGGCACTTTGGAACAGCCGACGCCCTGGTCGATCCAGCGCACCACGTAGCCGAGAATGCCCTGGGCGTTGTTGTCCAGTTCGTTCTTGATCTCTTCGGCCGACCAGTTGGTGTTGCTGGCCAGCGGGATGGTCAGGATGTCGTCCACCGAGGCGCGGGTGCGCTTGGCCAGCTCGGCCTGGCGGGCGAACACGTCGACCTTGTGGTAGTGCAGGGCGTGCAGGGCCGCGGCGGTGGGCGACGGTACCCAGGCGGTGTTGGCGCCGGCCAGCGGGTGGGCGATTTTCTGTTCGAGCATGGCGGCCATCAGGTCTGGCATGGCCCACATGCCTTTACCGATCTGCGCGCGGCCTTGCAGGCCGGTGCTCAGGCCGATATCGACGTTCCAGTTCTCGTAGGCGCCGATCCACTTGGCGGCCTTCATCTCGGCCTTGCGCACCACGGCGCCGGCTTCCATGGAGGTGTGGATTTCGTCGCCGGTACGGTCGAGGAAGCCGGTGTTGATGAACACTACGCGCTCGCTGGCGGCCTTGATGCAGGCCTTGAGGTTGACCGTGGTGCGGCGCTCCTCGTCCATGATCCCGACTTTCAGGGTGTTGCGCGGCAGTTCCAGCACGTCTTCGATGCGCCCGAACAACTCGTTGGTGAAAGCGGCTTCTTCCGGGCCGTGCATCTTCGGCTTCACGATGTACACCGAGCCGGTGCGGCTGTTGGTGCGCGAGGTGTTGCCGTTGAGGTTGTGGATCGCCGCGAGGCTGGTGACCAGGCCGTCGAGGATGCCTTCCGGCACTTCGTTGCCTTGGCTGTCGAGGATCGCGTCGATGGTCATCAGGTGACCCACGTTACGCACGAACAGCAGCGAACGACCATGCAGCTTCACACTGCCGCCGTTGGGCGCGGTGTATTCGCGGTCGGCGTTCATGGTGCGGGTGAAGGTCTTGCCGCCCTTGGCCACTTCTTCGGCCAGGTCGCCCTTCATCAGGCCGAGCCAGTTGCGGTAGATCACCACCTTGTCATCGGCGTCGACGGCGGCGACCGAGTCTTCGCAGTCCATGATGGTGGTCAGGGCGGCTTCCATCAGCACGTCCTTGACGCCGGCGGCGTCGGTCTGGCCGACCGGGCTGTTGGCGTCGATCTGGATCTCGAAATGCAGGCCGTTGTGTTTCAGCAGCACCGCGGTCGGGGCCGCGGCATCGCCGTGGTAGCCGATCAGCTGGGCGTCGTCGCGCAGGCCGCTGTTGCTGCCGCCCTTGAGGGCGACCACCAGCTTGCCATCGACGATCTTGTAGCCAGTGGAATCGACATGGGAGCCAGCGGCCAATGGCGCGGCCTCGTCGAGGAAGGCGCGGGCGAAGGCGATGACTTTGTCGCCGCGCACTTTGTTGTAGCCTTTGCCTTTTTCCGCGCCGTCGGCTTCGCTGATGGCGTCGGTGCCATAGAGCGCGTCGTACAGCGAGCCCCAGCGGGCGTTGGAGGCGTTGAGGGCGAAGCGGGCATTCATCACCGGGACCACCAGCTGCGGACCGGCCATGCGGGCGATCTCGTCATCGACGTTTTGCGTCGTGGCCTGGAAGTCCGCCGCTTCTGGCAGCAGATAACCGATGTCTTGCAGGAAGGCTTTGTAGGCCACGGCGTCGTGGGCCTGGCCGGCACGGGCTTGGTGCCAGGCATCGATACGCGCCTGGAAATCGTCGCGTTTGGCGAGTAGGGCTTTGTTCTTCGGCGCCAGGTCGTGGATGACCTTGTCGGCGCCGGCCCAGAACGTGTCGGCGGTGAGGCCGGTACCGGGAATGGCTTCGTTGTTCACGAAGTCGAACAGGACTTTGGCGACCTGCAGGCCACCGACTTGAACGTGTTCAGTCATTGCTTGCCTCACTCTGCTCAGCTATTTCGCTTTTCAGCTCTTCAAATTAACAATGAAGCCTCTGGCCATTTAAACCACAAACCCCTCTACCAGTACATGCCATCGCGGGCGGCTGGGATGGTTCCAATCAACGGCTCGGAGCCTTGCTGACAGGGCTTTCAGGGTTGCGACCGCGCCTTGGCAGACATCGATTCAACGTTATGTAGTGCGCGCTGCGGCATACTACATGATGAATTGCGGTTGTGAAAATTAGACTAAATACGTCGTTCCGCGACTCAAGTTCGCGGCATGGTCACGCTGGGGAACAGGATGTTCTCAAAAAACGTGCGGATTGTTCCATAGAATTCAAAAAACATGTACACGATTTGTCTCGAGCCCCTTTTTTTCCTTGTAGGCGCGAAGCTTGTTCGCGATGGGGTCCTGACAGTCCCAACGATACCGGCCGGGTGATTCTTGTCGCGAGCAGGCGTCGCTTCTGCCGGGCCGCGGCGACCCTGCGGCTTGCCTATACTTGACCTTCTACAACAAACGTCCTGACAGAGGGTTGCGCCATGGACCACCTCGTACTCACCGTATTCGCCCCGGACAAGCCCGGCCAGGTCGAGCGCATCGCCCAATGCATCGCCGCGCACGGCGGCAACTGGCTGGAGAGCCGCATGTCGCGCATGGCCGGGCAGTTCGCCGGCATCCTGCGGGTCGGCGTGCCGGCGGAAGCCTATGACGAGTTGGTGGACGCCCTGCAAGGCCTGGCGGCCCAGGGTATTCGGGTGCTGATCGCCGAAAGCGGCATCGAACAATCCTGCACCTGGAAGCCGATCGCCATGGAACTGGTGGGCAACGACCGACCGGGCATTGTGCGCGACATCACCCGCCTGCTGAGCGAGCAGGGGGTGAACCTGGAGCGACTGGTGACCGAAGTGCGCCCGGCACCCATGAGCAGCGAGCCGCTGTTCCACGCCGAAGCGATCCTGGCGGTGCCGCTGACCTTGTCCCTCGACGTTTTGCAGTCGCGCCTGGAAACCCTGGCGGATGATTTGATGGTGGAGTTGGTGCTGCGCAGCGAGGTGTGAACCTGAAAGGGCGGGTTATCCAGTTTTAGCGTGCATGCGCCTGTGGATAACCTGTAGAGACCTGGCGCCAGCCCAAGCCGGCCAAGGCTTTGCTGAATCTGATCAAAAAACCAGCAGTTTCAAGGGCTTGTGCACAAACGACGGGGATCACGCTGTGGATAACCTTGGGAAGGATAGATGCAGGCCACGCCAACCGTGGCCTGCAGAGCTTTGTACGTTTATTGATCAGCTGCGTTTGCGCAGGCTCAACCAGGCATCCACGCTGTACACCGCCAGGCCGGCCCAGATAAACATGAACGCCACCAGGGTGCTCGACGACAGATGTTCGTCGAACAGCAGTATCGCCTGCAGCAGCACCAGGGTCGGCGCCAGGTACTGCAAAAAGCCCAGGGTGGTGTAGGGCAGGTGACGGGCGGCGGCGTTGAAGCACACCAGCGGCACCAGGGTGACCGGGCCGGCCGCCACCAGCCACCAGGCTTCGGAGCTGGTCCAGAAGGCCGCCTGGGCACTGGTGGCGGTGGGGTTGAACAAGAGCCAGGCGAGGGCGATCGGCACCAGCATCCAGGTTTCCACCACCAGCCCCGGCAGTGCCTTGACCGGCGCCTGCTTGCGGATCAGCCCGTAGAAACCGAAGGTCAGCGCCAGCACCAGGGAAACCCAGGGCAGGCTGCCGACCTGCCACACCTGCTGCGCCACGCCCACCGCCGCCAGGCCCACCGCCAGCCACTGCATGCGCCGCAGCCGCTCACCGAGGATCAGCATGCCCAGCAGCACATTCACCAGCGGGTTGATGTAGTAACCCAGGCTGGCTTCGAGCATGCGCCCGTTGTTCACCGACCAGACATAGGTCAGCCAGTTGGCCGCGATCAGGGTGCCGCTCAGGGCCAGGATCGCCAGGCGCCTGGGGTTGTCCCGCAGCTCGCGCCACCAGCCGGGATGCTTCCAGACCATCAGCAGCAGCGCGCCGAACAGCGCGGACCAGAGCACCCGGTGGATGATGATTTCCACGGCGGGCACGTTGGCGATGGCTTTGAAGTAGATCGGGAACAGGCCCCAGATGATGTAGGCACTCAGGCCCAGGATGTACCCGCGACGCGGGTTGGCGGCTTGCATGCAGAATCCTTGCTTAGGCAGCTAACAAAGAGGGGGATTGTAAGGAGGTTTGTCAGGCCGTGTCTTTGTCGGCGTCATCCTGGTTGCCGGCTTTTGTGATCAATCCGGGGTCTGTGGGAGTGAGGCTGGCCCGCGATCAAGACGCCGCGGTGCATCAGACTCATCGAGGCGAGGCTATCGCGGGCCAGCCTCGCTCCTGCAGGTCGGATCAGGGCTTGGGCTCAGAACAGCTTCAGCGGTTCTTCGTTGAGCGCCGAGAGTTGCTCGCGCAACGCCAGCACCTGGTCGCCCCAATAACGCTCGCTGCCGAACCAGGGGAAACTGCGTGGGAAGGCCGGGTCGTCCCAGCGCCGGGCCAGCCAGGCGCTGTAGTGCATCAGGCGCAGGGCGCGCAGCGGTTCGATCAGCGCCAGTTCGCGCGGGTCGAAGTCGTGGAACTCGCTGTAGCCATCCATCAGCTCCGACAGCTGTCCCAGGCATTCCTGGCGATCGCCGGCGAGCATCATCCACAGGTCCTGCACCGCCGGGCCCATGCGGCAGTCGTCGAGGTCGACGATATGGAACACCTCGTCGCGGCACATCATGTTGCCGGGATGGCAGTCGCCGTGCATGCGGATGTTCTGGTGCGGCGTGGCCTGGTAGACCTCTTCCACCCGCTTGAGCAGGTCACGGGCCACCGACTCATAGGCCGGCAGCAGGCTCTTGGGTACGAAGTTGCCTTCCAGCAGGGTGGTCAGCGAATCGTGGCCGAAGTTCTTCACCCCCAGCGCTTCGCGGTGCTCGAACGGGCGGGTGGCGCCGACCGCATGCAGGCGGCCGAGCAATTGCCCCAGGCGATACAGCTGGTCGAGGTTGCCGGGTTCCGGCGCCCGGCCGCCACGGCGTGGGAACAGGGTAAAGCGGAAGCCTTCATGCTCGAACAGGCTTTCGCCCTGGTGAATCAGCGGCGCCACCACCGGCACTTCGCACTCGGCGAGTTCGAAGGTGAAGCGGTGCTCTTCGAGGATCGCCTCGTTGGTCCAGCGCTGCGGGCGGTAGAACTTGGCGATCAGCGGCTCGCTGTCTTCGATGCCGACCTGGTAGACACGGTTTTCGTAACTGTTGAGTGCCAGGACACGGGCGTCGCTGAGAAAACCGATGCTTTCGACGGCATCGAGGACTAGATCAGGGGTAAGGGTTTCGAACGGGTGAGACATGCTGACTCCTGCGCGCAGCAGGCTGCTGCGTCCGGCCAAGCATGGTAGCGCACGAAGGATGACAGGTGGTGACTGTGAGGGCGCTATCGCGAGCAAGCCTTGCCCCTACAGACATGTGTAGGGGCAAGGCTTACTCGCGAAGCAGTGGATCAGGCGCCGACGATACCGCCGTCTTCCCGGGTGATCACCATCACCGAGGAGCGCGGCTTGCCGTTGGGCAGGTGCTCGGGGAAGGTCGAACCGCCGTTCTCGCCCGGGTGCTGGATGCCCACGAACAGGCTCCGCTGATCCGGCGAGAAGGTGATGCCGGTGACTTCGCAGCCCACCGGCCCGACCATGAAGCGACGGATTTCACCGGTGTCCGGGTCGGCGCAGAGCATCTGGTTGTTGCCCATGCCGGCGAAGTCGCCGGTGTTGCTGGAGTCGCCGTCGGTGAGGATCCACAACCGGCCGGCCTTGTCGAAACCCAGGCCGTCGGGGCTGTTGAACATGTTCTGCGGGGTGATGTTCGACGAGCCGCCTTTAGGCTGGCCGGCATGCACGGCCGGGTTGCCGGCGACCACGAACAGGTCCCAGGTGAAGTCCATCGAGCCGTGGTCGCCACGGGCGGTCTGCCAGCGCAGGATCTGCCCGTAGACGTTTTTCTCCCGCGGGTTCGGGCCGCCCACAGGCTGGCCGTCTTCGCCACGTTTGGAGTTGTTGGTCAGGGTGCAGTAGACCTGGCCGTCCTTCGGGCTGACCACAATCCATTCCGGACGGTCCATGCGGGTGGCCTTGACCACGCTGGCCGCGAGGCGGGCGTGGATCAGCACTTCGGCCTGGTCGGCGAAACCGCTGCTGGCGTCGATGCCGTTCTTGCCATGGCTCAGCTCGACCCATTTGCCCTGGCCTTTCGGGTGGTCCGGGTTGCCGTCGCCATTGTCGAAGATCGCCACGTAGAGGGTGCCGTGGTCCAGCAGGTCGCGGTTGGCCTTGGGATTGCGGTGGTTGATGCGGTCGCGGCTGACGAACTTGTAGATGAACTCGCCACGTTCGTCGTCGCCCATGTAGACCACGGCGCGTCCGTCGCGGGTTTCGGCCAGGGCGGCGTTTTCATGCTTGAAGCGGCCCAGGGCGGTGCGCTTGATCGGCTTGGACTGCGGGTCGAACGGGTCGATCTCCACGACCCAGCCGTGACGGTTGAGTTCGTTGGGGTTCTTCGCCAGGTCGAAGCGCGGGTCGAACTGATGCCAGTTGATGTCGCGGCTGCTCGCCGAGGCGCCATAGCGTTTCTGCGCGGCATCGAACGTCTGCTGGGCGTTGCTGCTGCCGAAGCAGTCGGTGAAGTTCTCTTCACAGGTCAGGTAGGTGCCCCATGGCGTCTTGCCGTTGGCGCAGTTCTGGAAGGTGCCGAGGACTTTGCGGCCGCTCTTGTCGGCGCTGGTTTTCATCAGCGCGTGGCCGGCGGCCGGGCCGCTCAGGCGAATCGGCGCGTTGCCATGGATGCGCCGGTTGTAGCGCGAGCCCTGGACGAACTGCCATTGGCCGCTGCGACGCTGCACTTCGATCACCGACACGCCTTCGCTGGCCAGGGCCTTGCGCACGTCTTCCGCCGACTGCGGCATACCGCCGTGGGGGTAGAGGTAGCGGTAGTTGGTGTATTCGTTGTTGATCGCCATCAGTGCGCGATTCTTGTCGTCCGGGAAGGCGAACAGGCTCATGCCGTCGTTGTTGTCACCGAACTGGACCTCCTGGGCCGCGGCGGTGCCATTGCCGCTCGGGTCGAACGCCGGGCCGTTCTTCTGCAGGGGCTGGCCCCAGCTGATCAGCACCGAAGACTTGTAGCCCGGCGGCAGGGTGATGGTGTCGCTGGTGGCGGCGGCAATGCCTTCAAAGCCCAGCAGCTTGCTGGAACCGGCGCTGACGCTGGCGGCCAGCACGCTGCGGCTCAGCAGGTTGCCACCGAGGAACATGGCCGCGCCGCACAGGGCACCGGCGCTGATGAAACCACGGCGGCTGAGGCCGACCATCTTTTCGAGGTCGGTAGGTTGGTCTTCTTCTAATAGGCTCATCACAGGCTCCTGCGGGATTTTGCAGCCACCTTAATCAGCGTCGATGACGAACATATTGCAGCGCCGCAAGCATTGCGCCGCTTGTGTAGCCGCTGCCGAAGGCTGCGATCGAGCCGAAGGCTCGCAGGGAGCTTGAGTCAATCAAGGTCCTGCGACCTTATCGCAGCCTGCGGCAGCGGCTACAGAGCCGTGATAAGTCTGGCTACAGCGGCGTGCCGAGCAGCACATTGGATGGCGAGAACTGCACCCGTACCGGCTGGCCGGCGCTCAAGCCAAGGTGTCGCAGGTGCAGCGGTTCGGCCAGGGCGCACAGCGTCTGGCCGCTGGGCAGGGCGATTCTGATTTCGCTGGGGCCGTCTTCGGCGTCGAGGATCGCTTCCAGGGTACCCTGCAGGCAATTGTGTCCGGGTGTTGCGGGTTGATCGATGGCCAGCAATTCCAGCCAGCCGGCCTTGATCAACGCCACGACGCCTGTGCCGGGCTCCAGTTCCAGGTGCAGGGTGCTGTCATGGGTGATTTGCGCCTGGATCACCAGGTCTTCTGCGAGCGCCAGTCGTATCAGATCGTTGCGCCCCTGCGCTTCGATCGCCAGCACCGTGCCGTGCAACTGGTTGCGGGCGCTGGTGCGGAGCATCAGGCGTCCCAGCAGATCGAGGTCGGCGGCGTCTTCGGCAGCTTCCAACACTTGGGCTTGCAAGGCCTGCAAGCGCTGGTAGAGGCGCAGCACCCGTTCGCCTTCGACGGAGAGCCTGGCGCCACCGCCGCCTTTGCCGCCGACACTGCGTTCGACCAGGGGCTTTTGCGCCAGGTTGTTCAACTCGTCGATGGCGTCCCAAGCCGCCTTGTAACTCAGGCCGGCGCTTTTCGCGGCACGGGTGATCGAGCCCTGTTCGGCGATGTGCTGCAGCAGGGCAATGCGCTGCGGGCGACGGGCGATGTGCTGGGTCAACAAGGTGGGCAAGGGCATGGCTGAACGCTTTGAACGCTGGGAATGGAAAGGGAGTTTGCGGCTTGAGGGGCGAGAGTCAAGTTCAGTCGGGCTCGCCGGGTTTTGGCGTGCGTGCCAGGCAATAGACATCGACCCGCCGCGCCCCGGCCTTGAGCAGCAGCCGCGCCAGGGCGTGGGCGGTCGCGCCGGTGGTGAGCACATCGTCCACCAGCGCCAGGTGCCGGCCATGGACCGCCGCCTCGGGCAGCAGGGCGAAGGCGTGGTGCAGGTTGCGGTGCCGCGCCCTGGCATCCAGGCCCTGCTGCGATGGCGTGTCCTGGGTGCGCTGCAACGAGGTTTCGTCACAGGGGATTTGCAGGATCTCGCCGAGCCAGCGCGCGAGCATCGCCGCCTGGTTATAGCCGCGCTGGCGCAGGCGCTTGCGGGCCAGGGGCACCGGCAGCAGGGCGTCGGGTTGCGCCAGGTCCTCGGCAAAGCGATGTTGCAGCGATTGCGCGAGAAGTTCGGCCAAAAGACGGCCAAAGGGCCATTTGCCGTTGTGCTTGAAACGGCTGACCAGGCTGTCGACTGGAAAGCCATAACGCCAGGGCGCCACCACCTGGGCGAAGGCGGGCGGTCGCTTGAGGCACTGGCCGCAGGTCAGGCCGGCCGCGGGCAGGGGCAGGGCGCACACCTGGCAATGATCGCCGAGCCACGGCAGTTCGGTTTCGCAGGCAGTGCAAATGGCTTGGGGCGTGTCGGTCGGTTCGTCGCAGAGTAAACAGGTTTGTTTGTTTTTTAACCAGATGTAAACCGGTCCTTGGTAATGTGGTTGACACTGCATGGCGCTTCCTTAAATATGCCCAACATCCGTGTCGCGGCTGTGGGTATTGCCTTCCCGCAGCCGCTTGCCAAGCATAATCAAGGAATCGCCCATGAGCGCCAGCACCATCGCCAATCTGCGTCATGACTGGACTTTGGCTGAAGTCAAAGCCCTCTTCGTCCAGCCGTTCAATGACTTGCTGTTCCAGGCGCAGACGGTGCACCGCGCGCATTTCGACGCCAACCGCGTCCAGGTTTCCACCCTGTTGTCGATCAAGACCGGCGCCTGCCCGGAAGATTGCAAATATTGTCCGCAGTCCGGTCACTACAACACCGGCCTGGAAAAAGAAAAGCTGATGGAAGTGCAGAAGGTCCTCGAAGAGGCTGCACGCGCCAAGGCCATAGGTTCGACCCGTTTCTGCATGGGGGCGGCCTGGAAACACCCGTCGGCCAAAGACATGCCGTACGTGCTGGAAATGGTCAAGGGCGTGAAGGCCATGGGCCTGGAAACCTGCATGACCCTCGGTCGCCTGGACCAGGACCAGACCGAAGCGCTGGCCAAGGCCGGCCTGGACTACTACAACCACAACCTCGATACCTCGCCGGAGTTCTACGGCAGCATCATCACCACCCGCACCTACAGCGAGCGCCTGCAGACCCTGGCCTACGTGCGCGACGCGGGGATGAAGATCTGCTCCGGCGGCATCCTCGGCATGGGCGAGTCCCTCGATGACCGCGCCGGCCTGCTGATCCAACTGGCCAACCTGCCGGAGCACCCGGAATCGGTGCCGATCAACATGCTGGTGAAAGTGGCCGGCACGCCGCTGGAAAACTCCGAGGACGTCGACCCGTTCGACTTCATCCGCATGCTCGCCGTGGCCCGCATCCTGATGCCGAAATCCCATGTGCGCTTGTCCGCCGGCCGCGAAGCGATGAACGAGCAGATGCAGGCCCTGGCGTTCTTCGCCGGCGCCAACTCGATTTTCTACGGCGAGAAACTGCTGACCACCGCCAACCCGCAGGCCGACAAGGACATGCAACTGTTCGCGCGCCTGGGCATCCAGCCGGAAGCCCGCGAAGAGCACGCCGACGAGGTGCACCAGGCCGCCATCGAGCAGGCGCTGGTGGAGCAGAAGAGCAGCGAGCAGTTCTACAACGCCGCGGTTTAAGCATCTCTCCTGTGTAGCCGCTGCCGCAGGCTGCGATAGTCCGGGCCACGCTGGTCGCAGGACCTCGACGGACTCAAGGTCCTCGCGCCCCCTCGGGGCGATCGCAGCCTGCGGCAGCGGCTACGGCAATCATCGTCCGATCATCGAGGCCTGCATGTCTTTCGATCTCCGCGCGCGTCTCGCTGCCCGTCGTGCCGAAAATCTCTATCGTCAGCGCCCACTGCTGGAAAGCCCGCAAGGGCCGCAAGTGGTGGTCGACGGCCAGCCGTTGCTGGCCTTCTGCAACAACGATTACCTGGGCCTGGCCAATCACCCGCAAGTGATCGAAGCCTGGCGCGCCGGTGCGTCCCGCTGGGGCGTGGGCGGTGGTGCCTCGCACCTGGTGATCGGCCATAGCACGCCCCACCACCAGTTGGAAGAAGCCCTGGCCGAGTTCACCGGCCGCCCGCGGGCATTGCTATTCACCACCGGTTACATGGCCAATCTCGGCGCGGTCACCGCGCTGGTGGGGCAGGGCGACACGGTGCTGGAAGACCGCCTCAACCACGCTTCGTTGCTGGATGCCGGCCTGCTCTCCGGTGCACGCTTCAACCGTTACTTGCACAACGATGCCGAGAGCCTGGCCAAGCGCCTGGAGAAAGCCACCGGCAATACCCTGGTGGTCACCGATGGTGTGTTCAGCATGGACGGCGACCTGGCCGACCTGCCGGCGCTGGCTCGCGAAACCCGGGCCAGGGGCGCCTGGCTGATGGTCGACGACGCCCATGGCTTCGGGCCGCTGGGGGCCAATGGCGCAGGGATCGTCGAGCACTTCGGCTTGAGCCAGGAAGATGTGCCGGTCCTGGTGGGCACCCTCGGCAAGGCGTTCGGCACCGCCGGCGCCTTTGTCGCCGGCAGCGAGGAACTGATCGAAAGCCTGATCCAGTTCGCCCGTCCCTACATCTATACCACCAGCCAGCCGCCGGCCCTGGCCTGCGCCACCCTGAAAAGCCTGGAGTTGCTGCGCAGCGAGCACTGGCGGCGTGAGCACCTGAATACCCTGATCCGCCAGTTCCGCCAGGGCGCCGAGCAGATCGGGCTGACCCTGATGGACAGCTTCACGCCGATCCAACCGATCCTGATCGGCGACAGCGCACGGGCGATTCGCCTGTCGCAGATGTTGCGCGAGCGCGGCCTGATGGTCACCGCGATTCGTCCGCCTACCGTGCCCGCGGGGAGCGCCCGCCTGCGGGTGACCCTGTCCGCCGCCCACAGTGAAGCTCAGGTCCAGCTATTGTTGAATGCACTGGCGGATTGTTTTAGCGAACCGGGACCGGAGCCAAGCCATGCGTGATCGACTGATTCTGCTGCCCGGTTGGGGCCTCGGTGTATCGCCGCTGGAACCCTTGGCGGCGGCTCTGCAGGGGCTGGACGAACACCTGCGGGTCGAGATCGAGCCGTTGCCGGAGCTGGAGTCCAGCGACCTGAATGAGTGGCTCGACGAACTGGACGCCAGCGTGCCGGACGACGCCTGGCTTGGTGGCTGGTCGCTGGGCGGCATGCTGGCTTCCGAGCTGGCGGCGCGTCGTGGCGAGCGCTGCTGCGGTCTGCTGACGTTGGCCAGCAACCCCAGTTTCGTGGCGCATGCCGAGTGGGCAAGCGCAATGCCGGGGGAGACCTTCGACGGGTTTCTGGCCGGCTGTAACGCCGACCCACGCACCACCCTCAAACGCTTCAGCCTGTTGTGTGCCCAGGGCGCCGAAGATCCGCGCGGCCTGTCGCGCCTGCTGTCGGGCGGCGCGCCGCATACCTCGGGTGCTGTGTTGATGGCCGGCCTGGAGTTGCTGGCGCAGCTGGACACCCGCCATGCCTTGCAGGCGTTTCGTGGGCCGCAGTTGCATCTGTTCGCCGGGCTCGACGGCCTGGTGCCGGCCGAAGCCGCGGGTGAATTGCTGGCGTTGTTGCCCGATGTCGAAGTTGGCCTGATTGAACAGGCCAGCCACGCGTTTCTTCTGGAGGACCCCCACGGTGTGGCGGGGGCGATCCAGGCTTTTTTGCATGAGTCCGGTGATGACTGATCTGTCCCTTCCCAAGCCCCCCGGCAGCTTGCCCGACAAGCGCCAGGTGGCGGCTTCCTTTTCCCGCGCGGCGTCCAGTTATGACAGCGTGGCGCAACTGCAGCGCGACGTCGGTAACGAGTTGCTGGGCCGCCTGCCGCAAGACCGCGAGCCTGGCCGCTGGCTGGACATGGGCTGTGGCACTGGTTATTTCAGCCGCCTGTTGGGCGAGCGTTTCCAGGCCAGCGAAGGGCTGGCGCTGGACATCGCCGAAGGCATGCTCGAGCACGCCCGGCCGTTGGGCGGGGCGCGGTATTTCATTGCCGGCGATGCCGAGCGTTTGCCGTTGCAGGGGCAGAGTTGCGAACTGATTTTCTCCAGCCTGGCGGTGCAGTGGTGCGCGGATTTCCGTTCGGTTCTCAGCGAGGCGCATCGGGTGCTGAAGCCGGGCGGCGTGCTGGCCTTTGCCAGCCTGTGCGTCGGTACGCTGTACGAGTTGCGCGACAGTTGGCGTCAGGTCGACGGCATGGTGCATGTCAATCGCTTTCGTGAGTTCAGCACCTATCAACAGCTGTGTGCGGCGAGCGGCTTGCGGGTGCTGAGCCTGGAAACCTGTCCTCATGTGCTGCACTACCCGGATGTGCGCAGTCTGACCCATGAATTGAAGGCCCTGGGGGCGCACAACCTCAACCCTGGACGGCCCGGCGGGCTGACAGGGCGGGCGCGGATCAAGGGCCTGATCGACGCCTACGAACAGTTCCGTCAAGCGCAGGGATTGCCCGCGACCTACCAGGTGGTCTACGCCGTATTGGAGAAGCCGCTATGAGCCGAGCCTATTTCGTTACCGGAACAGACACCGATGTTGGCAAGACCACCGTCGCCGCTGGCTTGCTGCATGCCGCGCGGCTCTCGGGGCTGAGCACCGCGGCTGGGAAACCGGTGGCTTCGGGCTGTGAGCTGACCCCCAAGGGGTTGCGTAACGCCGATGCCTTGGCTCTATTGGCCGAATGCTCGTTGCCGCTGACCTACGACGAGGTCAATCCACTGGCCTTTGAACCAGCCATCGCTCCCCATCTGGCGGCCCGCGAGGCTGGCGTGGCGTTGACGGTGCAGGCCTTGCTGGCGCCCATGCGCCAGGTGCTGGCCAAGGGCGCCGATTTCACCCTGATCGAAGGGGCCGGCGGCTGGCGTGTGCCGCTGGCCGATCAGGACAACCTGTCCGACCTGGCCATGGCCCTGGATCTGCCGGTGATCCTGGTGGTGGGCGTGCGCCTGGGCTGTATCAACCATGCGCTGCTGACGGCCGAGGCGATTGCCCAGGACGGATTACAGCTGGCCGGTTGGGTGGCCAATATCATCGAGCCGAAGACTTCGCGGCTCGAGGAGAACCTCGCCACGCTGGCGGAGCGCCTGCCCGCACCTTGTCTGGGGCGGGTCCCGAGATTGAAGGCGATCAGCGCCGAAGCGGTGGCCGAGTATCTGCAACTGGACCTGCTTGACTAGATTTTGCCTATGGTAAGGCACTGTGCCATTAGTGTTTTTGACGGGTCTTTTCCTGACGCGTCTGGTTCAATAGCCGCTGTTCATTCCTTGCAGGGTCGAATTCTCCCATGGAAATTTCCGGGAATACCGCTTTCTACGCCGGCCTGAGTACCGTGCAGACCGGGCAGAATCGTGTCGATCAGGCCGCCAGCCAGATCGCCAATACGACCATCGAACGTTCTGTCACCAGCCAGTCTTCTGAGGTACAAGTCGAGCGCCTGCGATCTGTCGATCGCAGTCAGCAATCGGACCTGGCCAGCAATATGGTCGAGATGGCCATGGGCAAGGTTCAGGCGGAGCTGGGTGTGAAAGTCGCCAAGGCCGCCGATGAAGTGCTCGGTACGCTGATCGACACCTACGCTTGACCCTCCTTCGGTAGCCCTGCCTATTTTTGCGGGCAGGGTGACCCGCGCAAGAACACCCTGCACAGCCCCATCTTCCGTCTTGCTGGCCTGCCAGCTCCTACACTCTATTCAGCTTCCGAATATTTCACGGCATCCGCTGTGGGCCTTTGCGTGCAAGGCCTGCAGAGGATCGATGACGAACGGTGTTTGCGTGGCGCTTGACAAGGTTTGGGCGTAAACGTATGTTTCAAACAACTGTTTGACCGCCACAATAAATCAACGCGGTCGTTCATTCCCGGTTACATCAGCAGAGGTTTATCGCTATGCCTGACTACAAGGCCCCCTTGCGTGATATTCGCTTCGTTCGTGACGAACTGCTCGGCTATGAAGCGCACTATCAGAGCCTGCCGGCTTGCCAGGACGCTACTCCAGACATGGTTGACGCCATCCTCGAGGAAGGCGCGAAGTTTTGTGAGCAGGTACTGGCCCCTCTGAACCGTGTGGGTGACCTGGAAGGCTGCACCTGGAGCGAGTCTGGCGTTAAGACCCCGACTGGCTTCAAAGAGGCCTACAAGCAATTCGTCGAAGGCGGCTGGCCAAGCCTGGCTCACGATGTCGAGCATGGCGGTCAAGGCCTGCCGGAGTCCCTGGGCCTGGCTGTCAGCGAAATGGTCGGCGAAGCCAACTGGTCGTGGGGCATGTACCCAGGCCTGTCCCATGGCGCGATGAACACCATCTCCGAACACGGCACGCCTGAGCAGCAAGAGTCTTACCTGACCAAGCTGGTATCCGGCGAGTGGACCGGCACCATGTGCCTGACCGAACCGCACTGCGGCACCGACCTGGGCATGCTGCGTACCAAGGCCGAACCTCAGGCCGACGGTTCCTACAAAGTCACCGGCACCAAGATCTTCATCTCGGCCGGTGAACACGACATGGCCGACAACATCGTCCATATCGTTCTGGCCCGCCTGCCGGATGCACCGGCTGGCACCAAAGGCATCTCGCTGTTCATCGTGCCGAAGTTCCTGCCGAACGCCGATGGCACTGTTGGTCAGCGCAACGCCGTGAGCTGCGGTTCCCTGGAACACAAGATGGGGATCCACGGTAACGCCACCTGCGTGATGAACTTCGACGCGGCCACCGGTTTCCTGATCGGCCCGGCGAATAAAGGCCTGAACTGCATGTTCACCTTCATGAACACCGCTCGCCTGGGTACCGCGCTGCAAGGCCTGGCCCACGCCGAGATCGGTTTCCAGGGTGGCCTGAAATACGCTCGCGATCGTCTGCAAATGCGCTCCCTGACTGGCCCGAAAGCGCCGGACAAGGCCGCCGACCCGATCATCGTGCACCCTGACGTACGTCGCATGCTGTTGACCATGAAGGCTTTCGCCGAAGGCAACCGGGCCATGGTCTACTTCACCGCCAAGCAGGTCGACATCGTCAAGTACGGCGTGGACGAAGAAGAGAAGAAGAAAGCCGACGCACTGCTGGCCTTTATGACTCCGATCGCCAAGGCCTTCATGACCGAAGTCGGTTTCGAATCCGCCAACCACGGCGTGCAGATCTACGGTGGCCACGGTTTCATCGCCGAGTGGGGCATGGAGCAGAACGTTCGCGACAGCCGCATTTCCATGCTGTACGAAGGCACCACCGGCATCCAGGCGCTGGACTTGCTGGGCCGTAAAGTGCTGATGACTCAAGGCGAAGCCCTGAAAGGCTTCACCAAGATCGTCCACAAGTTCTGCCAGAACAACGAAGGCAATGAGTCGGTCAAAGAGTTCGTCGCACCGCTGGCTGCACTGAACAAGGAATGGGGCGAGCTGACCATGAAGGTCGGTATGGCGGCCATGAAAGACCGTGAAGAAGTCGGTGCCGCGTCCGTGGATTACCTGATGTATTCCGGTTATGCCTGCCTGGCTTACTTCTGGGCCGACATGGCACGCCTGGCTGCCGAGAAGCTGGCTGCCGGCACCACCGAAGAGGCGTTCTACACCGCCAAGCTGCAGACCGCGCGCTTCTACTTCCAGCGCATCCTGCCGCGTACCCGCACTCACGTGGCGGCCATGCTGTCGGGTGCGAACAACCTGATGGACATGAAAGAAGAAGATTTCGGCCTGGCTTACTAAGCCCTACCGGCATCTCTTCAGAGGCCGCTTCTTCTTCGGGAGAAGCGGCTTTTTTGTGCGCGGGACGAATCTGAAAATAATCCGACTAAAACGTTAAGAAGAAGCCGATCCCTGCCGTTACAGAAGTGGCAATGTGACATGCATCACATTTGTGCTGTTTAACCATGCCAGGTGAAGGCATAGTGCCATCTACTGTTTAACCGCGTCGGAGCTTTACCTTGCCGCGTTCTTCTGCTGTACGTTTCAGCCATTTTCTACCGTCATTGTTACTCTTGCTTGCGGGGCTCGCGGCTGCCTACGTCAAGGATCTCAACGTCTTCTTCACCTCGCTGTTCAACGTCTTGCCGACCCTGGTGCTGCTGCTCGGCGGTGCTTATTGCGCGGTGTACCGGCGCCAGCGTGAACTGTTCCTGATGGTCACGGTGTACATCGCCTATTTCCTGCTCGATACCCAGACCGACTATTACCGCGACAACGGCAAGGTGCGCGAAGATGCGGCCGTGGTGTTCCACTTGGTCTGCTTGCTGCTGCCGCTGCTGTTCGGCCTGTTCGCGGCCTGGCAGGAGCGTACCCACCTGTTCCAGGACATGGTGGCGCGCTTTGCCGTATTGCTCGCCTTTGGCAGCGTGGCGCTGGGCCTGGAGCAGAGTTATCCCCAAGCGCTGCTGGCCTGGCTGGCGGAAATCCGTTGGCCGGCCCTGCACGGCGCCTGGATGAGCCTGATCCAGTTGTCGTACCCGGTGTTTATCGCCGCCTTCCTGTTGCTGGCGATCCAGTACTGGCGCAATCCACGCCCGCTGCATGCGGCGCAGCTGGTGGGGCTGCTGGGGTTGTTCTGGATGCTGCCCAAGACCTTCATCCTGCCGTTCACCCTGAACATCATGTGCAGCCAGGTGATGCTGATGATCGCTGCGGCCGTTGCCCACGAGGCCTATCAGATGGCCTTCCGCGACGAACTGACCGGCTTGCCGGGGCGCCGCGCCTTGAACGAGCGCATGCAGCGCCTGGGGCGTAACTATGTGCTGGCGATGAGCGATGTCGATCACTTCAAGAAATTCAACGACACCCACGGCCACGATGTGGGCGACCAGGTGCTGCGCCTAGTGGCCAGCAAACTGTCGAAAGTCAGTGGCGGCGGTCGTGCCTACCGTTATGGCGGCGAGGAGTTTGCGGTGGTGTTCGCCGGCAAGACCCTCGAGGAATGCATGCCGCACCTGGAGGTCATTCGCGAGACCATCGCCAACTACAACATCCAGTTGCGCAATCAGGAGAACCGGCCCCAGGACGACCAGCAGGGACGTCAGCGCCGGGGCGCGGCCGCGGCCTCCAGCGTATCGGTGACCGTCAGTATCGGCGTCGCCGAGCGGCAGATGGAGCACCGCTCGCCCGAGGAGGTGCTCAAGTCTGCCGACCAGGCGCTGTACAGCGCCAAGGGCGCGGGGCGTAACTGCGTCATGGCCTTCGGTCAGAATCGCCGTGGCGCGGTGCGCATGGACACCGCTGCGGGTTGAGTGATAGCGGCGCATTCAGCGTCTGGACTGTGATTGGCAGGTCGGATGAGCGACAGTAGGTTGGATTGATCTGCTGCCGGAGAAACGACCATGCCCGAGTACAAAGCTCCCCTGCGCGACATGCGCTTTTTGATCGATCACGTCTTCGACTTTCACACCGGCTACGCCGCCCTGGGGGCCAGCGATGCCAGCCCGGACATGGTGGCCGCGATCCTCGAAGAAGGGGCGAAGTTCTGTGAAAACGTGCTGGCGCCGTTGAACCGCTCCGGCGATGAAGAGGGCTGCCATTTCGACAATGGCGTGGTCACCACGCCCAAAGGCTTCAAGCAGGCTTTCGCCCAGTATGTAGAAGGCGGCTGGCACGGCCTGGCGGCGGACCCGAACTACGGAGGCCAGGGCCTACCGCATTCGCTGGGGCTGGTGATCAGCGAGATGGTCGGCTCCAGCAATACCTCCTGGGGCATGTACCCGGGCCTGACCCACGGCGCCATGTCGGCGATTCACGCCCATGGCAGCGAAGAGCAGAAGCAGACCTACCTGAGCAAGCTCACCGCCGGCCAATGGACCGGCACCATGTGCCTGACCGAAGCCCATTGCGGCACCGACCTGGGCATCATCAAGACCCGCGCCGTGCCCCAGGCCGACGGCAGCTATGCGGTCTCCGGCAGCAAGATCTTCATCTCGGCCGGCGAGCACGACATGAGTGAAAACATCATCCACCTGGTGCTGGCCAAGCTGCCGGATGCGCCGGCGGGCACCAAGGGTATTTCGTTGTTCATCGTACCCAAGTTCCTGCCCAATGCCGATGGCGAGGCGGGTGAGCGCAATGGGGTGAGCTGCGGCTCCATCGAACACAAGATGGGCATCAAGGCTTCGGCCACCTGCGTGCTCAACTTCGATGGCGCGAAGGGATTCCTGATCGGTGAGGCCAACAAGGGCCTGAATTGCATGTTCACCATGATGAACCACGCGCGCCTCGGTACCGGGATGCAGGGCCTGTGCCTGGGTGAGGCCAGCTTCCAGGGCGCAATCAAATACGCTAACGACCGCCTGCAGATGCGCTCCCTGACCGGGCCGAAGGCGCCGGACAAAGCTGCCGATCCAATCATTGTCCACCCCGATGTGCGACGCATGCTTCTGACCATGAAGGCCTTCAACGAAGGTAATCGCGCCCTGGCCTATTTCACCGCGCAGTTGCTGGATGTGGCGCACCTCGCTGCCGATGAAACCCAGCGCCAGGATGCCGAGAACCTGTTGGCTTTCCTGACACCGATCTGCAAGGCCTTCATGACTGAAACCGGGCTGGAGGTGACCAACCACGGCATGCAGGTGTTTGGCGGGCATGGCTTCATTCGCGAATGGGGCATGGAGCAACTGGTGCGCGACTGCCGCATCGCCCCGATCTATGAAGGCACCAACGGCATCCAGGCTCTGGACCTGCTGGGACGCAAGGTGCTCGGCAGCCAGGGCAAGTTGCTGACGGGCTTCACCAAGATCGTCCACAAATTCTGCGTGGCCAATGACGAGCATCCACAACTCAAGGGTTATGTGACGCAACTCGACGGGCTCAACCGGCAGTGGGGCGCGCTGACCACCAAGGTCGGGATGGCGGCGATGAAGAACCCCGACGAAGTCGGCGCTGCGGCACTGGATTACCTGATGTACAGCGGTTACATCATCCTAGCCTACCTGTGGCTGCGCATGGCGCTGGTGGCCCAGGCCCGGCTCGATGCCGGTGAAGAGGATGCCGATTATTGCCAGGCCAAGCTGGCGACCTGCGAGTTCTACTTCAAGCGCTTGCTGCCGCGTACCGCGGCCCATCTGGCGGCGATCGAGGCGGGCAGTGACTGCCTGATGAAGTTGCCGGCGGAGCTGTTTGCGCTCTAGGTTTCCATGTAATCGTCCATTGCGGGCAAGCCTGCTCCTGCAGATATTTGCAGGAGTGAGTTTGCTCGCGATCTTTGGTGACTAAAAATTACATTAAAGTCATGAGTTGACCCTATGTGTTGCAAAAGTTGTTCGGGTACACTCGAGCTTTCGTAACTGGGGCCGTTCGGGTCCACTTGTTTAGATCTTGCGAGGTTTGCCATGGCTGACTACAAAGCGCCCCTGCGCGATATGCGCTTCGTCCTCAATGAAGTTTTCGAGGTCGCCAAACTCTGGGCCGAACTGCCTGCTCTGGCCGACACCGTCGACGCTGAAACCGTCGAAGCGATTCTTGAGGAAGCCGGCAAAGTCACCGGCAAAAGTATCGCCCCGCTGAGCCGCGGCGCCGACGAAGAGGGCTGTCACTGGAGCGACGGCGCGGTGACCACGCCAGCAGGTTTTCCACAGGCCTATCAGACTTACGCCGAAGGCGGCTGGGTCGGCGTCGGCGGTGATCCGGCCTACGGCGGCATGGGCATGCCCAAGGCGGTATCGGCCCAGGTCGAGGAAATGGTCAACTCGGCCAGCCTGTCGTTTGGTCTGTACCCGATGCTAACCGCGGGCGCCTGCCTGTCGATCAATGCCCACGCCAGCGAAGAATTGAAGGCGGCCTACCTGCCGAACATGTATGCAGGCGTCTGGGCCGGTTCCATGTGCCTCACCGAGCCGCATGCCGGCACCGACCTGGGCATCATTCGCACCAAGGCCGAGCCGCAGGCCGACGGCTCCTACAAGGTCAGCGGCACCAAGATCTTCATTACCGGCGGTGAGCACGACCTGACCGAGAACATCATCCACCTGGTGCTGGCCAAGCTACCGGACGCACCGGCGGGGCCGAAGGGCATTTCGTTGTTCCTGGTGCCGAAGTTCCTGGTCAACGCCGACGGCAGCCTGGGGGCGCGCAACCCGGCTAACTGTGGTTCGATCGAACACAAGATGGGCATCCAGGCCTCGGCCACCTGTGTGATGAACTTCGACGAAGCCGTCGGTTATATCGTCGGCGAGCCGAACAAGGGCCTGGCGGCAATGTTCACCATGATGAACTACGAGCGTCTGGGCGTTGGTATCCAAGGCCTGGCCTCGGGCGAGCGTTCCTACCAGAACGCCGTGGAATACGCCCGCGATCGCCTGCAAAGCCGTTCGCCGACCGGCCCGCAAGCCAAGGACAAGGTCGCTGACCCGATCATCGTGCACCCTGACGTGCGCCGTATGTTGCTGACTATGAAAGCCGCGAACGAAGGCGGCCGCGCGTTTTCCACCTATGTGGCGATGCAGCTGGATACCGCCAAGTTCAGCGAAGACGCGGTGGTGCGTAAGCGCGCGGAAGATCTGGTGGCCCTGCTGACGCCGGTGGCCAAGGCCTTCCTCACCGACCTGGGGTTGGAAACCACGATTCACGGCCAGCAGGTTTTCGGCGGCCACGGCTACATCCGTGAATGGGGCCAGGAGCAGCTGGTGCGCGATGTGCGCATTACCCAGATCTATGAAGGCACCAACGGCATCCAGGCGCTGGACCTGGTCGGGCGCAAGATCGTCGGCAGTGGCGGGGCGTTCTACAAGCTGTTCGCTGACGAGATTCGCCATTTCACCGCGACCGCCAGCGCCGATCTGGCCGAGTTCACCAAGCCGATGAACGACGCACTGGATAACCTGGACGAACTGACGGCCTGGCTGTTGGATCGGGCCAAGACCAATCCGAACGAAATCGGCGCGGCCTCGGTTGAATACCTGCAAGCATTCGGATACACGGCGTACGCCTACATGTGGGCGTTGATGGCAAAAGCCGCCCTGGGCAAGGAGTCGCAAGACGATTTCTACGCCAGCAAGCTGGGTACCGCGCGCTTCTACTTCGCCCGTCTGCTGCCGCGTATCCACTCGCTGAGCGCATCGGTGAAGGCGGGTAGTGAATCACTGTTCCTGCTGGATGCGGCGCAGTTCTGAGCATGGGCACGTCATGTAAGCATTCTCTTACATGACGTGCTGCTAATCACCCATATCGGCAGATTGGATCCAGAGCTAATCTACTTCACATGGACGTCGCGCAGGAAGCGCAAAGCAATAACACGGACACGTAGGATTCCGCCAGGATGGTGGAGTGAAAAGGATGTCAGGGAAACAGTCTGCAAAGCCCCGCTTCGGCGGGGTTTTCTTTTGTCCACGTTTTTACCTGCGCTGCTTCAACCCAGCCCTTCCAGCGTCGCCGGGCCTGTCATCCGCCCATCCGGGCCGCTCATCTCTTCTTCCAGCAAGGTTCGCAGCAATTCCAGGGTTGCCTGCTGACGCTGCACATCACGACATACCAGCCCCACTTTCAACGGCACCCTTGGTTCGCTCAGCGGTTTCCATAATAGGTCCGTATGGCTGTGGGTCTGCCGCGAACGCCCCGGCAAGACCGTCGCCAGGCGGGTGTTGGGCAAGCTGTCGAGAATCCCCGCCATATTGTTCAGCTCCGCCTGCACTTGCGGCCGGCGTCCGAGGTTGGCCAGTTGCGCCTGCCAGATCTGGCGTATCTGGAACTCCTCGCCCAGCAACAGCATGGGCAGCTCTGCGGCCTGGCTCATGGAGACCTTCTTGAATTCGCGCAGGGGATGTTCGGCAGGAATCACCAGGGTCAACTCGTCTTCGTAGAGCTGTACACCGTGCAACCCTGGCTGGCGCGGCGGCAGATAACTGATGCCGATATCCAATGAGCCATTGAGCAGGCGCCGTTCGATTTCCAGGCCGGTCAGTTCGTAGATCTGCACCACCAGATGTGGCTGGGCCTTGCGCACCCGCTCAAGCATTTGCGGCACCAGGCTGCTGTGCACGGTTTGCAGTACGCCGATCGCCAGCGTACGCAGGGCTTGGCCCTTGAAGTTGCCCAGGGCTTCACGAGCCCGTTGCATGCCGTCGAGCAAGGGCAGGGCATGGTTGTACAGGGTATGGGCCGCCAGGGTCGGCAACAGGCGCTTGCTGCTGCGCTCGAACAGGCTGACATCGAGGTTCTGTTCCAGCTGACGGATCTGTTGCGAGAGCGCGGGTTGGGAGATCGACAGGCGCTCGGCGGCTCGTCCCACGTGACCTTCTTCATACACCGCGACGAAATAACGCAGTTGTTTAAAATCCATAAGTTCTGCTTATCGAAAAAGCTGGAAAATCGAAATGGCCCGATAGGTCGCAGAAGCCTAGTCTAACCCCTATTCACAGGGCTTACAGGGCCAGAAGGCGAGATGAATACCGTTTACGTGGATGGTGTTTACATAGGCAAGGCAAAAAACCTCGGACAGGGTTTGGTCAGTGATACGGACAAACGCCCGGTTGCAAACCGACTCTGGTTATGGCCGCAGGGCCTGGGCAGCGACGAACACGGCGACCCGCGCTTTCATACCGGCCCGGAGCGGGCGCTGCACCATTACCCCGCCGAACACTACAGCTACTGGCGCAAGCGTTATCCACAGATCGACTGGCGTGCCCCGGCCTTTGGCGAAAACCTGTCTACCCACGGCCTGACCGAGGAACAGGTCTGCCTCGGCGATATGTTCCGCTGGGGCGGCGCGCTGTTGCAGGTCAGCCAGCCGCGTTCGCCCTGTTATCGCCTGAGCCACCGCTGGGGTGTCCCCGACCTGCCGCAACAGGCGCAAAACAATGGTCGCTGCGGCTGGTTCTACCGGGTGCTCAAACCCGGCTTCGTCAGTGCCGATCAGCCCTTCGAGCTGATCCAGCGCAGTTACCCGGGGTTGACCGTGGCCTGGGCCTTGCGCTGTTTTTATCGAGAACCTCTGGAGCATGCGGGCTTGAAGAAACTGGTGGACTGTCCGGCACTGGCGTCGCGTTGGCGCGACATCGCGATCAAGCGCATGCGCACCGGCCTGATCGAGGATTGGTCCGCGCGCCTGCTGGGCCTGCCGCTGGAGGGGTTGAGCGCATGAACCTGTTCAGCCTGCGCCGCCCTCAGCCGAGCCTTGATGATCTGGCGGCCGAGCCCTGCCCGTCGCCGATGAGCGACAACCTTTCCAGTGAGTGCCTGATGCCCAGCGTCCAGCGACCCCACCCAGTGTTTGTACGTGGCCAGGGCTCATGGCTGTGGGACAGCGATGACCGCGCCTATCTCGACTTCGTCCAGGGCAACGCCGCCAACAGCCTTGGCCATAGCCCGTCGGCGCTGGTCAAGGCACTGACGGCCCAAGCCCAGTCACTGATCAACCCCGGCTCGGGCTTTTACAACCGCGGCATGCTCAACCTCAGCGAGCGCTTGTGTCGCAGCACCGGCAGCGACCAGGCCTATTTGCTGAGCAGTGGCAGCGAAGCCTGCGAGGCGGCGATCAAGCTGGCCCGCAAATGGGGCCAGCTGCACCGCGGTGGGGCCGCGAAGATCATCACTGCCAGCGGCAGCTGTCATGGTCGCAGCTTCGCGGCAATGTCGGCGTCGGCAAGCACCCATATCGCCAATCGCTTCGAGCCACAGCTGTCGGGTTTCAGCCATGTTCCCTTCAACGACCTGCCGGCGTTGCATGCCGCAGTGGACGCGCAGACCGTGGCGATCATGCTCGAGCCGATCCAGGGCGAGGCCGGGGTGATTCCGGCGACCGAGCATTACCTCAAGGGGGTCGAGCGCCTGTGCCGCGAGCTGGGCATCCTGCTGATCCTGGATGAAGTGCAGACCGGCATCGGCCGTTGCGGCACCTTGCTGGCCGAACAAGTCTATGGCGTGCGCGCCAACATCGTGGCCCTGGGCAAAGGTCTCGGTGGTGGCGTGCCCTTGGCGGCTTTGCTGGCGCGTGGCAAGGCCTGTTGCTTCGAGGTGGGTGAGCTGAACGGCACCCATCATGGCAATGCGCTGATGACCGCCGCGGGCCTGGCGGTGCTCGATAGCGTACTGGACAACAGCTTTCTCGAGCATGTGCGGGACAACGGCCAGTACTTGCGCGAAGGGCTGGCCCGCCTGGCGAATCGTTATGCCCAGGGAGAACTGCGTGGGCAGGGATTGTTCTGGGGGCTGAGCCTGGCCGACGACTCGGCCGAGGCCGTGGTCAACGCGGCCCGCTACGAAGGTCTGTTGCTGGCCGCAACCCAACCGGACTGCCTGCGCTTTACCCCGGCGTTGACGGTGAGCAAGGCCAACATCGATGAAATGCTGCTGCGTCTGGCTCGGGCCTTTTCGCGAGTACGCACCGCGCAGTTGCAATGCCGCAAGGGGCTGGTGGTTTGAAGCCTGGCCTGGTCCCGCCACTCCCGATCTTGCAGATATTTCCGAACCGTCTCGCGGTATAACGCATCGCCCCGTGTCCGATCTTTCGCACGGGGCGTTTTTTTGTCTCGGGCTTTTGCAAAACCGCCATCAGGCCTTGAAGGCCATCATCCAGGCAAGGTTCCTTAGGCTCATCCACCAGGACGGTGGGGGGCTGCTGGGGCGCAAGACCACCGGGCAGCCTGGGTTGAATACGTGTACCACTGAGTGGTATGTTTTTGGGAAGGGAAGCCATGACAATCAGGTTGTTCAAAACCAAAGGTTTTGCTGTTGCGGCTAAAAAAGCCTTGATCCATGACGACCAGTTGCTGGCCGCATTCAGCGAGTTATGCAAAGGCCAGGCTGATGACCTGGGTGGCGGGGTCTGGAAAAAACGCCTGAACGCCAACCGCCATCGTTCGATCGTCCTGGCCAGGGGGCGGCGCTACTGGGTGTTCCAATTCCTGTTCGCCAAGCAGGACCAGAGCAATATCAGCCACCAGGAACTGCAGGCATTCCGCGCGCTGGCCAAGGCCTACGAAGGGCTGGATGGCTGGCAGGTCCAGCAGCTACTCGAGATGAAAGCGTTTGTGGAGATCAGACATGAGCAAGCCATTCAAGACTGAAGCCCTTGAATCGATACACGAGTCGGCCAGTGCCCTGCACGCCATCGGCGCCATCGGCAAAACCACCATGCGCCAGTTCGATGAGGCGTGTATTGCGCCAGTACCGGCGAGTATTCCCGCGGAGCAGATCAAGCTGCTGCGCGAGCGTAGTAACGTCAGCCAGCCGGTCTTTGCCCGCTACCTGAACACCAGCGCGTCCACGGTGAAACAGTGGGAGTCTGGCGAGAAGCACCCGAGCGGCATGGCGTTGAAACTGCTGAGCATCGTGCAGAAGCACGGCCTTGAAATACTGGCGTGAGCCGGCACTGAGACACCGGCCAGCCTGGGGATCTGGCCCTTGGCCAGAATCGATTGAACCCTGCCGAACGCCATGGGTCGATTAGCGGTGAGGCTCGTACGAGTCAATTGCTATCAGGAGCTGCCCCATGGACTTTATCCGCATCATCATCGCCATTCTGTTACCGCCATTGGGCGTGTTTCTGCAAGTGGGGTTCGGCGGCGCGTTCTGGCTGAATATCCTGCTGACCCTGTGCGGCTACATCCCGGGCATCGTGCATGCGGTGTACATCATCGCCAAGCGCTGAGCCTGGCGCCCGCTCCGCAGAGGAGCGGGCTGGTTCCCCTTGGACGCCGATTATTCCGGTGCGTCCGTCTGTTCCATTACCTGCCGATAAAACAGCCATTCCTGTTCCAGGGCGTGCGCCTGATTGGCGGCCTTGCGAAAACCGTGGCGCTCGTCCGGGTAATAGTGCGCTTGGGCCGTAATGCCGTTGTCCTGTAACGCCTTGAGCATGTCCCGGGTCTGCTGGGGCACTACCACGGCGTCGAGTTCACCCTGGAAGAAAACCACCGGTACGCGGATATTGCCGGCATGCAGCAGTGGGGTGCGGGCCTTGTAGCGTTCGGCATCCTGTTCGGGGTCGCCGATCAGCCAGTCCAGATAGTCGCCTTCGAACTTGTGGGTGTCTCGCGCCAGGGCCACGGGGTCGCTGACGCCATACAGGCTGGCGCCGGCACGGAACACATCGGCGAAGGCCAGGGCGCAAAGGGTGGTGTAGCCGCCGGCACTGCCACCGCGGATGAACGCCCGGTCGCCATCGATCAGGCCTTGTCGGGCCAGATACGCGACCACTGCGCAGGCGTCCTCCACATCCACTTCGCCCCAGCTCAGGTGCAGGGCTTGCCGGTACTCGCGGCCATAGCCGGTGCTGCCGCGATAGTTCAGGTCGGCCACGGCGAACCCCCGTTGCGCCCAGTACTGGATACGCGGGTCGAGTATCGGATAACAGGCTGAGGTGGGGCCGCCGTGGATGAACACCACCAGCGGCGGCCGGTCGTCATCGCTCATGGCCGGGTAGAAAAAGCCGTGGGCCTCGCCCTGGCCGCTGGGGTAACGCAGGGTTTGCGGGCGGCTGATCTGCTCGGGCAGCAGAGGCGCCACGCCGCCAGCCAGGACCTTGACCTGCTGTGATTGGCGGTCAATGGCGATCACCGCGGACGGACTCACAGGCGACGCCGCGATGCAGTAGATAAACTGTTCATCCAGCGCCAGGTTGCGGAAGCGGCTGTAGTCGCCGCTGAAGTCCTGTTGCTCACCCTCGGCCAGGCGCAGCCCCAAGCGGCCAAAACCGGCTTGCGTCCAGGTACCCAGCCAGTTGTCGCCGCCCAGCGGCAGCCAGGTGCAGCAGCCCAATTGCCAGGGCGCCGGGGCGTGATCGGCGGCGGCGCAGGGCAGCGCTTGCAGGCCGTTGGGCGTTTCACCCCAGGGTTGCCAGAAGCCGGCGCGGTCGGTCAGGCAGTACAGCCGCCCGGCTTCATCGAAACGTGGTTGTTGCAGCGACTCTTCCTCGTCATCGCCGGCCAGGCACCGAGGGTCATCCCAGCGGTCGTTGGCCAGGCGCTCGGCGACCATCAGGCGGGTCGAGGTCCAGGGCTGATGCGGCCGATCCCATTCGATCCATGCCAGGCGCTGGCCGTCCGGGCTCAAGGTGGGCGCCGCGTAGAAGTCCGCTCCTTCGGCCAGCAGCTGGCGTTTTCCGCTACCGGAGTCGATGGCCACCAGGCAATGCCGGTTGTTGTGCTCTTCCACCGCCAGCACCTGGCCGGCGGCGAACTGCAGGTCGCCATAACGGCACTCGCCGCTGGTCAGGGCTACCGGCGCTTCGCCTTGCAGGGACTGTCGGTAGAGCTGCTGATCAGCCTCGTTGACGAACACCAGCCCGTCATCGCTCAGGCAAAAGGCGCCGCCGCCGTATTCATAAACCCGGCTGCGCACGCTGAAACCTTGCGGCGTCAGGCAGCGGGCCTGGTTGTCGCGCCAGTGCCAGATCCGGCAGGCGGCGTCTTCGGGGAGGTATTCGTTCCAGAACAGGCCGTTTGCACCGAGTCGTAGCTCGGCGAAATCGATGCCGGCGGCGACGGCTTTGGCGGCGCTGAAGGATTCAGCCCTTGGCGATGAGGCGCGAGTTTCGTTCATTACGGAAGGCCAGTTGTTCGATGGTCTGAGTAGCGTGCTCGGCTTCTTCGCGGGCCTTGAGGATCACGCCGTGATGGTGCGACTTGCTGCAGACCGGGTCGGCGTTGCTGGCGTCGCCGGTGAGCATGAAGGCCTGGCAGCGGCAGCCACCGAAGTCCTTTTCCTTTTCATCGCAGGAGCGGCATGGCTCGGGCATCCAGTCATAACCACGGAAGCGGTTGAAGCCGAAGGAGTCATACCAGATGTGCTGCATGCTGTGGTCGCGCACATTGGGGAACTGCACGGGCAGCTGCCGGGCGCCGTGGCAGGGCAGGGCGGTGCCGTCCGGCGTGACCGTGAGGAAGATGCTGCCCCAGCCGTTCATGCAGGCTTTCGGGCGTTCCTCGTAGTAATCCGGGGTGACGAAAATCAGTTTGCACGGATGCCCTTCGGCTTCCAGCCTGGCGCGGTATTCGTTGGTGATGCGTTCAGCGCGTACCAGTTGTTCCTTGGTCGGCAGCAGGCCGACGCGGTTGAGCTGGGCCCAGCCGTAGAACTGGCAGGTGGCGAGCTCGACAAAGTCGGCTTCCAGGGCGATGCACAGTTCGATGATGCGGTCGATCCGATCAATGTTGTGGCGATGGGTGACGAAGTTCAGCACCATCGGGTAGCCGTGGGCTTTCACCGCCCGGGCCATTTCCAGCTTCTGGGCGAAGGCTTTCTTCGAGCCGGCCAGCAGGTTGTTCACCTGTTCGTCGCTGGCCTGGAAACTGATCTGGATATGGTCGAGCCCGGCCTTCTTGAAGTCGCTGATCTTCTGCTCGGTCAGGCCGATGCCGGAGGTGATCAGGTTGGTGTAGAAGCCCAGCTTGCGCGCCTCGCCGATCAGCTCGGCGAGGTCCTGGCGCACCAGTGGTTCGCCACCGGAAAAGCCCAGCTGCGCGGCGCCCATCTCCCGGGCTTCGCGAAACACCTTGAGCCACTGCTCGGTGCTCAGCTCCTTGCCCAGCTTGGCGAAATCCAGCGGGTTGGAGCAGTACGGGCATTGCAGCGGGCAGCGGTAGGTCAGCTCGGCCAGCAGCCACAGCGGCAGGCCGACTTCCGGTTTGGGCGGTATCGGCGCTGGCGAATCAGCCAAGTTCGATCCAGTGCTGTGCACGGGCGACCTCCATGAATTGCTCGATGTCGTCACCGAGTTTGGGCACGTCGGGGAACTGGACTTGCAGTGCCTGGATGATCGCCGCGACATCCCGTTCGCCGTCGATCAACCCGCCGATCAGCGCGGCGCTCTCGTTGAGTTTGATCATGCCTTCAGGGTAGAGCAGTACATGGCCCTTCTGCGCCGGTTCGTACTGGAAGCGGTAGCCGGGGCGCCAGGTCGGGGTCTTGCTGCGATCGAAGCTCATAGGGTGATTCCTTTATGCCAGACCCGTTCTGTGGTGACGCTGTGATACGGCGGGCGATTGAGTTCATAGGCCATGCTCATGGCGTCGAGCATGCTCCAAAGGATGTCCAGTTTGAACTGGAGAATTTCCAGCATGCGCTCCTGGCCGGCGCGGGTGGTGTAGTGCTGCAGGGTGATCGCCAGCCCGTGCTCGACATCGCGCCGCGCCTGACCCAGGCGGGTGCGGAAGTATTCATAGCCGGCCGGGTCGATCCATGGGTAATGCTGGGGCCAGCTGTCGAGACGCGACTGGTGGATCTGCGGCGCGAACAGCTCGGTCAGCGAGCTGCTGGCGGCCTCCTGCCAGCTGGCGCGGCGGGCGAAGTTGACATAGGCGTCGACGGCGAAACGCACGCCCGGCAGCACCAGCTCTTGCGAGCGCAACTGGTCCGGGTCGAGACCGACCGCTTGCCCCAGGCGCAACCAGGCCTCGATGCCACCGTCTTCGCCGGGGGCGCCGTCGTGGTCCAGTAGGCGCTGAATCCACTCGCGACGAATTTCCCGATCCGGGCAGTTGGCGAGAATCGCCGCGTCCTTGAGCGGGATGTTCACCTGGTAGTAGAAGCGGTTGGCAACCCAGCCCTGGATCTGCTCCCGGGTCGCCCGGCCCTGGTACATCGCCACATGGTACGGATGGTGGATGTGGTAATAGGCGCCCTTGGCCCGCAGGGCCTGCTCGAATTCGGCGGGGGACATTGCTGTGTCAGTCATTGCGGTTCTCCGCAGGGAGGTCCTGGGTCTGTGGTGTCTATTCTGGACTTATCGCGAGCAAGCTCGCTCCTACAGGACAGCGCAATCTTTTGTAGGAGCGAGCTTGCTCGCGATAGACCGCGAAGCGGTCCCGGCAATTACAGCTCGATACTCATGCCGTCGTAAGCCACTTCAACGTTACGCCGCGCCAGCTCCGCGCGTTCGGCGGAATCCTCGTCGAGGATCGGGTTGGTGTTGTTGATGTGGATAAGAATCTTGCGCCGCTCTGGCAACTGCTCCAGCACTTCCAGCATGCCGCCAGGGCCGTTCTGCGCCAGGTGGCCCATTTCCCGCCCGGTCCGGGTGCCGACGCCGCGTCGCTGCATTTCGTCGTCTTCCCACAGGGTGCCGTCCACCAGCAGGCAGTCGCTGCCGCTCATGATTTCCAGCAGCGCCGCGTCGACCTTGCCCAGCCCCGGGGCGTAGAACAGCTTGCCGCCGGTGCGCAGGTCTTCGACGATCAGGCCGATGTTATCGCCCGGGTGCGGATCGAAGCGATGGGGCGAATAGGGTGGCGCGGCGCTGCGCAGCGGCAGCGGGCTGAAGCGCAGGTTCGGGCAGGCCGGGATGGTGAAGCTCCGGTCGAGCTCGATGCGGTTCCAGTCCAGCCCGCCGTTCCAGTGGGTGAGCATGGTGAACAGCGGGAAACCGCTGCTGAGGTCTTCGTGGACCATGTCGGTGCACCAGACCTGATGCGGGCAGCCTTCGCGCAGGCTGAGCAGGCCGGTGGTGTGATCGATCTGGCTGTCCATCAGGATGATTGCGCTGATCCCGGTGTCGCGCAGGGCGCGGCCCGGTTGCATCGGGGCGAAGCCCTGGAGCTGGGCGCGGATGTCCGGCGAGGCGTTGCACAGGACCCAGTTCACGCCGTCATCGGAAATGGCGATCGACGATTGGGTGCGAGCCTTTGCCCGCAGGCTGCCGTCGCGAAAGCCCGCGCAGTTCGCGCAGTTGCAGTTCCACTGCGGAAAACCGCCACCGGCGGCGGAACCTAGAATCTGGACAAACATGGCCGCTCCATCAGGTTAAGGCTGAAAATAAAAACGCCCCGGCGAGCCGAGGCGTTGCACTGCGCGGGCAATCAACGGCTGGCGAAGTACATGGTGACTTCAAAGCCGATACGCAGGTCGGTGTAAGCCGGTTTGGACCAGGACATACAGGTGCTCCTTCAGGTGGGTGGGACGGTTGAGATCTATACATATAGTCCACCTCCAACTGGAGATGTTCAGATGCTTAGGGGGCTATCTTACTAAATTCCCCCCGGGGAATGACTGCAATTGTTGAAGAAAGCTCATTGCAGCCAGGGTAACGATCATTTTCCCGCTTGCCAGGGTTCGCCCGGGCAGGCACCGCTGGCCAGGCAGCGCCAGCCGCCTTGCGCCTGCTGCAACTGTTCGGCCGCGAGCAATAGCTGTGGTCGGGGCGCCGCCATGATTTCCTGTTGCAATTGCTCCAGGTAATCCGACGGATGGCCGGCCAGTCGGCCCTGCCAGAGCAGCTCGGCCAGTTGTGCCACGGGCAATGCACGGGCATCGAACTGGGCGGCCAGGTTAGCTTTCAAGTCGTCCAGGGAGGCGTCATCCAGTGCCTCGATCAACTCAGGCAACTGCGCCAGGAACCCCCGGATATGCTCGAGGATCTCGCTCAGTGACGCGCTGGGAGACTGCACGCCGAACAGCAGGCCAGTCTGGCCATTGATCTGTCGCACACCGCTGAACACCGCATAGCCCAGTTGCAACTCGACCCGCAGGCGCTGATAGAACGGCATCTGGCCAAGCTGCCCCAGCAGCCGCCAGGCGGCTTCCTGCTGAAGGGTGGTATCCGGTGCCGGGCAAAACAGCAGCAGGGCCTGCTCGCCGGAGCCGGTTGCGACCTCATGCCAGTGCTGCTGCGCGGCCATCGAGGGTGGCGCAGAAAGCTGGCTGTCGGCGGTGCCTGGGGCTTTGCTCAATGCTGCGCCGATCGCGCTTTGGGCATGGGCCAGGCCGATGGCCAGGCCGTCCCAGCGGGCGCCCTCCCACAGCGTTTGCCAGCCTTGTTCATCCAGTGGATGCGGCTCCTCGCTGGCGGGTATGTCCAGGCAGCGCTCGGGCAGTTCCTGGAGCAATTGGCGAATTGGCAACAGCGGCGCGGGAGCAGTTGGGGGGATTTGCCAGAACGCCGCGCCGGGTTCGCTCAGTTCCAGCAGAGCCTGCTGGAGCATGGCCGGCATTGGTTCGGGAAGCCCCTTCAGCGTCAGCAAGCACTGGTTGCCCGAAACACCGAAGGACAGCTCGACGCCCGCCTGAAGTCCGTCGTCCCGCAGGTTGCGCAGGTGGTTTTGCAAGCGGCTGCGCAGCTCCTGCGGCAACACGCTTTGCAGGCGCCAACGCAAGTACAGGGCCGCCTCGCCAGCGTCGTCGGCGATGGCTTGGCTGAAGGTCATCGCCGAGGATTCGCGACGCTGCCGCAAGCGATCCTGGGCGAATGTGCGCAAGCCGCGGTGGGCGCTGGTTTGCCCGCGAATCAGGCCTGCCCGGGCGGCTGGCGCCGAGCTGCGCAGGAACGGATTGGGCGCAGGCAGTTGCCAGCTGATGCCGCTGGCTGCCGACGGGGCTTGAAGCTGCGACAACAGGGCCTTGAGGGCCGTGACGCCGCGGTCGGACAGCTGCGGTTCCAACTGCTCGTTGTTCAGTCTTGCCAACGCCAGTGCGCTGGCGACCTGGCGTTGGCGCTGTTGCAGCAGGGCGTATTCGTCGCGCAGTGCCGGCCAGTCGTCCTGGCTGCTGAAAAAGGCCAGCCAATCGAAGAACAACTCACTCACCTGCTCCGGCTGTTGGGCGCCTTGCTCGGTCAAGTCGAACTGGATATGCAGCAGCGCCTGGCCGGCAAACTGATACAGCGGCGCGGCCTTCAACCCTTCGACCAGCTTGCGCTCCTTGAGCATGGCCAGCAGCCCGCCGGATTTGCCGCAGGCCAGCCAGATGCAGAGAAAATCCAGCGCTTCGCGGGCGGCCGTGGGCAGTTGTTCGCAGGCGAACAGCAGGTTCAGGTGGCGCCCGTCGAGCTGCTGATAATGCTGCTGTGCAGACATCAGCAAGGGCACCGGGGCTGCTTGCGGTTGCGCTTTACCGACGGCGAGGACGGCGCCAAAACCTTGGGCCAAGGCCTTCAGCTCTTCCAGCGACTGTGGGCCAGCCAGGCTCAGGGACATTTGCCCGCTGTGGTAGTGAGCCTGATAAAAGGCTTGCAACGCCTGTTGAAACGCCGGGCGCGGCACGTTGAGGCTGTAGCGATTGCCGGCGTGGAACGCCCGCAGGGGATGCTCCGTGGACAGGCCGTCGAGCAAGGCGAATTGCCGTTGCGCCGTGGCATCCCGCGACCAGGCGATGAACTCCGCATGCAGCACCTCGCGCTCGCGCAACTGGTCTTCCTGGCTCATGCGCGGGTGGGCGAGCATGTCGGCCAGGCGCTCCAGCCCGCCGGCGAAATCCGCGGGGGGCAGTTCGAAGAAGAAGTCGGTGTGACGTTCGCCGGTGCTGGCGTTCACCTGGCCGCCGTGGCGTTGCACATAGGTCATCAGGCCCTGTTGCGCGGGAAAACGCTCGGTGCCGAGAAACAGCAGGTGTTCGAGAAAGTGTGCCAGCCCGGGCCAGGCCAGCGGTACGTCGTGACTGCCAGCCGAGACCCGCAGGGCCGCCGCGCAGCGCTTCAATCGAGGGACGTGGTGCAGTGAAACTCGCAGGCCCTTGGCCAGGGTTTCCTGATGAGGCAGAGGGTGGTTCAGCGCGGGCATGAGCACTTCCAGAACAGTGAAGCGCCCATGCTAGCGGATAACCCCGGATCAGCGCTTGTTCAGGTCGTCGTAAAGCTCCGGGCGACGGTCATGGAAGTAGCGGTTGGCGGCGCGGGAATCGAGCATCAACTGACGGTCCAGCGTGCCGGTTATCAGGGCTTCATCCAGCCCGGCGAGGGCAATCCGCTGGCCGTCGGGGGCGGCGATGCTGCTCTGGCCACAGTAGTGGATCTCGTCTTCGTGGCCGCAGTAGTTGGCGTAGGCCACATAACATTGGTTTTCGAAGGCGCGCGAACGCACGGTGACATCGGCGATGAAGTCGTAAGGCAGCATGTTGGCGGTGGGCACCAGAATCAGTTCGGCCCCGGCCAGCGCCAGGCGCCTGGCGTTCTCCGGGAACTCGATGTCGTAGCAGATCAGGAAACCGAGCTTCCAGCCGTTGAGTTCCACCAGGGGGAAATCGTCTGGACCTGCGCTGAACATCGAGCGGTCGAGATCGCCGAACAGGTGGGTCTTGCGGTAGTTGCACAGGCGCTGGCCGTTGCGGTCGATCAGTTGCACGGCGTTGTAGATCTGGCCGTCGTCGGCACGTTCCGGGTAGCCATACAGAATCGCGATGCGCGCCGACTGGGCGACGTTGGCGATGTATTGCGCCGATGGGCCATCCTGGGCTTCGGCCAGGGCGCCCACCGCTTCTACGCCGATGTTGTAGCCGCTCAAGAACATCTCTGGCAGCACCAGCAGGTCGGCGCCGGAAGCTTCCACGGCGACTTTCTGCAGGCGTTGCAGGTTGCCGGCGACATCCAGCGGTTGTGGGGCACATTGATAAAGCGCTACACGCATGGTGATGACTCCTCTGTGCGCTGGATTGTCACTGTAGCCGTTGCCGCGGGCTGCTCAGCCTGCGGCAGCGGCTACAGGTTCAGTCGGCCAGGGCGATGGGGCCGATTTCGTGGAACACGTCGCCCGGTCCCGGGTTTTCGGCGTGGGTCTGCCCGCCGAAGTGCTTCATGATGCCCCAGACCGCGTTGAGCGAGGTCTGGACCGCGCCCTCGACCCAGGCCGGAGTCCAGGACACATCGTCGCCGGCGATGAAGATACCGCGCTGTTCGGCGGGCAGGTCGTCCTGCATGAAGTGCGCGTACATGCGCTGGTTATAGCGGTAGTGGCCGGGCAGTGCGCCCTTGAACGCGCCGAGGAAGTGCGGATCGGCTTCCCAGGACACAGTGATCGGATCGCCGATGATGCGTCCGGCGATGTCTACTTTCGGGTAGATCTTCTTCAGGGCGTCGAGGGCCAGCTTGACCCGTTTTTCCACCGGGTGCGGCAGCATCTTCAGGGCGTCGCTCATCCACGAATAGGACAGGCAGATGACTCCCGGCTTGTCGTCGCCGTTATCGAACAGGTAGGTGCCACGGGTCAGGCGGTCGGTGAGGGTCATGCTCATCAGGTCGCGACCGGTTTCCGGGTCTTTGTCTTTCCAGAACGGCCGGTCGACCATGACGAAGGTCTTCGACGATTGCATGTAGCGGGTGCGGTCCAGGGCCATCCACATCTTCTGCGAGAACAGCGACTCTTCGCATTCGATCTGGGTGGTCAGCAGCCAGCTCTGGCAGGTGGTCAGCACCGCCGCGTATTCGCGGGTATCGCCCCAGTTGTCGGTGACGCTGAAGCGGCCATCGGCGGCCCGGGCGATGCGTTTCACCCCGGGACGCGGTGCGCCATGGTGCAGCGAGCTGAGGCTGGTGCCTTGCGGCCAGTGGGCGCAGCGCTGCGGCACATGGCGCCAGATGCCCAGTGGCACCTGCTCGACACCACCGACCACCAGGTGTTGGTGATCGTCGCAGTTGGTCATCACCACACGGAAGATTTCCAGCATCGAATTGGGGAAATCCGAATCCCAGCCACCGGTGCCGAAACCGACCTGGCCGAACACTTCGCGGTGATGGAACGACAGCTTGGCGAAGGCCTTCGAGGTGGCGACGAAGTCATAGAAGGTGCGGTCGTCCCACAACGGCACCAGGGTGTTCCACAATTCCTTGAGGCGCGGTACGTCGCGCTCGCGGATGGCCTGCTGGATTTCGCTGAAGCGTGAACCGTCTTCCAGGGCATCGGCCCAGGCGTCGGCCACCTCCTGGAACAGCGCCGGCAGGTCGGCGAGCTTCTGCGCGTAGTGAGTCTGGCCTTCGAGGTCGATCACCGTGCTGCCGGAAGCCGGGGTCAGCGGGTTGGGAAAGGGTTTGGTCTCCAGACCCAGCTTGTCGACGTAGTGATAGAAGGCCGTGGAGGACACCGGAAAGCGCATGCCGCCCAGCTCGGCAATGATCCCTTCGGCGCCTTCGAACGCCTGGGAGCGCAGCCGGCCGCCCATTTTCGAGGCTTCGTACACCACGGGCTTGAGGCCCAGTTTCATCAGCTCATAGGCCGCCACCAGCCCAGCGATACCAGCACCGACAATCGCCACTTCGGCGCCATGGTTGGCTTCGGGAATGCTGCCCAGGCCGGCGGGGTGCTCGATCCAGTCGTCGAAGGCGAACGGGAAGTCCGGGCCGAAAATGGTGATGGGTTTCTTACCGTCTGCAGGATGGCGATTGTTCTTGTTCATGGCTGACCTTGCTGGCGACTCGAGCAGAGCGCTGAGTATAGGAAAAGATGGCAGCCATTCTAGGGAGCGTTGCTTACGTTAATAAGACGCAAAGTGTCGTCGTTTTGGATGATTTTATTTCAATCTGACGATGTTTTTTAACTAACTGACGAGAAAATCTCTGTAGCCGCTGCCGAAGGCTGCGATCGAGCGCGAAGCGCTCGCAAAACAGCGGGTTACCGTGCCTGGAAAAACCTTCAGACGGGCTGCCCACGGTCGATCTTGCTGCTGAGAATGATCGAGGTGGTGGTCTTTTCCACACCGTCGACGCTGCCGATCTGGTCGAGCAACTGGTCCAGCTGTTCCGGCGAATCGGTGCGCAGCCAGGCGACATAGTCGAATTCCCCACTGACCGCGCAGAGCTGCTGGACCTGGGCCATGGCGCTCAGGCGCCGCAGTACCTCCTTGCCGGAGCGCGGCTGTACCTTGATCCCCACGTAAGCCTGCAAGCCGCCATCGATGACCCGCTGACCCAGGCGCACGCCATAACCGGTAATCACCCGCGCCTTTTCCAGCCGCGCCAGGCGCGAGGTCACGGTGGTACGGGCGATCCCCAGCTGCCTGGCGAGCATGGCCACGCTTTCGCGGGCATTGATCTGCAAGGCCGCGATCAGTTGGCGGTCGATTTCGTCGAGGACGGGAGGGCGGCTGTCAGACAAGGTGAACTCCGGCGCGGGCAACGGTGGCCGAGCATGTTACAGGCTCGCTGGGGGCGATGCTCGTGGCATGGCCTATTGGCTACGGACTGCACTATGACGGCTAGGCTCAGTAGCACAGATGAGGTTTTTTGCCACGAATTGCCTGCGACAAGTTGTCATAAGTAACTGGTTAGTACATTCTTGCGCCACGCAAAGAATGGGAGAAATTTCCGACATGAATAATTCTGGGGCTGCCACCGGCAGCAAATGGTTGTTGTGGGCGCTGGGTGTGCTGATCGCCCTGATCGGCCTGGGGCTGGCGGGCGGGGGTGGGTACCTGGTCAGCCTGGGCGGCAGCTGGTTCTTCCTGCTGATGGGCCTGGCGATGATCGTTTCCGGGCTGCTGATCGCCCGGCGTAACCCGCGCGGTGCCTGGCTGTATGGGGTGGCGCTGGTGCTGACGGCGATCTGGGCGGTCTGGGACGCCGGGCTGGAGTACTGGCCGCTGGTTTCGCGGGTGCTGACCTTCGCCGTTATCGGCCTGGTGGTGGCGCTGGTCTACCCGACCCTGGTACGTGCTTCGGGCACGACCGCCGGGCGTGGCGCTTATGGCCTGGCCGGCGTGCTGGGCATTGGTGTCGTGGCGACCCTGGCCTACATGTTTGTGCCGACCCATGTGGTCAAGGCCAGCAGCGAGCCGGCGATCAAGCCTGTGGCTCCAGGTACCGAGCAGAAAGACTGGGCCCATTGGGGCAACACCACCGCCGGCAATCGTTTTGCCGCGCTGGACCAGATCAACAAGGGCAACATCGACCAGTTGCAGGTGGCCTGGACTTTCCGCACCGGCGATATTCCGCAAAGCACCGGCGCGGGCGCCGAAGACCAGAACACACCGCTGCAGATCGGTGACACGGTCTATACCTGCACCGCCTACGGCAAGGTGTTCGCCCTGGACGCCGACACCGGCTCCGAACGCTGGAAATTCGATCCGCAAGGCTCGGCGCCTAACTGGCAGCGGTGCCGCGGCCTGGGTTACTTCGATGCCTCCGCCGAGCCTGGCGCCGAGGTAACGGCCGCTCCGGCCGCCTGCACCAAGCGTTTGTTCCTGCCGACCGGCGATGCGCGCCTGATCGCGATCAACGCGCAAACCGGCAAGCCGTGCGAAGACTTCGGCGACAAAGGTACGGTCGACCTGAAAACCGACATGGGTGAAGTGAAGCCTGGCTATTACCAGCAGACCTCGACTCCGCTGGTGGCCGGCAATGTGGTCATAGTCGGCGGCCGGGTGGCGGACAACTATTCCATCGGCGAGCCGCCGGGCGTGGTCCGCGCCTTCGACGTGCGCAGCGGCGAACTGGTCTGGGCCTGGGATCCGGGCAACCCGAACACCACCAAGCGTCCACCGGCGGGCGAGACCTACACCCGCGGTACGCCGAACGTCTGGTCGGCCATGTCCTATGACGCCAAGCTCGGCCTGGTCTACCTGCCGACCGGCAACGCCACGCCAGACTTCTTCGCTGGCCAGCGCACGGAGTTCGACGACAAGTGGAGTTCGTCCATCGTCGCCCTGGACGTGAAGACCGGTCAGGTGCGCTGGCACTTCCAGACCACTCACCACGACCTGTGGGACTTCGACCTGCCGGCGCAGCCGCTGCTGTACGACGTGCCGGACGACAAGGGCGGGGTGCAGCCGGCGCTGGCGCAGGTCACCAAGCAGGGTGAGATCTTCCTGCTCAACCGCGAAACCGGCGTGCCTATCGCCCGGGTGGAAGAGCGTCCGGTGCCGCAGGGCAATATGCCGGGCGAACGCTACTCGCCAACCCAGCCGTTCTCGGTGGAGATGCCGTCGATCGGCAACCAGACCCTGACCGAGTCGGACATGTGGGGCGCCACGCCATTTGACCAGTTGATGTGCCGTATCCAGTTCAAGGGCATGCGCCATGAAGGTGTCTACACCCCGCCGGGCCTGGATCATGCCTTGCAGTTCCCGGGCTCCCTGGGCGGCATGAACTGGGGCAGCGTGTCGGTGGACCCGAACAGCAACTATATGTTCGTCAACGACATGCGCCTGGGCCTGGCCAACTACATGATCCCGCGGGCGCAGATCGCGGCCGGGGCCAGCGGTATCGAAATGGGCGTGGTGCCCCAGGACGGCACACCGTTTGGAGCGATGCGCCAGCGTTTCCTCTCGCCTGTCGGTATTCCGTGCCAGAAGCCACCGTTCGGCACCATGTCGGCCATCGACTTGAAAACCAGGAAGCTGGTGTGGCAGGTGCCGGTCGGTACCGTGCAAGACACCGGTCCCCTGGGCATTCGCATGCACATGCCAATCCCGATCGGCATGCCGACCCTGGGCGCGTCCCTGGCAACCCAGTCCGGCCTGTTGTTCTTCGCCGGCACCCAGGACTTCTACCTGCGCGCCTTCGATACCGGCAACGGCAACGAAATCTGGAAAGCCCGCCTGCCGGTGGGCAGCCAGTCGGGGCCGATGACCTACGTTTCGCCCAAGACCGGCCGGCAGTACATCCTGCTGACCGCGGGCGGCGCGCGTCAGTCGCCGGACCGTGGGGACTATGTGATCGCTTATGCATTGCCCGAATAACGGCTGATACTGGCCTTACAGAAAAACCGCGCAAGGCGCGGTTTTTTTGTGGGCGAATACAACCCGTCCGAATATGGAACGCTCAGCGATTAACCAGCTTGTCGAGTTCGTCGAGACTGATCTTGGGAATGATCGAAGTAGGGATGCTCGACGTGAGGGACAGGTTGTAGACCGAGAAATCCTTGCCCATGACCTTGTCCGACATCAGTTTCAAGGATGGCAGGATCCGCGATTGCAGGTGCTGGTCCAGGCCGCAGGGCGACTTGAAGGTATCTGGCGTTTCATAAAAGCGCCCCTGGGCAGGATTCAGGTCGACGCCCACCAGGATCGCCGTATTGAAGCCGGCGTGATAGGCGAGTTGCAGTGCCAGATAAGCCACCGTGCGGGCGTCGAAGAAACCCAGTTCGAGATTCTTGCTGAAGCCGATGGTCCGACTCCTGTTGCCCCAGAGCAGGGGAGGGCGAACCAGGTCGCGGTTGCTCCTGAGCAACCGCTGCTTCCAGGTCTGTCGTGGCGCCTTCTTCAGCAGAAACAGCTCGCCGCGAGGCTGGATTGGAATCGTGCGGGCATGTTCTTCCCAGAGCGCCACACGCTGACTGACAGCCATTGCCTGGGTGAAGAGCTCGGGTTGCTGGAGGGAGAAGCTGGTGTCGGTGCAGGCATAGAAAAAGGGCTGTATGCCGGTCCCGCGGAACATCGAGATGGCCCCGTTCATGGTGATCATCGGGATGTTCGAGAAGGCTTCGATAGGGAAGTCCTTTGCCGAACTACCGGATGCAATGATGAAAACAGGGCCTTGCTGAATATTTCGGCAACGTGCAAACCCCGTTGCCCGGCCAGGCGAAGGCGCCGTAGATACTACTTCCATGTGTTGTGTCCGAATCATCAGGCCACTCTGATTATTATGGGGTGGCTTAAGTGGTGCATCACGCCGGGGAAAGGACAGGCTCTCCCCCATTGATAGAAGTGCAGTCTAGGACCAAACAACGGTCATGCACGACTTCCGAACGGTTATGACCGTCGCGGTTTTTAATAGTTGTGCGGTAGGGCTGATTTCTTGGAAAAAACGATCGGGCGTTTTGCCGGCCTGGCGGCCGAATGGAGGGATTTGCAGCGCGTTGAATACGCAAAAGCCGCGCAATGTACGGCTTTCAAAGATGGTGGACCCACACGGACTCGAACCGTGGACCAAAGGATTATGAGTCCAAAAAAAATCTAAGTGTTGATTGGAGTTATCCGCTATCGCTTGTTTTCAAAGGGATATATGGGAAATGCCTACTTCATATTTGTGATGGGTGTGGACGTTTTGTGGACGTTTTCATTCTTCGTCTAGGTCTTCAGGTCGAACTCTGATGATGGTTGCACATTCACCATCAAGGAGGACTGACACGCCGTTTGCGTCGAAGCTTCCCACTATCGTTCCATAGGGCTCTTCCCAGGGCCTACCTTGTTCGAGTTTCTCCCTAGGAACGCTGACTCGTTTCCCTGCTCTGAGCTTGTTTATATCCATGAGCGCCTCCAGAAGTGAGCATACCGGCCGCATCTTAGCAGGCGATCTATGGATGCAAGCTTTTGTAACGAAGGTAGTTTCGTAAAAGGCATACCCAGTAAGGGATACAGCTCTTTTCACCACAGCGTCGGGTGCAAGTATTCAGTGCTTTGTGTCGAGTCGTTGGATTTTGGAAAACCTTCCCGAGTCTGCACTTTTTGGCTTTTCGCTCAATGAAATCAGAGGGCGCGCGCCATATCCCCCTGCGACCCATCACAGCATCGCGATGCAACTGTGCTGCACTTCTTTGCAAAACCTTGCACTCCGTGCAACGACCCCTTCCCCAGGGAACCCTGCGGCCGGCCTGGCCTAGAGCCGCAATTGCATCACCCACCCGGTTTGCACAAAAAACGGACGCAGAGCCCGTCGGCGGGAGGGGGATAAGTGTTTTTTCGGCAGTTTTTTCTCTGCGCTCGGATTTTCCCGGGGCTGTGGCTGCATGCATGAAAAAGCCCCCACTACCCGATAGAGCAGTGGGGGCCTGGTCGTTGCTTACCTGGTGCTTATGCCGCTTCGACGGTGATAGAGATCCGCCGACCGAGTTCCTGCAGGGCGCGCTCGACATTCTCGATTTTCGAGTCATGCAGGAAGTCCAGCAAACGGTCCACCTGCGGCCGCTGAATTCCCAGGCGGCGCGCCAGCTCTGCCTTGGTGGTGCCTTCATCCAGCACCGCGTTCCACAGTGCAACCTTTGCGGCAGTGAGTGCTGGAAGGCGCAACAGAACGTGCCCTGCCTGAGCCTCGGCGTTACCAGATGGAATCGGGCGGCGTTCATCGACATAGATAGACAGAGCCGTCTCGATCGCATCCAAAGCGCTATCCAGCGCCTCGCCTACGGTGTCGCCGGCAGCGTGAAATTCTGGAATCTCTTCACACGAAAGCCAGACGGTGCCGGGCTCTTCGTGAATTTCCAATGCGTACTTGAACATTTGCCACCTCTACCAACGGGGTACAGCTGGGCTTCAATCCTTGAGGCCCAGCTGTTTGATTATCGATTTCCTTAACCCTTCGCCCATTTCCTTGGCTCCGTGGTCTGGAAATACGGTTGACTTGCCATTCAAGGTGACCTTGAAGTGACTGCCCTTGCCGGGTTGGAACTCCGCGCCTTGGGCTTTCAACCATCGCCGAAACTCGCTGTACTTCATCTGCATCCCTCGCTGTTTCGGTGAAGCCATTGTGCATCATTTATGTTGCATGTGCAACATTTATGATGCGCAATTGTTGGAATTAACTCGTAATAAGTTCAGAAAAATCCCCACCATCGTTTTGACATAATCGCCGCAATAGGCGCGGCTCAAGCCCGCGCCTCCATCGTTTTTGTGGGAGTGGGTTGGTGTCAGAAAGGATTGAGGGCTTGGGCGGGAAAATCATGTTCGACGTGGATGCTGTCTACTGCATTTCGTTGAAAGAGCGAACAGACCGGCGAGAGCTGTTCCGGGCCTCGGTACAAAGCCTGATCCGAAACCCGGTGCTGTTCCATGTCGTGGAGCGGCACGCAGACCCTGTCCGTGGCTGTTATGAGTCGCACCAGGACCTGGCACGGATTGCGCTCGACCACGAGCTGACCGGGTGTTGATCTTTGAAGACGACGTTGCACCGTATGAGCTGAAAGCGACCCCCATCCGCTGGATCAATAAATTCATCCGTACTCAGCAATTTGAAGCGCTGCACCTGGGGTACAGCATGGGCAGGACCTGGCTAACCTGGTTCCCCTTTATTGCCCGGGGCCGCGTCGTTGCGCTGCACGCCTATATCCTGTCTCGTGAGGGTTGTCAGATCCTGGTGAACACCCCGTACAACGGCACGCCTGTTGACGTGATTTTCAAGAAGCGCATAAAGCAGCACTGCGCCTTCCCGATGCTGTTCCGCCAGCAACCGGCAACACTGGCCGGTAGCGATATTGAGGCCGAAGTGAAAAACGAGGATGAATGGTGGCAGCGCAATTGGGACAAGCACCGTATCTCGCCGATTAAACACCTCTGGCGAACGGTGTTCAGGCTCAACTTTTAAAGTGTGGCGGCGGTGTCGGTCCATGCGTATGGCTCGCCAGCGGGGTGCTCATTTCTGCGACCAAGTCGCACTCCCTGCAGCACCTTGACCCCTTCTGACTCCTATCCACGCTTTCGGCGCCTACAGGCGCTGACTCTGTTCCGCAAGACTCCAGCGTATTTCTGACCATTTTTTCTTGGCTGCCCATTTCTCGAGGCCGACGACTTGCAGCCTGAGCAAACGACCAGACTAGTACGCAGCCCGACGTTCGAGTCAGTTTCTAGGGCAAAAAACGCTTGATGAGAGCTTAAGTGGAGAAGGGGGATACGGTTGGCGAATATCTTTTAGGTGTCTAAACTTGTCTATGCATATGTTAGAGGCATGAGCTAAACAGTTACCCCATACAAAGCGACTATCAAAAATTGATATATACCATCAGATCAATAGCAGCCGATCAAAACTGTACAGAGTTAAACATGTGGCATAAGTTTTAATGACTGTTAAATTAAGGGTGGATTCTATATGAAGACAACAAAAGAAAAGGCCAAAAGTCGCCAGGTCAGAAAACCTAGGGCTACCCAATCATTTGATGATGAGATAGATGAGCTTGGTTTTATGAATGAATCAAGTTCAAGCGATGAATTTTCTTCTGAGGAGGAGATGGACTGGCCTGAACACGCCACAGCTAGCGCCTTAAGAGGAGAGCCTGTTCCCATGGAGGCTCACTATGTTTGGGAGGGTGGGAATATACCCAAGTCGGCACTGAGAAACATATTGTACTTTAAAGAAACCAATCCAGACTACACAGTGAATATATGGACAAGCAGACCAATGGCTATCGAAAGTACTTGGAATGCGCTGATGGACAATGAAAGTGATGCAATTGGTCGACACCTCGCCACGAGAGCACTTATAATGAAAGGTATACGCATTAGAAGCTCAAGCGATTTGCTCTCTGACTTCTCAAAGGTGTACCCCAACAGCAATAAAGTAGAGTCTATTGTCGAACGTGAAAAAAATGGTCCTTACAAAAACTATGCGTCTGCGAGTGATATCATTCGCTTAGTAATCTTATATACGTATGGCGGATTATATATGGACGCTGACGTGGCTGTTGGCGAGAATATAGGTCCCCTTAGCACAAAAACTGGAATCGCCATCCATCAAATGCATGAAATGACGTCAAATGGAGTAATGGCGAGTACGAGGCAATCACGCCCTGTTGGTAATTTACTCGATGGAATTGTAGATAGCTATTATAATGGCAGCGTATCATCAGACAATATGAAAATGTGGAAGGACAAACGTTCCAGTGGGGAGAAGTTCTACAGTCGCAAGTTGTTAACGATACACACTACTGGGCCAGGGATAGTCAGAGTTGAAGTTGGGGTGGACAACAACGCTCCTTATGAGACTGTACCTTTAGAAAAATTTGGTCATATTTCTAATGATCTACCTAACCTCCCCCTCAATAAGATGTATAAAGATATGGGCTCACTATGGCGCAGAAATTTTGCTCCCAGGTTAGATGCAGGAGGTGAAAGCTGGGTCAACACTCCCGAAAAAAGCAGGCGTGCATCGATTGGATGATTGCTTGAAATTGGCAGCAAGATATTGAGTTTCTCTAGTGATATTTTGTCGGTGGGTCTTCTGCTTAGTGGATTAGAGTGTTATTGGCCTCAACTTCATGGTCTGCTGTTTGGCAATAGCAGAAGCGGTTGTGAATTCCGCTGCATTGTTCGGCGGCGGGCTCAATGCGTGAGCGTGTCCGGCCAGCTGGACGTTCATCTGGTCCACTAGGTCGATCAAGTCACATAGCACCTGCAACACGTTTACCGATTCAGACCCCAACCAGGTCTTGGGCGCCTGCAGGCGCTGACTCTTTTCCGCAATGCTCCGGCGCATGCCCTGGATCTGCTCCTGCATGTCGCCGCCCACCGTGGCGTTATGCTTCTGCCCCACCACCAGGTTCAAGTCCCGGCCGGTGGCCTGGTGCAGATCGTCCACGGCCGCCAGGCTCGCAGTGCCGCCGGAAAGCAGCTTGAGCGCGCCCAGGGCCTCGATCGTCTTCACCCCTCCCACTGACTCGGTTGAATGGTCGTCGATCGTCTGCGCGTGGTTCTGATAGCGCTCAGTGTTGCCCAAGGCTTCCACTTCGCGCTCAATCGCCTTGTCCTGAATCTTGCCATCGGTCTGGCGTAGCCAATTGCCGTCGGCGTCGACTCGCTGCTGGCACGCCTCGCTGTGCTGCCAGACCTGGTCGCCTTTCGGAACCCGGGGCATGCTCAACCCGTGCGGCAGGATCGTCTGTATGTAGGGTTTGTGCGGCAGACCATAGGCGAAGAACACCACCACCGTGGTGTTTTCCTCGGGGAAGGCATAGATGCCCATTTCCTCGCCGCCCGTGGGCAATGGCAGCGGTACGCCGGCGAGTATTGGCAACGATGTGTCGGGCTCGCCATCAGGGCCCAGGACCTGGATATCCACCGCATAGCGCGGCCGGAAGTCGTCGCAAATCCCCGCAGCCGTCGGAGCATCGGCCACACCGACCACCTGGGCAAAGCGCGGCAGGTGGTAGCCCCCGGTCAGTTCTGGAAATTGCCGTTCTACACTGCGACGGATTGCGTCGTCCATTTGATCGCCATTTGACTGTGAACAAGCGTCACGTTGGTGATGCGCTCGCCTTGGTTGATTGTTGCACCTGGTCGCAACCCGGGAAGGGCCGCGACCATCGCGCTTTGATTGCCCTGGTAGCCGTCGAACAGCTCGACGGGCAGTTGGAGCGGCGGCCGGGCGCCGAAGAAGCTATCCGCCCAACTGCCCACGAAGACTTCGCCGTCGCCCTGCTGCTGCCAAATGAAGTCGGGGATGTTGAACACCCGGGCCAGGCTGTCCATGGCCTGGTAGCCGGCCGCCAGGCTGTAGAAAAACGGGGCCTTGACGCTGGCATAGGGCCGTTCCGGAACACGGAAGCGCAGCCCGGTCTGTTCGCTGATCTCGCCCAGGACGGCGCGCAAATCGACATGGCGCAGGTTCAGCGGCAACGGGTTGCCGGCATCAATGTGCCGTTGCTTGGCATCTTCTGGCTGACATCCGTCTTCGCCTGGCGAACACGTTCCGCTTGTTCGGCAGCTTCCATGGCGATGTGCACCATGTTGATGAGCACGGCCGACTTAGACCCTTCGGTCTTCGGGCGAATGAGGTAACGGCCCAGCTCGATCTCGCGCCGGATGGCGGAATCTGACTGCCCTGAGCGCTTGGCATATTCGCCTACAGTGACGTAGGGCGTGTCGATGGTGATCTGCATTCTGCTAACCTCTGTCGGGATATTGGGGATCAAAGTTCCAATGTTGGAGCCTGTCAAGAGGGGTGCGCATTGGATTTGCCGGCAAAAATGAAAGCCATACGAGCTAAGGAAGGCCTCACTCAGAGTGAGTTCTGCGAAATGCTGGAAATAAGCATCAGCAGCTGGAAGAAGTACGACGCGGGCATAACAGATATGGGGCTTGCACCATTCCTCAAGGTCGAAAACCACCCGCGTTTCAAGAAATACGCTCTGTGGCTGGTGACTGGTGATGTCGCGCCAGAGTCAGGCCAGGTCAGCCCGGTCTAATCATGTCGATTAAGAAAACGGCGGACGGTGAATGGTTGGTGGACTGCCGGCCAGAGGGGCGAAACGGGCCGCGCATTCGGAAGAAGTTCCGAAGCAAAAATGAGGCGCTCTATTACCAGAATCGCGTCATGGGCGATGGTGCGCGGGGGGAGTTCGAGAAGAAACCGAAGGATGACCCGCGCAGGCTGACGGACCTGATTGATCGCTGGTTCACACTCCACGGCAAGACGTTAAAGAGTGGGGAGCAGCGCAGAGATCTGCTGGATCTGATGGCCGAGCGTATGGGCAACCCCAAGGCCTCGCAGTTCAACGCCTCACACTTTGCGCAATACCGCGCTGAGCGTGCCGAGGGTAAGCATTCCAGGTACACGAAGAAGGGGCAGCCCGGCCGGCCGGTAAGCGCGAATATGCTGAACCATGAGCTGGCTTACATGCGGGCGGTATTCAACGAGCTGAAGCGTTTAGGGGAATGGCATGGGGACAACCCGCTGGGAAACGTGCGCGGGCTCCGGTTTGATGAAACTGAGATGGCATACCTGCTTCTTGAGCAGATCGGCCCTTTCCTGGAGTGCGTGCAAGCCCTGGACAGTGACACGCTGCTGATCGTCGAGGTGTGTTTGTCCACGGGGGCCCGTTGGGGGGAGGCAGAGGGGCTACAGCCGCGCCAGGTGCGCCAGCAGCGCATCCAGTACCACAAGACGAAGTCGAGCAAGAATCGTACTGTGCCAATCTCCAAGGAGCTGGAACGGCGTCTGTTGAAGGCCCTACCGTTCAAGCCTTGCTATGACATATTCCGGCGGGCTGTCGAAATTGCGAAGCTGGACCTACCAGCAGGGCAACTGACCCACGTATTGCGTCATACCTTCGCCAGTCACTACATGATGAATGGCGGCGACATAATCACCCTTCAGAAAGTGCTTGGTCATGCCAGCCTATCCATGACGCAAAAGTACGCTCATTTCAGTCCTGGTCACATGGCCGAAGTGGTCAATCTCAACCCTTTGGCGTTTCATCGTGGACACTATTGCTGCTTTGGAAGCGGTCGAGACGGCCTAAAGCCATCTGCTAGATACGCAAAAGCCGCGCAATGCGCGGCTTTCAAGTTGGTGGGCCCACACGGACTCGAACCGTGGACCAAAGGATTATGAGTCCTCTGCTCTAACCGACTGAGCTATAGGCCCTCAGTAGGCTGCGGATTATAGCGACGGTTTCTCGGCTGTGCTATCCGAAAAATCCGAAACGGGAAGGCGTAGAAAGGTCGCGGCGAATTCGTCGGCGCTTAGCGGCAGGCTGATGATGTAGCCCTGGATCTGTTCGCAGCCTTCGTTCCCGAGAAATACCTGCTGGTCATGGGTTTCCACGCCTTCGGCGATCACGGTGAATTGCATGCTGCGGCCCAGGGCGATGATGGCCCGCACGATCGCCACATCGTGGGGGGCATCGGGCAGGCCGCGGACGAAGGATTGATCGATTTTCAGGAAATCCAGCGGCAGGCGCTTGAGGTAGCTCAGGGACGAGTAGCCGGTACCGAAGTCGTCGATGGCCAGCTGAACGCCCAGGCGCTTGAGTTGGTGCAGAACCTCCAGGGCTTCCTCGGCCTGGCTCATGATGAAATTCTCGGTGATTTCCAGTTGCAGGAATCCGGGTTTGAGGCGGTTGTCTTTCAGCAATTGTTCAATCCGCCCCAGCAGGTTCGGTTGGCGCAACTGAGCGCCGGCGAGGTTGGCCGAGAGCGGGCCGAAGCTGTCGTAGTGCTCGTTCCACTTGCGCAACTGTTGGCAGGCGTGTTCCAGCACCCAGTCGCCGATCTGCAGGATCATGCCGTTCTCTTCGGCCAGGGGGATGAAGTGCTCGGGCGGGACATCGCCAAAGGTTGGGTGATGCCAGCGAATCAGGGCTTCGGCTCCTACCAGCTCGTGATCGCTCAGCCTGATCTTGGGTTGGTAGTAGAGATACAGCTCGTTGCGCTCGATGGCTCGCCGCAGTTCATGTTCCAGGGCCACGCGCTCGCTGGCCTGGGCGGTCAGGTCGCGGGTGTAGCTTTCGACCCGGTTGCGGCCCTTGGCCTTGGAGCGGTACATGGCGGCGTCGGCGTTCTTGACCAGGGTGGCCACGTCGCAACCGTCCTTGGGGTAGAGGCTGGTACCGATGCTGGCGCTGATGAAAAACTCGTGCTCGCCGGCCTGGAACGGCGCGGTGAAGCAGTTCAGCAGCTTGTTGGCGATGTGGTCGGCATCGCTGGGCTGCTGCAGCCCGGGTAGCAGGATGATGAACTCGTCGCCACCCAGGCGGGCCACGGTGTCGATATCCCGCAGTTGTTCTTTCAGGCGCACGGCAATGCCCTTGAGCAGCAGGTCGCCGATCGGGTGGCCGAGACTGTCGTTGATGTGCTTGAAGCGGTCCAGGTCGAGAAACAGCACGGCGCCCTGGCCACCGTTCTCCTGCTGGTTGTTGAGGGCGGTCAGCAGGCGGTTTTCGAACAGGGTGCGGTTCGGCAGGCCGGTCAGCGGATCATGGTGCGCCTGGTAATCGAGCTTGGCCTGGGCGTGCTTGAGGCTGGAAATATCGGCGAATACCGCGACGAAGTGGGTGATGAACCGGTCTTTGTTGCGCACCGCGCTGATGGTCAGCCAGCTGGGATACAGCTCGCCATTTTTGCGTCGATTGCAGATTTCCCCTTGCCAATGACCTTCGGCGGTCAGTTGGTGCCACATGGCGGCGTAAAAGGCGCTGTCATGCAGGCCGGAAGCCAGCAGGCGCGGGGTGTGGCCCAGGGCTTCGGTTTCGCTGTAGCCGGTGATTTCGGTGAATGCCCGATTGACCGCGCTGATGTGCTGCTGGGTATCGGTGATCAGTACGCCTTCAGCGGTGCTCTCGAACACGGTGGCGGCCTGTTGCAGCTTCTCCTGCATCAGATGGCGCTCGGTGATGTCGCGGGCGATGGTCAGCATGCAGTCTTCGTCGCCGATCGGCAGCGGCCGGCTCGAGAGCTCGCAGAGGCGGATCTGACCGTCATTGCGGCGAATATGGCAGCTGAAGTCGCGTACGAAGCCATCCCGCTGCATCAGGTCGAGCATCTGCCGGCGCTCGTTGAGGTTGACCCAGATGCCCAGCTCCAGCGTGGAACGGTCGACGGACATGGCGCTATTGAAGCCGGTGATACGACTGAAACCTTCGTTGACCTCTATCAGCAAGCCGTCGCGCTGGCGGCTTAGCAGCAGGCCGTCCGGCGAGGCGTGAAAAGCCTTGGCGAACTTCTCTTCTGAGGTTTGCAGCTGCTGTTGGGTTTCCTTCAACTGGCTGATGTCGCGAACCACCACGACCAGGGCGGGCGTAGTGTCGAGGTCGAAGGGTTCGGCGGAGATCAGCCCGGTGAACAGCTGGCCGTTGCTGCGCCGAAAGGGCATTTCCAGGTTACGGATACTGCCGGCCTGCAAGCGTTGCAGCAGCCCCGGGCCGACGCCCTGAATACCCCAGATATTCAGCTCGGTGGCCGTTTGGCCGATGACTTGCTCGGCACTCAGGCCGATCTGTTCCTCGAACGCCTCGTTGACCTCCAGCAGGCAGCCATCCGACAGGCGGGCAATGACCAGGATGTCCGGGCACTGTTGGAAGACCGAGGCGAATTTCTGTTCCGAGAGCTGCAGGGCCTCTTCGGTGCGTTTTGTCTCGCTGATGTCGATCATCAAGCCGCGCATGATCGGTTCATGCCCATGCTCGATCAGGCTGACGATGTCGCGAACCCACAGGCAGCGGCCGTCGGCGGTGATTACTCGGTAATCCAGACTGTGATCGCGCCCGGCCAGGACTTCGTGGTCGCAGAAGTGCTGGGCACGCGTCAGGTCGGCGGGGTGGATGATGTTTCTCCAGAACCCGGGAATCAGCCAGTGCGAAAGGGGATAGCCCAGCAATTGCTCGGCATGGGGCGACACGTAGCTGTAGGTGAAGTCGCTGATACGCGCTTCCCAGGCGATCGCCGAAAGGCTTTCGACCAGGCCGCGGTAATGGTATTCGCTGCTGCGCAGCTCCTGTTCCAAAGCCACGCGCCTTGCGATCTCGGAGCTCAGCCGGCGGTTGATGCGGATCACTGCCGCCAGAATGGCAAACAGCAGGAGCAGCCCTGGCAGGCCATAGAACAGCAGGTCCGACCAGAACGAACGGTGGTCGAGCACATTGCCCACCCAGCGCTGCTGGATCTCGTTGACCTCCGCTGGGCTTATGTCAGCCAGCACCTTGTCGAGAATGCCTACCAGTATCTTGCTGTCGCGGGGGACGCCCATGGCCAGCTGATAGCGGTAGGGCGTCTCGCCACTGACATAGAGCCCGTCGAGCTTCAACTGCCGCAGGCTCCAGACACTGGAAGCCAGGTCGCCGACCACGGCATCGACCTGATTGAGGGCCAGTGCCTGCAAGGCCGAACTCACATTGGGCAGGGCGACCAGGTTCAGGTCGGGATGGTGGGTGCGCAGCAGTTCATGGGGGGCGTAATTCTCCACGACGGCGATCTTCAGGCCGTACAGGTCCTGGAGCTTGCGAGGTTGCGCGCCGCCTTTATGGGCCAGGATCACAATGGGGAAATCGAGGTACGGGCGGGTGAAAGCCAGATAGTTTTGCCGTTCCGGGGTCGACATGATGCCCGGCAGCAGGTCCAGCTTGCCCTTTTTCGCGGTTTCGAGCACTTCGCTCCAGCTGGCGGGTTCTATCGGTTTGAGCGTGATCGCCAGGCGATCCTGGATCAGATGGATATAGTCCGCCGCAAGGCCCTGGTAGCGCCCTTCCTCATCGCGATATTCGAAGGGCGGCCACGAAGCGTCGACGCCCAGGCGCAATTCCGGATGGGCGGAAAGCCAGCCACGTTCTTCATCGGTGAGCGTCAGCGCGCCGGCCGTTGCGGTCCAGGCGAGCAGCGACAGCACCAGCACGGTCGGCAGTCTGGGCATAACGGTCTCGTTATGACACGGGGAATGTTTCGAGTGTAGACGGGCAATCCGGAGGGAGTGAGGCGCGGGGAGTTTTAAACTGCACAAAACAAAACCCCCAGCAGGGCTGGGGGTCTTGGTATTACTCGTCGAGGAAGGAGCGCAGGTGCTCGCTTCTCGTCGGGTGGCGCAGCTTGCGCAGCGCCTTGGCTTCGATCTGGCGAATCCGCTCACGGGTAACGTCGAACTGCTTACCGACTTCCTCGAGGGTGTGGTCGGTATTCATGTCGATGCCGAAGCGCATGCGCAGTACCTTGGCTTCACGGGCAGTGAGGCCGGAGAGTACTTCGCGAGTCGCTTCCTTGAGGCTCTCAACGGTAGCGACATCGATTGGCGACTGCATGGTCGAGTCTTCGATGAAGTCGCCCAGATGGGAGTCTTCGTCATCACCGATCGGGGTTTCCATGGAGATCGGCTCTTTAGCGATCTTCAATACCTTGCGGATCTTGTCCTCAGGCATTTCCATGCGTTCGCCCAGCTCTTCCGGGGTCGGTTCGCGACCCATTTCCTGCAGCATCTGCCGGGAAATACGGTTGAGCTTGTTGATCGTCTCGATCATGTGCACCGGAATACGGATGGTGCGGGCCTGGTCGGCGATCGAGCGAGTGATCGCCTGACGGATCCACCAGGTGGCATAAGTCGAGAACTTGTAGCCGCGACGGTATTCGAACTTGTCTACCGCTTTCATCAAGCCGATGTTGCCTTCCTGGATCAGGTCGAGGAACTGCAGGCCACGGTTGGTGTACTTCTTGGCGATGGAGATCACCAGACGCAAGTTGGCTTCGACCATCTCTTTCTTCGCGCGACGGGCCTTGGCTTCGCCGATCGACATGCGACGGTTGATGTCCTTGATCTCGGCGATCGTCAGGCCGGTCTCGGTCTCGAGCGCGGTCAGCTTCTGCTGGCAACGAATGATGTCCGGCTGCAGGCGACCGATGGCTTCGGCGTACTTGGCCTTGCCTTTGGCCAGTGCGTCGGACCAGCTTTCGTCCACTTCATTGCCAGGGAACTGGCGCAGGAAGTCGGCGCGTGGCATGCGAGCATCACGAACACAGAGTTGCATGATCGCGCGCTCTTGCTGACGCAGGCGATCCAGGGCGCTACGAACGCGTTCAACCAGGCTTTCGAATTGCTTCGGAACCAGTTTGATCGGCATGAACAGTTCAGCCAGGGCCAGCATTTCAGCCAGGGCTTGCTTGTGTTCACGACCGTGCTTTTTCAGCGCCTTGCGGGTGATTTCCATCTGGTCGGCAACGGCGCCAAAGCGCTGGGCTGCGATGACCGGATCCGGACCGCTTTCGGCTTCTTCTTCGTCGTCACTGGCTTCGGCGTCATCGTCGTCGGTGTCGTCGTCCGCTTTCGCGGCCTTGGCATCGACAGGCGGTGGTACTTCGGCGGCAGGCGGCGCGATGCCGTCGTCCGGGTCGATGTAACCGCTCAGGACGTCGGACAGGCGACCACCTTCGGTGGTGACGCGAGTGTATTCGGAGAGGATGTGCTCAACCGTGCCAGGGAAGTGCGCGATCGCGCCCATCACTTCACGGATGCCCTCTTCGATACGCTTGGCGATTTCGATTTCGCCTTCACGTGTGAGCAGCTCTACCGTACCCATTTCGCGCATGTACATACGCACTGGGTCGGTAGTGCGACCAATGTCGGTTTCCACAGCCGCCAACGCTGCGGCGGCTTCTTCAGCTGCTGCTTCGTCGGTATCGGCTTCGGCCAACAAAAGGGCATCCGCATCCGGAGCACTCTCGAATACGTTGATCCCCATGTCGTTGATCATGCGGATGATGTCTTCCACCTGTTCCGGATCTGAAATATCCTCCGGCAGGTGGTCGTTGACCTCCGCGTAAGTCAGGTAACCCTGCTCACGACCACGGCTGATCAACTCTTTGAGGCGAGACTGCTGTTGCGCTTTTCCGGACATAACACCCTATCCACTGAAGGTCTTGGCGGGCAAAAAACAAGCCGAGGATTATACCCGAGCTATGACCTCACGCGCCAGTTGAGGTCGGGTTTGATGCGGGAACATTGCGTTTTAAAAGCTCAAGTAGCTGAATTTTTTCTTCGCCACTCAATTCGCTTTGACGCGATTTCCTGAGAAGTTGTTCCAAAGCACGCTCACTTTGGCGAGCGGACAAGCTTTTAATGGTGTCGAAAAACTGTTGTTCAAGGTTATCGCCCTCAATCAACCATTCCTTTTCTGCCAGCGCCTTGATCAGGCGGCCCTGCTCCGTGCCGTGCCAACGCGCCATCAGTTGATGAATAGAGCGTAGCTTAGGATTTTTCTGCACGGCTTCGATCAGGGCGACCAGCAACTGGGTATTGGTGTTGTCGTCGGCGGCGAAATGCCCGGCGTCTTCAACTTTCTCGGCCAGTTGCGGGTGATGCAGCAATGTTCGAAGGGCTGACAGTGTAGGAGGTTCGACGGCGGCCGGAACGCGTGGGGCACGTGGTTGATCACGATCGCCATTACGCTTGCCCTTTTTGTCCCAAGGCTTGTTCTCCCACTTCTTGCCGCCGGCACCGCTTTTCTTCGGCGTCCACTCCTGCTGCGGCGCATAGGCCTCTTGCGGCTCGTGGTAGTCGGCATAGTCCGGCATGGCGTCGTAATCGATGCCGGCGTCGTACGCCGGCGGCGCTTCTTGTGGGGCGCTGTGTACCAACTGGTTGATGGTCTCGTTGTTGAGCCCGGTAATTTCACTGAGGCGCTGGCGCATCAGGGTCCGCAGGTTGGCTCCGGGGACCTTGTCGATCAACGGTGCAGCCAGGGTGGCGAGGTGGGCCTTGCCCTCGAGCGAGCGTGGGTCGGCTTCGTCCGTCAGTTGCTGGAAGAAGTAATCGGCCAGCGGTTGAGCGTGTTGATTGATGCGTGCGCGAAAGGCGTCGGTGCCTTCGGAGCGGACCAGGGTATCCGGGTCTTCCCCTTCGGGAAGAAACAGAAAGCGCGCCCGGCGACCGTCCTGCAGGCTGGACAGGGTCGCCTCCAGCGCGCGCCAGGCGGCCTTGCGCCCGGCCTGGTCGCCGTCGAAACAGAACAGGACGCTGGGCACGATGCGGAACAGGCGCTTGAGGTGTTCTTCGCTGGTGGCGGTACCCAGGGTCGCAACGGCGTTACGCAGGCCTTGTTGGGCGAGGGCAATCACGTCCATGTAGCCTTCGACGACGATGATTTCGTCGAGGTTGCGGTTGTTCTTGCGGGCTTCGAACAGGCCGTAAAGCTCCTGGCCCTTGTGAAAGACCGGCGTTTCCGGCGAGTTCAGGTACTTCGGTTTGTCGTCGCCCAGTACCCGGCCACCAAAGGCGATGATCCGGCCGCGGCTGTCGCGGATCGGAAACATCACCCGGTCGCGAAAGCGATCGTAGCGTTTGCCGGTTTCGGCATTTTCGATCAGCAGGCCGGCGTCGATCATGGCTTTCTGCTGCAGGGTATCGCTGCTCAGGTGCTTGAACAGGTTGTCCCAGCCGGGCGGTGCAAAGCCGAGGCCGAAGTCGCGGGCGATCTCGCCGGTCAGGCCGCGCCCCTTGAGGTAATCGACCGCGGCCTTGCGGGCCGGATGGCTTTTCAGAGCCTGGCGATAGTAATCGGCGGCGGCGGTCAGCAGCGGGTAGAGCGGCGAGTCGGTTGGCTGCCGGGGCTTGTGCGAGCGGCCGCTTTCCTCGCGTGGGATCTCCATGCCGGCGGCTTTGGCAAGTTCCTCGACTGCCTGGGGGAAGTCCAGGTTGTCGTGGTCCATGATGAAGCCGAGGGCGTTGCCGCCCGCGCCACAGCCGAAGCAGTAGTAAAACTGCTTGTCGGGGCTGACGCTGAAGGAGGGGGTCTTTTCCTTGTGGAACGGGCAGCAGGCGGTGTAGTTCTTGCCGGCCTTTTTCATCTGCAGGCGCGAGCTGACAACATCGACGATGTCGGTGCGGTTCAGAAGGTCGTCAATAAAGCTCTGGGGAATCAGCCCGGCCATGGCGTTCTCGTCATCACTGCGCGAAAGAATTGGACCAATGCGAAGGCTTCGAAAGTGGGCTGCTCGAGACGCAACGGCTGCGCGTTCGACCATCTGTCGTCGGCTTGATCGCTATCGGGAAGTGTATCTGCCGAAAGTCCACTGACGTTAGTTTCAATCAGTCTTCGACTATTTGAAGATATTGCTCTGAGTCCGACAGGTCTCGGATGGCTCATAAGCGGGCGCTGGAGAAGGGCGCCTTGGGCTGAGTCTGTTGAGGAATCAGAATAAAAATGTGCTCGTCAGTAGCCTTGGAAGGCTCGTCAGAAGAGACGTGCACCGCTGGCAGGAAGCCAGGTCTGACGTGGTGAAGCGGATTGTCTCGGTCGCATGTGCGGCGTTGACGGTGAAGCATCAAGCGTTGTCCGCAAATGCCATTAGCCCGGCTGAGGGCCGGGCTTGGCAGAAGCTTGCAGCGAACGTCTGTGTATTAGTACAGACGTACGGCGCGGCGCTGTTCGCGCTGAACTTTCTTGGCGTGACGCTTAACAGCAGCAGCTGCTTTGCGCTTACGCTCGGAAGTCGGCTTCTCGTAAAATTCGCGGCTACGAACTTCAGCCAGAACACCGGCTTTTTCGCAGGAGCGCTTGAAACGACGCAGAGCTACGTCGAAGGGTTCGTTCTCTTTAACTTTGACGGCTGGCATCCAGAGCTACCTTCATTCATTACCGGGGTCAACGTTCTCGTCGCAAAAATCGCGGCTGAGGTCGTCGGTTTTTAAGGGTTGCGGATGTTAACCCCTCATCGCTCGGAATGCAAAGCCTCTGATCGAAAACCGCTGGTCGGCCGAGGGAGTGGCGACTATTATGCGCGCCTTCGAATTTAGCCTCTACAAGGCGCAAACCCATGCTAGTACTGGGATTAGAAACTTCCTGCGACGAAACCGGCGTCGCGCTTTACGACAGCGAGCGGGGCCTGCTGGCCGATGCGCTGTTCAGTCAGATCGATTTGCATCGGGCCTATGGTGGCGTGGTGCCGGAGCTGGCCTCTCGTGATCATGTCAAGCGCATGCTGCCGCTGATTCGCCAAGTTCTGGCCGAGGCGGACTGTGTGCCGACCGAAATCGACGCCATTGCCTATACCGCTGGCCCGGGCCTGGTCGGAGCCCTGCTGGTGGGCGCTTCCTGTGCGCAGGCGCTGGCCTTCGCCTGGGGTATCCCGGCGCTGGGTGTGCACCATATGGAAGGCCACCTGCTGGCCCCGATGCTGGAAGAGCAACCGCCGGAATTTCCGTTCGTCGCTTTGTTGGTTTCCGGTGGTCATACACAGCTGGTGCGGGTCGATGGCATCGGCCAATACGAGCTGATGGGCGAAACCCTGGATGATGCTGCCGGTGAAGCCTTCGACAAGACGGCGAAGATGATTGGCCTGAATTATCCGGGCGGTCCGGAAATCGCTCGCCTGGCCGCACAAGGCGTGGCCGGGCGCTTTGTTTTCCCGCGGCCGATGACCGATCGTCCAGGGCTGGATTTCAGTTTCAGTGGCTTGAAAACCTTCGCCCTGAATACCTGGCAGCAATGTGTCAGCGCTGGGGACGACGGCGAACAAACCCGTTGCGACATCTCGCTCGCCTTCCAGCAGGCGGTGGTGGAAACTCTGACCATCAAATGCAAGCGAGCCTTGAAGCAGGCCGGACTCAAGCGTCTGGTCATTGCTGGTGGCGTGAGCGCCAACAAGGCTCTGCGCGCGTCGCTGGAAAAAATGCTCGGCGAGATGAAGGGGAATGTGTTTTACGCCCGTCCTGAGTTCTGTACCGATAACGGCGCGATGATCGCGTTTGCCGGTTGCCAGCGTTTGCAAGCCGGTCAGCAGGAGAGCCTGGCGATCAGTGTGCAGGCGCGGTGGCCGATGGAGCAGTTGTCGCCGTTGTGAGTCGGTAATTTCCCGACCTGAGCTCGGTTCATCTTCAGGATTCAGAAATGCCGTTCGCGCCCGGCAAACAGGTCGCGTAGATTGCCGCGGTGGCGCCAGACGATGAGCAGTGTGAGCACGCTCATCGGCAATAGCGCCGCCGGCGCCTGCCAGGCCAGCAATGGCAGGGTCAGGGGCGTGGCGATCAAGGCCGCCAGCGAGCTGGTGCGGGTCAGGTAGAAGGTCAGGAGCCAGGCGGCAATGGCCAGGAGCGCCGCTGGCGGATAAAGCCCCAGCAGCATCCCGGCGGCGGTGGCGACACCCTTGCCGCCGCGAAAGCGAAAGTACACCGGGAACAGATGGCCCAGTACGGCGTAGAGCCCGATCCAGGCCTGTTGTTGGAGCGAAAGGCCTGCGAGACTGGCGATCAGCACGGGCAACAGCCCTTTGAGCAGATCGCCGAGCAAGGTCAGTACCGCAAGTTTCTTGCCGGCCAGGCGCAACATGTTGGTGGCGCCGGCATTGCCCGAGCCACTCATTCGTGGATCGGGTTTACCGGTCAGGCGGCTGAGCAAGATAGCGAAGGACAGCGAGCCGAGCAGGTAGGCGAAGATCGCCAGTAACCAAAACATGCTAACTATTCCGGGCGAGGACGCCCTGATTCTAACGGCGCATTGCGCCCTTGTCGTGCTGCGGAGAAGAGTGCTTGGACAGAGTGTTTATCGAGGGTCTGGAAGTCGACACGGTGATCGGTGCCTACGACTGGGAGCGAGGCATCCGACAGTGCCTGCGCCTTGACCTGAGCTTCGCCTGGGACAACCGCCCGGCCGCGGCTGGTGACGACCTGACCCTGGCGCTCGACTACGCCAGCGTGTCTTCGCGGATCCAGGCGTTTGCTGAACAGGCGCAATTCCAGCTGGTGGAAACGTTTGCCGAGCGTCTGGCTGAAGTCCTGATGAGCGAGTTCCATATTCCCTGGTTGCACCTCAAACTGACCAAACCCGGTGCTGTTGCGGCCGCCAAAGGTGTGGGCGTGGAGATCGAGCGCGGATGTCGCTAACTCAGGTATTTCTTGGGCTCGGCAGCAATATCGAGCGCGAAACCCATCTACTGGCCGGGCTCGATGCCCTGGCGGGCTTCCTGCAGGACATGCGCTGCTCGGCAGTGTTCGAAAGCCAGCCGGTCGGGATCAAGAGCGGGCCTTTCTTCAATCTGGTGGTTTCGGCCTTTACCGATCTGCCACTGATGGAACTGGATCGTCGGTTGAAGTTCATCGAAGCGGACAACGGTCGTTATGCCCCGGACCGCAAGGGCCTGCCGCTGGATATCGATGTGCTGCTGTACGGCGATCTGGTGGGCAATTTCGACGGCTTGATCCTGCCGCGCGCCGAGATTCTGAAGAACGCCTTTGTGCTCTGGCCCTTGTCGCTGATGGCACCGGAAAGGGTTCATCCGCTGGCCGGGCAGGACTTCGCCACCCTCTGGCGCGAAGCCCAAATCGACCAGGTGCTGGCGCCCGTGGCCTTTGAGTGGCGGGGCAGGCAGCTGACGCCGCCGGAGCTGGGATAGCTCTGGCTGATTGCTATCGGCTTGCGAGCAAGCTAGCTCCTGCGGTGGAGCTAGCTCGTGATGTTTCTTACCGCGGGTGCTGTTCCTTGTAGGCCTTCAGCGCCTTCAGTCGCTCCCGTTTCAGCGCCTCTCCCAACTCCGGTCCCTTGAATCCCTGCTCCAGCAGCGGCTGCACCGCTACCGTTCGTGCTGCGGTGGCCGCGCCGCGCAAATAGTCCGCCTGGGGATAGGCTCGCTCCTCCAGTCCGAGACGACCGCGAGCATCCATTTCACAGGCGGCAATAAACTCCTCGAACCGCTGCGGCCGACGGTACACGTCAAAGCTTTGCAGCAGCTGCGCCAATGTCGAAGGTTTCAGTTCGAGGGCGCGATGGCCGTGGGTGTGGTACTGACCCACCAGCAGCGCCAGTTCCTGGCAGTCGCGTGGCGCCTTGAAGCGTTCGTTGACGCACTTGATCAGCTTCAGGCCCTTGTGCTCGTGTGCGATGTGCTGTGGCCATTCACCTTGCGGTGTCAGGCCCTTGCCCAGGTCGTGCAACAGGCACGCCCAGCGCACGCTCAACGGCTGCTTGTGCAGTGCCGCCTGCTCGAGAACGCTCAGTGTGTGCGCACCGCTGTCGATCTCCGGGTGATGGGCGGCGGGTTGCGGAACGCCAAACAGCGCCTCCACTTCGGGCAGCAGGACCTTGAGTGCGCCACAGTCACGCAGCACCTGGATGAACACTTGGGGGTGATCTTCCATCAGTGCGCGGGAGATTTCCTTCCAGCTGCGCTCCGGCGTCAGGGCTTCCAGTTCGCCTGATTCGCTGAGTTGGCGCATCAATTCGAGGGTGTCAGGCGCTACCCGGAAACCGAGCCCAGCGTAGCGAGCAGCAAAGCGGGCAACGCGCAGGACGCGTAGCGGATCTTCGGCGAATGCGGGGGAAACATGGCGCAGCAGGCGGTTCTCCAGGTCCTGCTGGCCGTGATATGGATCCGTCAGCACGCCATGGTCGTCTTCCGCCATGGCGTTGATTGTCAGGTCGCGGCGGATCAGGTCTTCTTCGAGGGTGACTTCTGGGCTGGCGTGAAAGGTGAAACCGCCATAACCACGACCGCTTTTGCGTTCGGTGCGGGCCAGGGCGTATTCCTCGCCGCTCTTGGGGTGAAGAAAGACCGGAAAGTCCGAGCCTACCGGCCGAAAACCGTTGGCGAGCATTTCTTCGGCTGTGGCACCGACTACCACCCAGTCGATGTCGGTTACCGGTTTGCCCAGCAAGCGATCGCGTACCGCACCGCCGACCTTGTAAATCTGCATAAAAAACCTCCGTTAGCCCGACAGAATAACCCTTGTGCCGAGCTTTCGGAGGTTTGTCATGCGCTCAGAGGTGGATGACAGCCAGGTCCAGGCGGCCGTAGTCCCCTTCGTTGTGATCGCTTCTTGGTGGTACGTGATGGGTTTTCATCACCTGGTCGCCCTGCAGGGTTTCCAGATGGATGTCGAACCCCCATAGCCGGTGCAGGTGCTTGAGGACTTCGTCGGTGGAGTCGCCCAATGGTTTGCGGTCGTGCTGTTGGTGGCGCAGGGTCAGCGAGCGGTCGCCCCGTCTATCGATGCTCCAGATCTGCACGTTGGGCTCGCGGTTACCCAGGTTGTACTGGGCCGCAAGGGTTTCGCGGATGACTCGATAGCCGCTTTCGTCATGAATGGCCGGTACCAGCAAGTCGTCTTTCTGGTCGTCGTCCAGGATGCTGAACAGCTTGAGATCGCGGATTACCTTGGGCGACAGGTACTGCAGGATGAAACTCTCGTCCTTGAAGCTGCTCATGGCGAACTTGATGCTGGAAAGCCAGTCGGTCCCGGCCAGTTCCGGGAACCAGCGACGGTCTTCCTCAGTCGGTTCTTCGCAGATGCGCCGGATATCGCGGTACATGGCGAAACCCAGGGTATAGGGGTTGATGCCGTTGTAGTAAGGGCTGTCGAAGCCAGGCTGGAATACCACGCTGGTGTGGGAGGCGAGGAACTCCATCATGAAGCCGTCGGTCACCAGGCCTTCGTCATACAGATCGTTCATCAGGGTGTAGTGCCAGAACGTTGCCCAGCCTTCGTTCATCACCTGGGTCTGGCGTTGCGGGTAGAAATACTGGGCGATCTTGCGCACGATCCGCACGATTTCCCGCTGCCACGGTTCCAGCAGCGGCGCGTGTTTCTCGATGAAGTACAGGATGTTTTCCTGCGGCTCGGCGGGGAAGCGCGCGTTGTCCTTGTCGCTGAACTTGTCCGTGCCTTTGGGAATGGTGCGCCACAGGTCGTTGATCTGTTTCTGCAGGTGTTCTTCCCGGTCCTTTTGCCGGCGTCGTTCTTCCTCCGCGGAAATCGGATAAGGACGTTTGTAGCGGTCCACCCCGTAGTTCATCAGGGCATGGCAGGAGTCCAGCAGGTCCTCCACGGCATCGATGCCGTGGCGCTCTTCGCACTGCATGATGTACTGCTTGGCGAACACCAGGTAATCGATGATCGAGCTGGCATCCGTCCAGGTGCGGAACAGATAGTTGCCCTTGAAGAAGCTGTTATGGCCATAGCAGGCATGGGCCACCACCAGTGCCTGCATGCAGATGGTGTTTTCTTCCATCAGGTAGGCAATGCATGGGTCCGAGTTGATCACGATCTCGTAGGCCAGCCCCATCTGGCCGCGACTGTAGGATTTTTCGGTACTAAGAAAGTGCTTGCCGTAAGACCAATGGTGATAACCCAGGGGCATGCCGACAGAGGCATAGGCATCCATCATCTGTTCGGCGGTGATCACTTCGATTTGGTTGGGATAGGTATCCAGGGCGTAACGCGCCGCGATACGGCTGATTTCGCGGTCGTAGGCTTGGATCAGCTCGAACGTCCATTCCGAACCGGTGGAGATAGGCTGGCGTTTCTGCTCTCTGGCGGTCATGTCACTAACCTGCGCTGGAAGAGTTCACGGAAGACCGGATAGATATCTCCGGCCGAGACCAGTTGCTGCTGGGCAAAAGTATCGGAAAAGGCTTCGGCGATGCGCTCGTATTCGAACCACAGGGCCTGATGTTCGCGCGGGGTAATCTCCACGTAAGTGTAGTACTGCACGAAAGGCATGATCTGGTTGATCAGGATGTCGCGGCAGATCGGCGAGTCGTCGTTCCAGTTGTCGCCATCGGAAGCCTGGGCGGCGTAGATGTTCCACTCGTTGCTCGGATAACGCTCGGCCATGATCTCCTGCATCAGTTTCAAGGCACTGGAGACGATGGTGCCACCGGTTTCCCGGGAGTAGAAGAACTCCTCCTCGTCCACTTCACGCGCACTGGTGTGATGGCGAATGAACACTACGTCGATCTTGTCGTAGTTACGCTTGAGAAACAGGTACAGAAGGATGAAGAAGCGCTTGGCGATGTCCTTGGTGGCCTGGGTCATGGAGCCGGAAACGTCCATCAGGCAAAACATCACGGCCTTGGAGCTGGGGTTGGGTTGTTTGACCAGCAGGTTGTACTTGAGGTCGAAGGTGTCGAGGAACGGCACCCGATGGATGCGGGCGCTGAGACGTTCGATTTCCGCTTCCATTTCCTGAATATCGCCGAAATTGTCCGGTTCTTCGCGTTTCAGGCGTTCAAGTTCCTCTTTGACTTCACGCAATTTTGCCCGGCTGCTGCCGGACAGGGCGATACGCCGGGCATGGGCCGAGCGCAGGGTCCGAATGATGTTGATGCGCGAGGGATTGCCTTCATTGCTGATCCCGGCCCGGACGGTCTTGAAGGTGTCGGTCCCGCTCAGGTTGCGTTTGACCAGGTTCGGCAGTTCCAGGTCCTCGAACATGAACTCAAGGAATTCTTCCTGGGTAATCTGGAAAACGAACTCGTCCATGCCTTCGCCGGAATTGCCAGCCTTGCCCCGGCCACCTCCGCCACCACCGCCTTGAGGGCGTGCGATGTGCTCGCCGGCCGTGAACTCCTTGTTTCCCGGGTGCACCACGGTCTGTTTACCGCCGCGCCCATGATGGAGCACCGGTTCATCGATATCTCGGCCTGGAATACTGATTTGTTCGCCATGCTCCATATCAGTGATGGAACGGCGGCTGACCGCCTCTTCGACGGCCTTCTTGATGTGGTCACGATAACGCCGCAGAAACCGCTGACGGTTTACCGTGCTTTTGTTCTTGCCATTGAGACGTCGGTCGATCACATAACTCATGACTGCTCCTTAGAAGCGGTCTTGAAGCTCGCAAGCGGCCCGGACGGGGGGAGGGGGCGGCAAGGTATCTTTGCCGTCGGTCCTCTGCCCGAGCCTCGCTGCGAACGTTCAAACGCGCTTCCTGAAGCCTGTGTAGCAGAAATCGCTAAGACAGGCTCCTGGCTAACGACAACCGGTGCAACCGGCGGGTTACTGCGATTTTCTGACCCGCAGATACCACTCGGACAGCAGTCGTACCTGTTTGTCGGTGTAGCCGCGCTCGACCATTCGGGTAACAAAGTCGTTGTGTTTCTGTTGATCCTCTTTGCTGGCCTTGGCATTGAAGCTGATGACCGGGAGCAGGTCCTCGGTGTTGGAGAACATTTTCTTCTCGATAACCACCCGCAGTTTTTCGTAGCTGAGCCAGGTCGGGTTCTTGCCGTTGTTGTTGGCTCGGGCCCGCAATACGAAATTGACGATTTCGTTGCGGAAGTCCTTCGGATTGCTGATGCCGGCCGGTTTCTCGATTTTTTCCAGCTCTTCGTTGAGCGCGACCCGATTGAGGATCTCGCCGGTTTCCGGATCACGGTATTCCTGATCCTGAATCCAGAAGTCCGCATACAGCACATAGCGGTCGAAGATGTTCTGGCCGTATTCGCTGTAGGACTCCAGGTACGCGGTCTGGATTTCCTTGCCGATGAACTCGATATACCGCGGAGCCAGGTATTCCTTCAGGAAGCGCAGGTAGCGTTCGCGGGTTTCCGCCTGGAACTGTTCCTGTTCGATCTGTTGTTCGAGCACATAAAGCAGGTGCACCGGGTTCGCCGCGATCTCGTGGGGATCGAAGTTGAAGACTTTCGACAGGATCTTGAAGGCGAAGCGGGTCGACAGACCGTTCATGCCTTCATCCACGCCGGCGGCGTCGCGGTATTCCTGGATCGACTTGGCTTTCGGATCGGTGTCCTTGAGGTTCTCACCGTCGTAGACGCGCATTTTCGAGTAGATGTTCGAGTTCTCCGGCTCCTTGAGGCGCGAGAGCACGGTGAACTGAGCGAGCATCTTCAGGGTGTCGGGAGCACAATGCGCCTTGGACAGGGAGCTGTTGAACAGCAGCTTGTCGTAGATTTTGACTTCGTCGCTGACCCGCAGGCAGTACGGGACTTTGACGATATAGATCCGGTCGATGAAGGCTTCGTTGTTCTTGTTGTTGCGGAAGGTGTGCCATTCCGATTCGTTGGAGTGGGCCAGCAGGATGCCGGTGAAGGGGATCGCGCCCAGCCCCTCGGTACTGTTGTAGTTGCCTTCCTGGGTGGCCGTCAGCAATGGGTGCAGCACCTTGATCGGTGCCTTGAACATTTCGACGAACTCCATCAGGCCCTGGTTGGCCCGGCACAGTGCGCCCGAATAGCTGTAGGCGTCGGCGTCGTTCTGCGGGAATTCCTCCAGCTTGCGAATATCGACCTTGCCCACCAGTGCGGAAATGTCCTGGTTATTCTCGTCTCCAGGTTCAGTCTTGGCGACGGCGATCTGGTTGAGGATCGAAGGATAGAGCTTGACCACCCGGAACTGGCTGATGTCGCCACCGAACTCAGACAGGCGCTTGGTGGCCCAGGGCGACATGATGGTGTTCAGGTAGCGCCGTGGGATACCGAAGTCTTCTTCAAGGATCGCGCCATCTTCCGTGGCGTTGAACAACCCAAGAGGCGACTCGAATACCGGAGAGCCCTTGATGGCGTAGAAGGGCACCTTCTCGATCAGTTGTTTGAGTTTCTCGGCCAGGGATGATTTACCGCCACCGACGGGGCCGAGGAGGTAGAGGATCTGTTTCTTCTCTTCCAGGCCCTGAGCGGCATGGCGGAAGTAGGAGACGATCTGGTCGATGCATTCTTCCATTCCATGGAAGTCTTCAAAGGCCGGATAGCGACGGATCACTTTGTTGGAGAAGATCCGTGACAGTCTCGAATTGGTCGACGTGTCCAGCAGCTCCGGTTCACCGATAGCCAGAAGCAGGCGTTCAGCGGCCGACGCGTAGGCGCTACGGTCCTTTTTGCAGAGCTCCAGGTACTCCTGTAGCGAGAACTCTTCCTGGCGTGTGGATTCGAAGCGTTGTTGGAAGTGGCTAAAAATACTCATGACGTCACCTCGCTCGATACGTGGAGCCGACGCCGGATCAGTCAGTCAAGTGCTGGCATGCAGCCGGGAATCCGGCTGATGTTTACCCCCCAGAACACTTTCAAAGCTATCGACCTTGAAAGCTAGTACCGATGACCCGCACGCCGGTGTACCGGCTCTCCCCTGATTGGATGGCCTGAGGCTAAGGATAGTTCGGAATCGGGGAGGTAAAGGTGGAATACGCAATTTGTTCAAGTGACCATTCGTCGGTCGAAGCGCCAGCCCACGAATGGCGCGGGCTGGCGCACAGAAAAAATTATTCGACGCTGCCCTGGGCAATTTCCGCTGGGTAGGTGGTCCGCCACAATTCGAAACCACCGTCCAGGCTGTAGACGTCGGAGAAGCCCTGGCTGATCAGGTAGGCCGCCGCGCTTTGGCTGGAGTTACCGTGATAGCAGACGACCACCAGCGGGGCGTCGAGATCGGCGTTGCGGATGAAGTCGGAGATGGAGTGGTTATCCAGGTGCAGAGAGCCGCTGATGTGGTTCAGGGCAAAGGTCTGCGGGTCGCGGATATCGACCACCACGGCGCCTTGCTCGCGCAGTGCCTGGGCCTGTTCTGGGGGGATGCGTTTGAATTCGCTCATGGCGGGCTCCTGGGCCTGATGGCAAGCGCCGTCTAGCGCTTGGCGGTGATTGGTGTGGGTTCAGAGGAGGGTTGATTGCCCTGGGGCTTGATGTGGCCGTGGGCGTCGCACTCACACTCGAGGCGTTGGCTGGTGTCGACGTTCAGCAAGGTCAGGGCGCCGCCCCAGACGCAGCCAGTGTCCAGGGCGACGACGCCGGGCTGGTTGCAGTTGCCTTCGAGGGCGGCCCAGTGACCGAAGATGATTTTCACGTCCCTGGTCTTGCGTTCCTTGTGCTCGAACCACGGCGCGTACCCCGGTGGGGCGGTGTCCGGCCCTTCCTTACCCTTGAGGTCGAGCTTGCCATCGCTGGTGCAGAAACGCATGCGGGTGAAATAGTTGGTGATCACCCGCAGACGGGTCACGCCTTTGAGTTCGCTGTCCCATTTTGTCGGGTCGTTGCCGTACATACCGTCCAGATAGGGCTCGAATCGGTTGTCGTCCCGCAGCGCCTCTTCGACTTCGGTGGCGCACTTGAGGGCTTTTTTCAGCGACCACTGTGGCGGTATCCCCGCGTGCACCAGGGCGACGTTGCGCTGTTCGTCATAGTGCATCAGCTTTTGCTGGCGCAGCCACTGGAGCAACTCCTCGCAATCCGGCGCGTTGAGGATCTCGCGCAGGGTGTCGGCTTTCTTCAGGCGCTCGATATTGCGCCAGACGGCCAGCAGATGCAGGTCGTGATTGCCCAGTACGCATACCAAGGAGTCGCGCATGGCATAAAGAAAGCGCAGGGTTTCCAGCGACTGCGGGCCGCGGTTGACCAGGTCGCCGACCAGCCACAGGCGATCCCTGGTCGGGTCGAAAGCGACCTTTTCAAGCAGGCACTGCAAAGGCCCCAGGCAGCCTTGCAGGTCACCGACGGCGTAAGTCGTCATCAGTGCAGGGCTCCGGGCACGGCCAGGCGGAAGGGGGCGATGATGGCGTCGAAGTGTTTGCCGTCTTCGGCGAGCATCTGATAGCTGCCCTGCATGTTGCCGACGCGTGTAGTCATGACCGTGCCGCTGCTGTAGGTGTGGCTTTTGCCCACGGCGATCAGCGGTTGCTGGCCGACGACGCCGGCGCCGCGAACTTCCTCGACGTGCCCGTCGCCATCGGTGATCACCCAGTGCCGCGAGAGCAGTTTGGCGGGCAGCAAGCCATTGTTCTGTACGGTGATGGTGTAGGCGAAGGCAAAGCGGTTCTGCTCGGGTTGCGACTGTTCTGCGAGAAAGCGGGTGACGACGCTGACGTCGATCTGATAGCGAGGATCGGACATGCAAGGGGCCTTAAAACGAAGCGGGACGCGGGACAAAGCTGATGGAGGTCAGTCTAGGCCAAGTATCGGGTAGTAAGCCAGACATGGCGCCTGGCGTCTTACCCGATAACGCTGGTGGCGTGTCAGCTGGCGCTGGCAGTGTCCGCGGCTTGTTCGCTGAGCTTGTCGGCCAGGCGAACGAAGGCTGCCAGGTCCAGTTGCTCCGGACGCAGGCTGCCATCGACGCCGGCGGCTTCGATCTCGGCGCTGGAAAGCAGGGCCTTGAGGGTATTGCGCAGGGTCTTGCGGCGCTGGTTGAAGGCTTCGCGAACGATGCGCTCCAGCAGGCGATGATCTTTGGCCGGGTGCGGCAGTACCGCATGTGGCACCAGGCGGACGATCGCCGAGTCGACTTTCGGTGGCGGATTGAATGCACCAGGGCCGACGTTGAATAGATGCTCCACGCGGCAGTGGTACTGGACCATGATCGACAGGCGGCCCCAGTCGCCACCGCCCGGGCCCGCGGCGAGGCGCTCGACCACTTCTTTCTGCAGCATGAAGTGCATGTCGCGGATCAGTCCGGCGTTCTGCAGCAGGTGAAAGATCAGCGGGGTGGAGATGTTGTAGGGCAGGTTGCCAACCACCCGCAGGCTGCCGGGCGCGGCATTCAGGCTGTTGAAGTCGAACTTCAGGGCATCGCCCTGGTGCAGGCTGAAATTATCCCGGCCAGCAAACTGCTGGTTGAGGATCGGCACCAGGTCTTTGTCCAGTTCGACCACATCCAGCTGGGCGCCGCTGTTGAGCAGGCCCTCGGTCAAGGCGCCCTGGCCCGGGCCGATTTCCAGCATGCGGTCGCCGGATTTGGCATTGATGGAGCGCAGGATGCGGTCGATCACGCCGGCGTCATGCAGGAAGTTCTGGCCGAAGCGCTTGCGCGCCCGGTGTTGGTATTGCTCAGTCATAAACGGGTCTCGGCCATCTGGTAGGCGGTTTCCAGGGCGACTTTCAGGCTGCCGGTATCGATCTTGCCGCTGCCGGCCAGATCCAGGGCAGTGCCGTGGTCGACCGAGGTGCGGATGATCGGCAAACCCAACGTCACGTTGACCGCGGCGCCGAAGCCTTTGTATTTCAGCACGGGCAGCCCCTGGTCATGGTACATCGCCAGCACTGCGTCGCAGTGCTCCAGATATTTGGGGGTAAACAGAGTGTCGGCGGGCAGGGGGCCGCGCAGGTCCATGCCTTCGTTGCGCAGACGCTCCAGGGTGGGTTCGATGATATCGATTTCTTCATGGCCCAGATGTCCGCCTTCGCCGGCATGCGGGTTGAGCCCGCAGACCAGGATGCGTGGCTGGGCGATGCCGAATTTGTTGCGCAGGTCCGCATGCAGAATGCGCGTAACCCGCTCCAGGCGCTCCGGGGTAATGGCATCGGCGATGTCCCGCAGGGGCAGGTGAGTGGTCACCAGTGCCACGCGCAGGCCATGGGTGGCCAGCATCATCACCACTTGTTCGGTGTGCGTCAGGTCGGCGAGAAACTCGGTATGGCCGGAAAAGGCAATGCCGGATTCGTTGATCACACCCTTGTGCACCGGGGCGGTAATCATGCCGTCGAAATGTCCGTCCAGGCAGCCTTGGCCGGCCCGGGTCAGGGTTTCCAGAACGAACGCGGCGTTGGCCTTGTCGAGCTGACCAGTAACGACCTTGGCCGCCAGCGGGGTATCCCAGACATAGAGGCTACCGGCGGCGGCCGGCTGGTTCGGCCAATTGTCGGGGCCGACCGCAATCAGGCTGACGGCCACACCCAGCTGCGCGGCCCGCTCGGTAAGCAGGTCGCAGCTGGTGATGGCAATAAGGGGGTATGGCTGTTGTTGCGAGGCGAGCAGCAGGCACAGGTCGGGACCTATGCCGGCTGGCTCGCCGGGGGTGAGCGCGAAACGCTTGGGTTTCACTGTGCCGCCTGGTCGGCGCCAGGAAGTTTGATCTCGACGTAGGCTTCGTCGCGAATCTGGCGCAGCCAGGTTTGCAGCTCTTCGTCGTATTTGCGGTTGCGCAGTACGGTCATCGCTTGCTGTTCGCGGGCCTGGCTGGTGCTGTCGGTGGCGCGGCGGCCAAGGACTTCCAGTACGTGCCAGCCATATGGGCTCTGGAACGGCTTGGACAGCTGACCTTGCGGGGTCTTGGCCATCACCTCGCGGAACTCGGGAACCAGGGCGTTCGGGTCGATCCAGCTGAGGTCGCCACCGTTGAGGGCGGAACCCGGGTCTTCCGAGTAGCTTTTCGCCAGTTCGGCAAAGTCTTCGCCGGCTTCGATGCGCTCGTAGAGCTTCTGGGCCAGGCGCTTGGTTTCTTCTTCGCTGCGAATTTCACTTGGCTTGATCAGGATATGACGGACATGCACTTCGTCACGCATCTGATTGCCGCCGCCGCGTTTTTCCAACAGCTTCAGGATGATGAAGCCGCCAGGAGTACGAGCTGGCTGGGTGATATCGCCGACTGCCATGGCGCTCAGTTCGCGGTCGAACGGAGGGGGCAGTTGAGCGGCTTTACGCCAGCCCATATCGCCGCCTTCCAGGGCGTTGTCGCTACCCGAGCGGGCGATGGCCAACTGAGCGAAGTCGGCGCCTTGCTTGAGCTGCTGATAGATGTCCATGGCCTGGCGCGCGGCGCTCTGAATCGCTTCGGAGTTGGCGCTTTCCGGGGTGGGAATCAGGATATTGGCCAGGTGCAGCTCTTCGGACAGTTGCATCTTGCCCAGGTCGGAGGCGAGGAAGTTCTTCACTTCCTGCTCGGAGACCTGAATGCGTTCGGCAACACGGCGCTGACGCACGCGGCTGATGATCATCTCGCGGCGAATCTGCTCACGGGCGTCCTGATAGGACAGGCCATCACGAGCCAGGGCGGCGCGGAACTGATCGGGCGTCATGTTATTGCGTTGGGCGATGGTACCGACGGCCTGGTTCAGTTCTTCATCGGTAATGCGGATGCCGGAGCGTTCGCCGATCTGCAATTGCAGGTTTTCGACGATCAGGCGTTCCAGTACCTGCTGGTTCAGGACCTCGGCGGGTGGCATGCCGCCGCCGCGCTTGGCGATGGTTTGCTGAACTTCGTGAACCCGTTGGTCCAGCTGGCTCTGCATGACCACGTCGTTATCGACGATGGCCACCACTTTGTCGATGGGTTGTACCGCGGCGCTCGCCGCGGTACCCAGGAACAGCGCGCCCAGCATCAGCGGGCGCAGACAATCAGAAAGCTTGGTCTTCACGTTCACGGTAACCTTGAATGCCTTTATCGAGGAAGCTCTCTACCTTGGCGCCGGTCAGGCCGCCGAGTCCTTTCAGGACGATTTGGAGGAAGATGCCATGGTCGCCTTTCTCGTTCTGCGGGGCGTCTTGACTGGTTTCGTCATACTTGACCCAGTAACGGTTGATCAGGCGCAGTTTCCAGCAGCAGTTGTCGTATTCGAAACCACCGAAGGCATCGAGGGTACGATTGCGGTTGTAGTCGTACTGCCAGCGGCTGATGAGGTTCCATTGCGGCATGATCGGCCAGATCACCGAAAAGTCATGCTGCTTGATCTTGTAGTAGTCCTTCACATAGCCAGGTTGTCCTGGAGTGCCGTAGTCACCTCCACCCACCGACCATTTACCCGTGGACTGGTCATAACGGACCAGGTCATTACGGTAGCGGTAGCCAGCGTTGATGACCTTGTTCGGATTGTCTTCCGGCTGGTAGTGGAACATCGCGCTACCGGAACGAGGGCTGCGGGTATCCGGATCCCAGTTGTAGTCGGCGGTGGTGCGCCAGTCGCGGTTCCAGCGGTACTCGTATTCCAACGCATAAGGAGAAACGTTGGAGTGCGCGTCGTCGCGGGTTTTCGCATCGATGCCTGGCAACTGGACTTCGCGGTCCTTGAAGTACAAGGCCTGGCCGACGCTGATGCGTTGACGCTCGAAACCGTTTTCTTCGATCCAGCGGTTGGTGACGCCCAGGGACAGCTTGTTCTCGTCGCCTACACGGTCTGAGCCGGAGAAGCGGTTGTCACGGAACAGTGACGAGTAGTTGAAGGTGGACTCGCTGGTGTCGAATACCGGGATATCGCTCTGGTCTTTCTCCGGGACATAGAGATAGTAGAGGCGAGGTTCCAGGGTCTGGCGATAGTTCTTGCCGAACCATTGGGTGTTGCGGTCGAAGTACAGGCCGCTGTCGATGCTGGCGATCGGCACGCCGCGGTTCTGATTGCTGCTGTAAGTGCCGTTCAGGCGATCCTGTTCCGCGGTTTGGTTGGCCACCTGGCTTTTGCCGATACTGTCCAGATCCAGATCGTACTGGGTGTACTGATACTTCAGGGACGGCTTCAGGAAGCCGTAGGTCCAGTTGAGTGGAAGACTGACAGTTGGCGCGAGGTTGAGGCGATTGCCATTAGCGCGAGCCAAGCCTGTGATATTGCGGTCGAGTCGTGGCGAGCCAATACCATTTTCATCAAAGTACGTACCGTTTTGCAGGTCGCGATCAAATCGCACGATTTCTGCGTCGTACCTGAAGTCCAGGCCACCCGGATGCTGCGGCAAGAAACCATTCAAAGTGATTTGCGGCAGACGGTTGTAAGGCGTGATGTTGGAAACCGTGGCCAGTTCATAAGCCTGGGCATTGAGGCGCGCGGTGTAGGTATCGCCGCGGTAGGTCACAGCACCTTGCTGGTTGATGTAGTCACGACTTTCCACGCCGATCTGGTCGCTCTGCAGATCCTGGAAGTAGTACGGATCGCTGATCTTGGTGTAGTCGACCTCGGTCATCAGGCGCGAATCGAGCCCGCCCTTGTGCTGCCAGTTGTACATGTAGCGGGTTTTTTCGTAGTCCGACTGCAGTTTGCGGTCGTCGTTGTCATCGTTGAGGTACGCCGCGCCGAACTGACCTTCACTGGACTTGGTCAGGTAGCGGAATTCGCCTTCCATCAACAGGCCACGCTTGCTCATGTAGCGCGGGTACAACGTGGCGTCGTAGTTCGGCGCCAGGTTGAAGTAGTACGGGGTGACCAGCATGAAGCCGGTATCGCTGCCGCTGCCGATGGTCGGCGGCAGGAAGCCGGACTGGCGACGGTCGTCGATCGGGAAATAGATGTACGGCGTGTACAGAACCGGAATGTCCTTGACGCGCAATGTCACGTTGGTCGCGGTGCCGAAGCCGGTCGCCGGGTTCAGGGTGATGTTGTTGCCCTTGAGCTGCCAGGCGTTGCTGCTCGGTTCGCACGTGGTGTAGGTACCATCCTTGAGGCGGATGATCGCGTTCTCGGCACGCTTGGCGTACAGCGCGTTACCGCGGATGCGCGATTTGTGCATCACGTATTCGGCGTTGTCGACCTTGGCCTCGCCGGTGTCCAGTTGCACGTCGGCGTGATCGCCGACCAGCAGGGCGCCGTTGTCGCGCAGGCGGACGTTGCCGCTCAGCTCGCCACGGTTTTCGGCCTGGTACAGGTTGGCCTCGTCGGCCTCGACCTGCATGCTGCCCTGGCGCATGACCACATCACCGGCCAGGGTAGCGATCTGCTGCTCCTGCTGGTAACGCGAAGCCTTGGCGCCGATAAAGGTCGGGGCGTCACTTTTATTCGTCTTGTCATTCATGCCAGGACGAATCGGTTCGATATAAGCACCAGCACAGTAAGGACCGGTCTCGGCCAACTGGGCGGCGGTGAGCTTCTCGCGCGGAACCCAGTCGAGGTGACTGTAGTCTTCGCTGCGGGACTTCAGGCCGCGGCCCTTGGACTCGGTAACCAGCATCGGCTTGGCGCCGGTGTCTTCGCTGGTTTCGCCGCTTTCGGCCGACGCCGCGGTGCTCGAGCTGACCGCACTCGCGTCATGCACGGGGCGCGGAGGCAGTTGAGCGGCGCTGGTTTTCGGCGCGCAGTCCCAGCCACCCGAAGCAGAGACTGAGCAGTCATACTGTTCTGCGGCGACCACGAACGAAGTGGCTAGGGGTTGCAGGGCCAGCAGACTGCCAGTAACCAACAACGGAAATTTTTTACGAAACGCGGGGGATTTCAATGCCATCTTATTAGTCCGGGCTTCCTGCGTGCCATCTGCCCGCGGTGTGGGCCGCACGCCTCTCGATGGTCTGAAAAAGATGCTGGATAATAAAGCATGACCCGCTTGACGGCTAGCGCCGTCGGAGACCCTTGCAATGCCTGACCAAGATGTACGCTTGCAACACCTGAAAGTTTGGCTCGATGAACAGTTGTCGATTGTTTATGCCTCCAACGGTTGGGGCCCCGTGCCCCCGGCCACATTGACCGCGGCCAGCAGCGACGCGAGTTTCCGGCGGTATTTTCGCTGGGAAGGCGAAGGCCGCAGCTTTGTCGTGATGGATGCTCCACCGCCCCAGGAAAACTGCAAACCCTTCGTGGATATCGCCCATTTATTGGCAAAGTCCGCAACCAATGTGCCGAAAATTTATGCAGAAGATTTGCCGCGCGGCTTTCTTTTGCTCAATGACCTGGGCAACAAAACCTATCTGGACGTGATCGACGGCGAAAATGCCGACGCTCTGTTCAAGGATGCGCTGCAAACCTTGCTGGCTTTCCAGCAGTTGCCGATGGATGCGCCGTTGCCCAGTTATGACGTCGCTTTGCTGCGCCGTGAGCTGGAACTGTTCCCCGAGTGGTACGTGGGGCGCGAGCTGGGCGTCGAGTTGAATGAGCGCCAGCGCGGCCAATGGCAGCGGGTCAGCGAGCTGCTGATCGAAAGCGCCCTGGCCCAGCCCAAGGTGCTGGTGCATCGTGACTATATGCCGCGCAACCTGATGCTCAGCGAACCCAATCCGGGCGTGCTGGATTTCCAGGACGCGGTCTATGGCCCGGTGACCTATGACGTCACCTGCCTGTTCAAGGATGCCTTTCTCAGCTGGCCCGAAGCACGGGTGCGCGACTGGCTGGAAGACTACTGGCGGCAAGCGTCCCGGCTGGGGATCGCGGTACAGCCAGACTTCGAGGATTTCCTGCGCGCCAGCGACCTGATGGGCGTACAGCGCCATCTCAAGGTGATCGGGATCTTCGCGCGGATCTGCCACCGCGACGGCAAGCCCCGTTACCTGGGCGACGTGCCGCGTTTCTTCGCTTATATAGAAGCCGTCCTGGCTCGTCGGCCGGAGTTGGCGGAGTTGGGCGAACTGTTGGCCAGCCTGCGTCAACCGGTCGGAGCCTGTGTATGAAGGCAATGATTCTGGCCGCGGGCAAGGGCGAACGGATGCGCCCCTTGACCCTGACCACCCCCAAGCCATTGATCCGCGCCGCCGGTGTGCCGCTGATCGAGTACCACCTGCGGGCACTGGCCCGGGCGGGCTTTACCGAAATTGTCATCAACCATGCCTGGCTGGGACAGCAGATCGAGGACCACCTAGGCGATGGCTCGCGCTTTGGCTTGAGCATCCGCTATTCGCCAGAGGGCGAGCCGCTGGAAACCGGCGGCGGTATTTTCCGCGCCTTGCCCTTGCTGGGCGACGAACCCTTTGTGGTGGTCAATGGCGATGTCTGGACCGATTACGATTTCCGCTCGTTGAACCGTCCGCTGGACGTGCTGGCGCACCTGGTGCTGGTGGATAACCCGGCTCACCACACCGCCGGGGATTTCATCCTCAGCGATGCCCGGGTGCGGGACGCCGAGCCGGGCGCGCAGACCCTGACCTATAGCGGCATCGCGGTGTTGCACCCGGACCTGTTCCAGGGCTGCACACCGGGTGCGTTCAAACTGGCGCCCCTGTTGCGCAAGGCCATGACCGATGGACAGGTCAGCGGCGAGCGTTTGCAGGGACACTGGGTCGATGTCGGCACCCATGAGCGTCTGGCGGAAGTCGAAACCTTGTTAGAAGCGAGTCGTTGATATGTTGTGGCCAGGGACTCTGATCGGAGCCGGGGCTGGCTTTGCCATAGCCAGTATCCCGGGGGCCATGCTGGGAGCGTTGCTGGGACAGGCGCTGGACCGGCGTTTGCAATTGCATAGCTGGGCCCAGGTGCGTGAGCGTCTGGGCGGTCGACCGGCGTTGCGCAACGATGAACTGCTGTTCGTGCTCTTGGGGCGGTTGGCGAAAAGCGATGGCCGGGTGGTCGATGGGCATATCCAGCAGGCGCGTCTGGAAATGCGTTCGCTGGACATGAGCGAAGCCGCGCAGCGCCGAGCGATTGCCGCGTTCAATCGGGGCAAGTCGGGTAACGATCGGCTACGAGGCTACCTGCGGCGCCTGGCGACGCAGCCCCATGCTGCCGAGGGTGTGTTGCGCGCTTGCTGGCGGATGGTCTGGGCCGATGGCCGGGCCAGCCCCTCCGAGCGCGAGCTGATCCAGCTTTGGGGCAAGTGGCTGGGCTGGACTGTGCAGCAGGTACAGGCGTTGGCGGCGGACTATGAGCCAAGTAAAAAGCCGTTGGCCAACAGCAGTGGCACTTACCAGGACGCGTTGCGCCTGCTGGGTGTCTCGGCGACCAGCGAGCCGTCGCAGATCAAGCGCGCCTACCGGCGCCTGCTCAGTCGCCATCACCCGGACAAGATTGCCGGCAACGGCGCAAGCCCCTTGCAGGTGCGTGAAGCCACGGAGAAAACCCGCGAGCTGCACAGCGCTTACGCACTGATCCGCGAGCGTCGAGACTTTCGTTAGAGAGACTCGTTAGAGGGATGCGTTAGAGATATTCGCTAGAGGGAAATGCCCCGCGCCCGGCCCCGTACCTTGCCAAAAGCAGGAGCGGGACCGGGCGCGCGGGATTCAGTCTTGCGCGGGTTGCGGGCTCAGCCAGCCGCGTACGCGTCTGAACAGCTGCTCGTTTTCAGCCGTGCTGTTGCCCGGCAGGGCGTTGAGCGAGACCTGGGTGAAGTTGGCGTTCTTCAGGCGCTTGCTCGCCTGCAGGCGTTCCAGGGCGTTCTTGCGAGCCTGTGCGTTGTCCTTGTAGAAAAAATCGGCGGTCGCCAGCTTCAGGGTCGGCGTCAGTTCCGCCAGTCCGGGTTTGCCGATGGGCGGGGTCTGGGCAGCCACCAGCACCAGCTTTTGAATCTCCGGCGGCTGTTTTTCGCTCAGGTAGCGCGTGGCCCAGTAGGCGCCGCTGCCATGACCCAGCAACACAATGCTGCGGGCGTTCTGCTGCTGGGCGTAGGTCACCGCGGCGTCGATACGGGCAAAAATCCGCTCGGCGTCGGCCTTGGCCTGTTCTTCGCTACTCTCCACCACCACGCGATCGGCGATCTCGGCTTCGCCGCCGGCGGCCTGTTCGATTGGCTTGGGCGCTGCCGTGGCGGCATCTTTGCTGCTAGTGTCGGCGGTCGCGGGCGCAGGTTCGGCCTCGACGATGCGGGGTTGCGCCGCATCGCTCTGCAGGTCGGGCAGGGTCAGGCTCAGGCTGCTCCAGTCGGCATCCGGCAATCTGTTGCGCAAAGGGCCGATTGCCTGAGGCCAGTCGGCGGTTTCGCCAGCGCCCGGGATGATAATCACCGCGCCTTTGGGATCGCTGGTATTGGCGGGTTTCCACAGGGCCAGAAAGCTCTCGCTGCCGGCTTGCAGTGACTGTTGTTCGCTGGATGGCAGGACCCGTTCGAGGGCTGCGGCATCTTCCTGGCTACGCTCAAGGAGCGGCTGGCGTTCGGCCGGTTTTTCCGCGGCGGGCTGTTCTGCCGAGGCGGCTTGCGGATCGGCGGCCTCGACCGAAAAGGCACAAGGCAGGATCAGCGACAGGCACAATGCGGGCAGTGCCGTGCGGTGGACAAGGGACATCGGTTATTCCAGGCCAGAAGTAATCCCGGCAGCCTAATGGGTTGGTCAGTATTTGTCAGTGTGTGAGACTTCAGATGATGCGTTTTCGCTGCCTGTTGGTTATCGGCTGTATCTGCCTTCCCTTGATGGCCCGGGCGGTGCCTGCGCCACATATCGCCCAGGCGCAGTGGAGCCCCGCACAACAGCAGTGGCTGGAGCAGCACCGGGAGTTGCGGGTCGGCGTGGTGCTCCAGGCTCCCTACGCCCAGTACGACCGACGGCTGCAACGCTTGTCCGGCGCCAATATCGAACTGATGCAGTGGTTGGCCCAGGCGATGAAGGTCGAGCTGAGCTGGCGCAACTTTGCCGATCAGGCGCAACTGGAAGCGGCGGTGCGCGCCGGTGAAGTGGATATGGCCCCGGGCCTGAGCCAGACCCCGGCCGGCCTGCGGCTCTGGCAGTTTTCCGATCCCTATATGCGCGTGCCGCAACTGGTGGTCGGCGAGCAGAAGGGCGCCGGCGCGGTGGAGCTGGAAAAGCTCGACAGCCAGACCCGCGTGGCGGTGCGCATGCCCAGCGCGGTGGCGGACTACCTGCGGGCGACCTATTCCAACCTCAATCTGCAGGGCGTGCCCCTGGAGCGCCAGGCCCTGCAATTGCTGCTCAGCCAGCAGGCGCGTTATGCGGTGATCGATGAGGCGCAGCTCAGTCGCTTGTCGGCGGAGCCGGAGTTCGCCGGCCTGGCGGTGGTGGGCGATATCGGATTGCCGCAACTGCTGCGGGTGGCGACCCGGCGCGATTGGCCCGAGCTGGCGGACATCGTGCAGCGCGCCTTGCACGGTATCGCCGCCAAGGACCTGGAGCAGCTGCACAATCGCTGGCTGCAGCCCAAGTATCCGCGGCTGAGCGAGTCCCGCGGTTTCTGGCAGAACCTCAGCCTGCTGCTGGCCGTGCTGCTGTTGGCGAGCATGGCCATCGTTATCTGGCAGCGCCGCCAGCAACAGACGCTCGAGCAGCGCCTGCTGACCACCCGCGAGGACCTGGCCCGACGCGAGGCCAGTGAAGAAGCCTTGCGCCTGACCCAGTTCTCCATCGACCAGAGCACGGTGGGCATTCTCTGGGTCAACTGGGACAGTCATGTGCGCTACGCCAACCGCGCGGCCGAGAGCATGCTGGGCTATGCGCCGGGGGCGGTGGTCGACCGGCCGTTGAGCGACTTCGAGCCCAACCTGCACATGGACCGCTGGCTTGGCCTGTGGAAGCGCGCCCGGGCCAGCGAGGACGCGCCGCCCAGCTTCGAGACCCAGTGTGTCCGCGCCGACGGCAGCATCCTGCCGGCCGATGTGTCGCTGAGCTTTCTGCGTTTTCGCGATGGCGAGTACCTGGTGGTTTACCTCACAGACGTCACCGAGCGTCGTCGCGCCCTGGCCGCCCTGCAGGAAAGCGAGGCGCGGTTGCAGGGGATCGCCGCCAATGTGCCGGGGCTGGTGTTCCGCCTGGAACGCGCGCCGGTGACCGGGCAAATCGATTTCGCCTACATCAGCGAAGGCAGCGAGAGCCTGGTGGGTTATTCCCCGGCGACCCTCAGCCACCGCGACATAGGGCTGCGCAGCCTGGTGCACCCGGAGGATCGGGCCAGCTATCACCAGACCCAGGATCATGCCCTGGACACCGACAGCGACTGGTCCTGGCAGGGGCGGATCCTGACCCGCCAGGGCGAACAGCGCTGGGCGGAAATCAAGGCCATCACCCGCCAGCTCGAGGACGGCGCCTATGTCTGGGACGGCATCGTCTGGGACATCAGTGAAAGCAAGCGCATCGAACTGGAGCTGGCCAGTTCGCGCGAACAACTGCGCGAGCTGTCGGCGCACCTGGAAAGCGTGCGCGAAGAGGAAAAGGCGCGTATCGCCCGGGAAGTGCATGACGAGTTGGGGCAGATGCTCACGGTGCTCAAGCTGGAGACCTCGATGTGCGAACTGGCCTACGCGCAGCTTGATCCGGGGCTGCACGAACGCCTGAACAGCATGAAGCGCCTGATCGCCCAGCTGTTCCAGTTGGTGCGCGATGTGGCCACGGCCTTGCGCCCGCCGATTCTCGATGCCGGGATCGCGTCGGCCATCGAGTGGCAGGCGCGGCGTTTCGAGGCGCGCACACAGATTCCTTGCCTGGTGCAGGTGCCCGACAATCTGCCGCTGCTCAGCGACGCCAAGGCCATCGGTCTGTTCCGCATCCTCCAGGAGGCGCTGACCAACGTGATGCGCCATGCACAGGCGCATACTGTCGAACTGACCCTGAGCCTCGAACACGACCAGCTGTGCATGACCATCAGCGACGATGGCCAGGGTTTCGTGGTCGAGGCCGGGCGGCCGACGTCCTTCGGTCTGGTGGGCATGCGCGAGCGGGTGCTGATCATGGGCGGTAGCCTGACCCTGGACAGTCAGCTGGGCGAGGGCACCACCCTGAGCGTGACTGTGCCGCTGGACCTGTAGGCGCGAGCAGATTCACTGCTGCAGAGATCATTACCAATAAGAAGAGGTACGAGCTGTGATCCGTGTACTGGTAGCCGAAGACCACACCATCGTTCGCGAAGGCATCAAGCAGTTGATTGGCCTGGCCAAGGACCTGACGGTGGTGGGGGAGGCGAGCAATGGCGAGCAGCTATTGGAAACCCTGCGCCACGTGCCTTGCGAAGTGGTGCTGTTGGATATTTCCATGCCTGACGTCAACGGCCTGGAGGCGATCCCGCGGATCCGCGCGCTGAACAACCCGCCGGCGATCCTGGTGCTGTCGATGCACGACGAGGCGCAGATGGCGGCCCGGGCGCTGAAGGTGGGGGCGGCCGGTTATGCCACCAAGGACAGCGACCCGGCGCTGCTGCTAACGGCGATCCGCAAGGTGGCGGCGGGCGGGCGTTACATCGACCCGGAGCTGGCCGACCGGATGGTCTTCGAAGTCGGCCTGACGGACACCCGGCCCCTGCATTCCCTGCTATCGGAGCGCGAGTTTTCCGTGTTCGAACGGCTGGCCCAGGGCGCCAACGTCAACGATATCGCCCAACAGCTGGCCTTGAGCAGCAAGACCATCAGCACCCACAAGGCGCGATTAATGCAGAAACTCAACATCACCTCCCTGGCCGAGCTGGTGAAGTACGCGATGGAGCACAAGCTGCTCTGAATGGATCTGTAGCCGCTGCCGCAGGCTGCGATCGACAGCGCAGCTGTCGCTAAACCTGGCCCTGAGGATTTTCAGCTCAATCGCGTTGCCTGGATCACGAGTGCTTCGCCCTCGATCGCAGCCTGCGGCAGCGGCTACACGTACCCATTTGCGACACGAAAACCGGCTTATGGCCATGATCGCCATCAGGCGTGTGCCGGGACTTGTCCAATCGCGCCATCCTTGTAGGGGGATTCCTACAAGGAACCTTCCATCCGGCTGAGGCCAATCTCTCATACCCCCCGATTTGCGCGGCTTGTGGCCTCCACTAGGCTTAGTCCACAGCCGTCAAAAAACAAAAGGTGTGGGTATGAGCGAGGTCGATTCAAGCGCTGGGACGAGTGATGTACTGGTCAGTTTCCGTGGTGTGCAAAAGAGCTACGACGGCGAAAACCTGATCGTCAAAGACCTCAACCTGGACATTCGCAAAGGCGAGTTCCTTACCCTGCTCGGGCCATCCGGCTCCGGCAAGACCACCAGCCTGATGATGCTGGCCGGCTTCGAGACCCCGACCGCCGGGGAAATCCAGCTGGCCGGGCGGGCGATCAACAACGTGCCGCCGCACAAGCGCGATATCGGCATGGTGTTCCAGAACTATGCGCTGTTCCCGCACATGACCGTGGCCGAGAACCTGGCGTTCCCGCTGTCGGTGCGCGGCCTGAGCAAGACCGATATCAGCGAGCGGGTCAAACGCGTGCTGAGCATGGTCCAGCTCGAGTCCTTCGCCCAGCGTTATCCGGCGCAACTGTCCGGTGGCCAGCAGCAGCGGGTGGCCCTGGCCCGGGCGCTGGTGTTCGAGCCGCAGCTGGTACTGATGGACGAACCCCTCGGCGCGCTGGACAAACAACTGCGCGAACACATGCAAATGGAAATCAAGCACCTGCACCAGCGCCTTGGCGTGACCGTGGTCTATGTGACCCACGACCAGGGCGAAGCCCTGACCATGTCCGACCGGGTCGCGGTGTTCCACCAGGGCGAAATCCAGCAGATCGCCCCGCCTCGGACCCTTTACGAAGAGCCGAAGAACACCTTCGTCGCCAACTTCATCGGCGAGAACAACCGCCTCAATGGCCGCCTGCACAGCCACAGCGGTGACCGCTGCGTGGTCGAGCTGGGGCGCGGCGAGAAGGTCGAGGCGCTGGCGGTCAACGTCGGCAAGACCGGCGAGCCGGTGACCCTGTCGATTCGTCCGGAGCGCGTGAGCCTCAACGGCTCCAGCGAGAGCTGTGTCAACCGCTTCTCAGGGAGGGTGGCGGAATTCATCTATCTGGGCGACCACGTCCGGGTTCGCCTGGAAGTCTGTGGCAAGACCGACTTCTTCGTGAAACAGCCGATTGCCGAGCTCGATCCGGAGCTGGCGGTGGGCGATGTGGTTCCGCTTGGCTGGCAGGTCGAGCACGTTCGCGCGCTCGACCCACTTCTAGAGGCGCATTGATCGCCCCCTTGCTTCACCAACCCTGCACGTGGAGAGAACAATAAATGTTGAGATCCCTGAAATTCACCGCTTTGACATTGGGCCTGATGGGCGCATCGCATGCGATGGCGGCGGGCCCGGACCTGACCGTGGTGTCCTTTGGCGGGGCGAACAAGGCGGCCCAGGTCAAGGCTTTCTATGCCCCGTGGGAAGCCGCGGGCAACGGCAAGATCGTCGCTGGCGAATACAACGGTGAGATGGCCAAGGTCAAAGCCATGGTCGACACCAAGAGCGTGTCCTGGGACCTGGTGGAAGTCGAGTCGCCGGAACTGTCCCGCGGTTGCGACGAAGACATGTTCGAGCAGCTCGACCCCGAGCTGTTCGGCAAGCCCGAGGATTACGTCAAGGGCGCGATCCAGCCTTGTGGAGTGGGTTTCTTCGTCTGGTCGACCGTCCTGGCCTATAACGCCGACAAGCTGAAGACCGCGCCGACCAGCTGGGCGGATTTCTGGGACACCAAGAAATTCCCGGGCAAGCGCGGCCTGCGCAAGGGCGCCAAGTACACCCTGGAATTCGCCCTGATGGCCGACGGCGTCGCGCCCAAGGATGTGTACAAGGTGCTGGCCGGCAAGGACGGCCAGGATCGTGCCTTCAAGAAGCTCGATGAACTCAAGCCGAGCATCCAGTGGTGGGAAGCCGGCGCCCAGCCGCCGCAGTACCTGGCTTCCGGTGACGTGGTCATGAGCTCGGCCTACAACGGCCGGATCGCCGCGGTACAGAAGGAAAGCAACCTGAAGGTCGTGTGGAACGGCGGTATCTACGACTTCGACGCCTGGGCCATTCCGAAGGGCCTGGACAAGACCCGCGCGGAAGCGGCGAAGAAGTTCATCGCCTTCTCGGTGCAGCCGCAGCAGCAGAAGACCTACTCGGAAAACATCGCCTACGGTCCGGCCAACACCCAGGCGGTACCGCTGCTGGCCAAGGACATCCTGAAAGACATGCCGACCACTCCGGAAAACATCGCCAACCAGGTGCAGATCGACGTCAGCTTCTGGGCTGACAACGGTGAGCAACTGGAACAGCGTTTCAACTCGTGGGCGGCCAAGTAAGGCGTCATGCATGGGCGGCGTCACCCGCGGATGACGCCGTTACCGTTTAAAGATTTGCGGAGTTCGTCATGGCCATTAGCGTTCCCCTGAACGAGGTCACCAGCCCCAGCCTCAAGCAGCGCCTGGCGCGTGCCGAGCGGGTCAACCGCTGGAAAGCGCAAGCGTTGATCGCGCCGCTGGTGCTGTTCCTGCTGCTGGTGTTTCTCGTGCCTATCGCCGCGCTGCTGTACAAGAGCGTCGGTAACCCGGAAGTGGTCGAAGGCATGCCGCGCACCGTGGTCGCCGTGGCCGGTTGGGACGGACGCGGCCTGCCGGCCGAGCCGGTGTACAAGGCGCTGAGCGAGGACCTGGCCGAAGCGCGCAAGCAGCAAACCTTGGGCGACCTGTCCAAGCGACTGAACATGGAGTTGGCCGGCTATCGCAGCCTGCTGACCAAAACCGCCCGGGCCCTGCCGTTCAAGGAGGAACCGGCTTCCTATAAAGAAGCGCTGGAGGCCATCGACGAGCGTTGGGGCGACCCGGCCTACTGGCAGGCGGTACGCCGCAACACCAGCAGCCTGACGCCGTTCTACCTGTTGGCTGCCGTCGACCATCGGATCGACGACCTGGGGGAGATCGCCCCGGCGACCCCTGACCAGGCCATCTACCTGGATATCTTCGCCCGGACTTTCTGGATGGGCCTGGTGATTACCGGCATCTGCCTGGTGCTGGCTTATCCCCTGGCGTACCTGCTGGCCAACCTGCCGGCGCGCCAGAGCAACCTGCTGATGATTCTGGTGCTGCTGCCGTTCTGGACTTCGATCCTGGTGCGCGTGGCGGCGTGGATCGTGCTGCTGCAATCGGGCGGCCTGATCAACAGCGCGCTGATGGACATGGGCGTGATCGACAAGCCGCTGGAGCTGGTGTTCAACCGCACCGGGGTCTACATCTCCATGGTGCACATCCTGCTGCCGTTCATGATCCTGCCGATCTACAGCGTGATGAAAGGCATCTCGCCGACCTATATGCGCGCGGCGATTTCCCTCGGCTGTCACCCGTTCGCCAGCTTCTGGCGGGTGTATTTCCCGCAGACCTATGCCGGCGTCGGCGCCGGTTGCCTGCTGGTGTTCATCCTCGCCATCGGCTACTACATCACCCCGGCGCTGCTGGGCAGCCCGAACGACCAGATGGTCAGCTACTTCGTCGCCTTCTACACCAACACCAGCATCAACTGGGGCATGGCGACCGCGCTGGGCGGCCTGCTGCTGTTGGCGACCATCGTGCTGTATCTGATTTACAGCTGGCTGGTGGGCGCCAGTCGCCTGCGCCTGAGCTAAGGAGAGAATCGAAATGCTGAGCCCTTACATGTCGCCCGTCGAGCGGGTCTGGTTCTACAGCTTGCGGATTCTCTGCGGCGTGATCCTGTTGTTCCTGATCCTGCCGGTGCTGGTGATCATTCCGCTGTCGTTCAACTCGGGCAGCTTCCTGGTGTACCCGCTGCAAGGTTTCTCGCTGCAGTGGTATCACGACTTCTTCGGCTCGGCGGAATGGATGCGCGCCCTGAAGAACAGCATCATCGTCGCCCCGGCGGCCACGGTGCTGGCGATGGTCTTCGGCACGCTGGCGGCGATTGGCCTGACCCGCGGCGACTTCCCCGGCAAGGCGCTGGTGATGGCGCTGGTGATTTCGCCGATGGTGGTGCCGGTGGTGATCATCGGCGTGGCCAGCTACCTGTTCTTCGCGCCCCTGGGCATGGGTAACAGCTTCTTCTCGCTGATCATTGTCCACGCCGTGCTGGGCGTGCCGTTCGTGATCATCACGGTCTCGGCCACCTTGCAGGGCTTCAACCAGAACCTGGTGCGGGCCGCGGCCAGCCTTGGCGCTTCGCCGCTGACGGCGTTCCGCCGGGTGACCCTGCCGTTGATCGCGCCGGGGGTGATCAGCGGCGCGCTGTTCGCCTTTGCTACTTCGTTCGATGAAGTGGTGGTCACGCTGTTTCTTGCCGGCCCCGAGCAAGCCACCTTGCCCCGGCAGATGTTCAGCGGTATCCGCGAAAACCTCAGCCCGACCATCGCCGCCGCGGCGACACTGCTGATCGCCTTCTCGGTGATTCTGCTGCTGACCCTGGAGTGGCTGCGTGGCCGCAGCGAAAAACTGCGTACCGCATCGGTCTGATCGCCACTGACAGATCGCTCCCGCGCCGGCCGTGGGAGCGCTCTGTTGCGGCATTCACCGCGCAAATAGCAGACAACACCGAATCCCCAGCTACTCTTGTGCCAGCTCCCCCCTATATAAGAGGCCGCGCACATGAGTCTTTCCTCTTTCAAAATCGCCCACAAACTGCTCACCGGCTCCGCCGCGATCGAGCAACTGTCCACCGAACTGAACCGCCTGGATGTCGATAACCCGCTGATCGTCACTGATGCCGCGCTGGTCAAGTCCGGTACCGTGGAGCTGGCGCTGGCGCAACTGGGGGGGCGGGACTACGAGATTTTCGACCGGGTGCTGCCCGACCCGGAAATCGCCATCGTCGAAGACTGCATGCAGGTTTACCGTGAGGGCGGGCACGACGGGCTGATCGGCCTGGGCGGCGGCAGCGCCATCGATATCGCCAAAAGCGTCGCGGCCTACGCCGGTTATCACGGGGCACTGGAGGATCTGTTCGGGATCGACCAGGTGCCGCGCAAGGGGCCGCCGCTGATTGCCATTCCCACCACGGCGGGCACCGGCTCCGAAGTCACCAATGTGGCGATTCTCTCGGACAAGGTCGCGCAGCTGAAAAAGGGCATTGTCAGTGACTATCTGTTGCCGGATGTGGCGCTGGTCAGCCCGCAGATGACCCTGACCTGCCCGCGCAGTGTGACTGCCGCCAGTGGTGTCGATGCCCTGGTGCACGCCATCGAGTCCTACCTGTCGCTCAACGCTTCGCCCATCACCGACTCCCTGGCCCTTGGCGCCATCAAGCTGATCGCCCAGGCGCTGCCCAAGGCGTACGCCAATCCTGCCCACCTGCAGGCCCGCGAAGACATGGCCACCGCCAGCCTGATGGCCGGCATGGCCTTCGGCAACGCCGGGGTCGGCGCGGTGCACGCGCTGGCTTATCCACTGGGCGGGCGCTTCAACATCGCCCATGGCGTCAGCAATGCCTTGCTGCTGCCGTACGTCATGACCTGGAACAAGATGGCCTGTGTCGAGCGCATGCAGGATATCGCCGAGGCCATGGGGGTGAAGACCGCTCATCTGAGCGCGGCCGAGGCGGCCGACAAAGCGGTCGAGGCCATGACCCAGCTCTGCGCCGCGGTGGAGATTCCCTCGGGGCTGCGCAGCTTCGGGGTGCCGGAGGAGGCGATTCCGTCCATGGCGGTGGAGGCCGCGGGGATCGAGCGCTTGATGCGCAACAACCCGCGCAAACTGAGTCCGGGCGATATAGAGAAGATCTATCGCGCGGCTTACTGATCATCGCGGTCACGGTGCGCGCGCCAAAGCATGAGGTATACAATGCGCGCCACCGTGATTCTGCTCAAAAAGGTGCGTCATGCAGCCCTTCGCAATTGCTCCGTCGATCCTCTCCGCCGATTTCGCCCGCCTGGGCGAGGAAGTGGACAATGTTCTCGCCGCTGGCGCCGATATCGTGCACTTCGATGTCATGGACAACCATTACGTGCCCAACCTGACCATCGGTCCGATGGTCTGCGCTGCCCTGCGTAAGTACGGCATCACCGCGCCGATCGACGCCCACCTGATGGTGAGCCCGGTGGATCGCATCATCGGCGACTTCATCGAGGCCGGTGCGACTTACATCACCTTTCACCCGGAAGCCACGCTGCACGTCGACCGTTCCCTGCAGATGATCCGCGAAGGCGGCTGCAAGGCTGGCCTGGTGTTCAACCCGGCCACCCCGCTGGACGTGCTCAAGTACGTCATGGACAAGGTCGACATGGTCCTGCTGATGAGCGTCAACCCGGGTTTCGGCGGCCAGAAGTTCATTCCGGGCACCCTCGACAAGCTGCGTGAGGCCCGTGCCCTGATCGATGCTTCCGGTCGCGATATCCGCCTGGAAATCGACGGCGGGGTGAATGTGCACAACATTCGCGAAATCGCTGCCGCGGGCGCCGATACTTTCGTCGCGGGCTCGGCGATCTTCAATGCGCCGAACTACCGGGACGTGATCGAGAAGATGCGCGCCGAACTGGCGCTGGCCCGTCCATGAGCGGTTTCGAGCAGCTGTTCCCGGGGCGTCTGCCGCGGCTGGTGATGTTCGACCTGGACGGCACCCTGGTCGATTCGGTTCCCGACCTCGCGGCGGCCGTGGACGACATGCTGCTCAAGCTGGGACGCCCGCCGGCCGGTATCGAGGCGGTGCGCGAATGGGTCGGTAACGGCGTGCAGATGCTGGTGCGCCGGGCCCTGGCCAACGACATCGCGGCGCAGGGCGTCGACGATGTCGAGGCGGAGCGCGGGCTGGAGCTGTTCAACAGCGCCTATGAGGATGGCCACGAACTGACCGTGGTCTACCCCGGCGTGCGCGACACCCTCAAATGGCTGCACAAGCAGGGCGTGGAAATGGCGCTGATCACCAACAAGCCGGAGCGTTTCGTCGCGCCCTTGCTGGATCAGATGAAGATCGGCCGTTATTTCCGCTGGATCATCGGTGGCGATACCCTGCCGCAGAAGAAACCCGACCCGGCAGCGCTGTTCTTCGTCATGAAAATGGCCAGTATCCCAGCCTCGCAATCGTTGTTCGTCGGTGACTCGCGCAGCGACGTGCAGGCAGCAAAAGCCGCGGGTGTGAAGTGCGTGGCATTGAGCTATGGCTACAACCACGGACGGCCGATTGCCGAGGAAATGCCAGCCCTGGTGATCGACGATCTGCGCCAGCTAATTCCCGGTTGCCTGGATCCGGCCGCTGAGATAACGTTGCCCGACGCTGTTCAATCCCCTCCTGGAAACGCCATCGTGGTGGTCACTCGCAAACTCTGGATGAAAGTCATCAAGGCCCTGGCCCGTTGGCGTTGGCGCGCCTGACTTGTTCCTGGCCGGTCTTCCGGCGCGTTTGCATACCTGACTGTTAGAACCTCAAGCCACGAGGCACCCCATGATCCGCGAAGAATTCCTGCGTTTGGCCGCTGCCGGCTACAACCGCATCCCGCTTGCCTGCGAAACCCTGGCCGACTTCGACACGCCGCTGTCGATCTACCTGAAACTGGCCGACGAGCCCAACTCCTACCTGCTGGAGTCGGTGCAGGGCGGCGAGAAATGGGGCCGTTATTCGATCATCGGCTTGCCCTGCCGCACCGTGCTGCGGGTGCATGACCACCATGTCAGCATCACCGTCGATGGCGTCGAGACCGAAAGCCATGACGTGGCCGACCCGCTGGCGTTCGTCGAAGAGTTCAAGGCGCGCTACCAGGTGCCGACCATCGCTGGCCTGCCGCGTTTCAACGGTGGCCTGGTCGGCTACTTCGGCTACGACTGTGTGCGTTATGTGGAGAAGCGCCTGGGCAAATGTCCGAACCCGGATCCGATCGGCGTGCCGGACATTCTGCTGATGGTCTCCGACGCCGTGGTGGTGTTCGATAACCTTGCCGGCAAGATGCACGCCATCGTCCTCGCCGACCCGTCCCGGGACGATGCCTTCGAGCAAGGCCAGGCACGCCTGCAAGCGTTGCTGGAGAAGCTGCGCCAGCCCATGACCCCGCGTCCTGGCCTGGACTTCAGCAAGCAGCAGGCGGCCGACCCGGTGTTTCGCTCCAGCTTCACCCAGGGTGACTACGAGCGTGCCGTCGATACCATCAAGGAGTACATCCTGGCGGGCGACTGCATGCAGGTGGTGCCGTCGCAGCGCATGTCCATCGATTTCAAGGCGGCGCCGATCGACCTGTATCGCGCCCTGCGTTGCTTCAATCCGACGCCTTACATGTACTTCTTCAACTTCGGCGACTTCCATGTGGTCGGCAGTTCGCCGGAAGTGCTGGTGCGGGTCGAAGACAACCTGATCACCGTTCGCCCGATCGCCGGCACCCGTCCACGTGGCGCCAACGAAGAGGCGGATCTGGCGCTGGAGAAGGACCTGTTGTCCGACGACAAGGAAATCGCCGAACACCTGATGCTGATCGACCTGGGGCGCAACGACACCGGGCGGGTTTCCGAGATCGGTTCGGTGAAGCTCACCGAGAAGATGGTGATCGAGCGTTATTCCAACGTGATGCACATCGTTTCCAACGTCACTGGCCAGTTGAAGGCCGGCCTGACCGCGATGGACGCGCTGCGGGCGATTCTGCCAGCGGGCACCTTGTCCGGCGCGCCGAAGATCCGCGCGATGGAAATCATCGACGAGCTGGAGCCGGTCAAACGGGGTGTGTATGGCGGGGCGGTGGGGTATTTCGCCTGGAACGGCAACATGGACACGGCCATCGCCATTCGTACGGCGGTGATCAAGGACGGCGAGCTGCATGTGCAGGCCGGTGGCGGTATCGTCGCCGACTCGGTGCCTGCGCTGGAATGGGAAGAAACCCTGAACAAGCGTCGCGCTATGTTCCGCGCGGTGGTTTTGGCTGAGCAGACGCCCGATAGCTGAGTTGGACAACGAGCCATAAAAAACGCTGCCTCCTCACGGGGGCAGCGTTTTTTATTGCCTGCTCTCTACTAGAAGTCGAGGCTGACCCCGACGTTGATGCCCTGTTGGGTGAAGTCATCGTCCTTGCGGACGTTGTAGCTGGCGCGCAAGGCCAGGTCCTGCGTGAGCTTGTGGCTGACCCCGAGGTTCAGGCGGTTGAGGTTGGTCTGCGGGGTATAGCCTTCGAGGGTGTAGCGGTTATCCGGCAGGCTGTTGAGGGCCATGGTCAGCTTCTGGGTATCGTCCTCGTATTCCTTTTCATGGGCGATTTCGCCGAACACCTGGGTTTGCCGGGTGATCTGGTACTTGCCCTGCAGGCCGATGCCCAGGCGCCGTGAGGTGCGTTTCTGGTCGTCGAAGGTCAGTGCGGTGGAGTCGTTGCCATCCTCGGAATAGCCGTCGACCTTGACCCGCGCGTAGTCGGCGCTGATGAACGGCGACAGGTGCCACGGGCTGCTGGCCTGCTGCGCGATGTCGTAGCCCAGGCGAGCGCTGAAGGCCAGGACATCGCCGCTGGTGTCGCCTTTTTCTCCGCGCTCGTTGGGGCCCAGGTCGAATGTGCGCTTGAGGTTGTCGTAGTCCAGGTGCCCGGCGGTGGCTGCCGCGTCGGCCCACCAGCGGTTTTGCTGGTACTGGACGAAGGCGGTGCCCAGATAGGTGTTGAGTTTGTAGTCTGAGTCGTTGTTGCCGGCCTCGAGCTTCTGCCGATAGGCGCCGGCCAGCACACCCACTCGCCAGACCTCGTCGAGCCGGTAGCTGCCGCCGATGTTCAGGTTGAAACCGTTGCCGTCGGCGCTGGCGCCGCTGCGCTGGCTGTCGAAGTCCTGGTGCTGGCCACCCGCGGCGACAATCGCCCGCCATTGCCCCACGCCCTGCCAGTTTTCCCAGTCAGCCTGCCATTGGTTGCGCAGCTCATCCTGATGCGCGCGCAGGGTGCCCTGGGCCATTTCCGGGAGCAGGGTTATTTCCCAGGGCGCCGCCAGCAATGAGTAAGCGTAATCGGCGATCAGCCGCTGGCCGGCTTCGGTGGGGTGGACCGCGTCGTTGTAGATCAGCTTGCTCGGGTCCGGCGTGGCGCTGTGAATGCCATAGCGGGCGTTTTCCGTGCAGCCATTGCCACTGAAGCAGGTGGCGGTGAGGTTCTGGTCGGTGGCCAGGCCGAACTGTGCCGGGTTGGCGAAGCTTTCCTTCAACAGCACGGGAATGTTGAGGGGAATGACTTCGGCATCGACCGTCTGCAGCTGTCGGACCAGTTCGGTATTGAATTGGGCACTGAGCTGGGAAGTGAACCCTTGCAACGGGCTGCCGTTGATTGCCGGGGTCAGGCCGATGTCCGGCAGCAGCCAGACCATGATGTAGCGGGCGCCGGCCTGTTGCAGGGTTTGCACGCTGTCCACCAGGCGGCCGGCCGCGGCGTTGGCCTGGTCAAGGCTGGTGACGCGGCCCTGGAGGAAGTCGTTGCCACCGCCCGACAGGTAATAGAGGGCGTTCGGGTCGGCGCGGAAATCGTTGGCCAGCAGATAACCCGGGCGGCTACGGCTGCCGGCGGTCGAGGTGGTGGTAATCGAATCGAGAATCTGGTCGGTGCGATAACCGCCGACTGCCCAGTTATTGCCGTCAGGCAGGCCTTCGCTGGCGCGGGTGGACGAGGTCGAGGCGGCGAGCTGGTCGTCGGAGAAGCCCAGCTTGGCACCGAGCAATTGCGTCGAGTTGGCGGAACGAACTTCCCCGCTGCCATCCAGATAGACCGGCCCGGTGCGGTTGGTGAAACGTTGGGTGGCTCCCGCGGGGCCGCCGGGATCAACGAACTGCCCGGCATCGCTGAGGCTGTCGCCGAACACGATAAAGCTGGAATAGGGGGCGGGGGCTGCGATCGCTTGAGCGCAGGCCAGGGACAAAAGACTGCTGGCGAGTGGTGCGAACAACGTCTTTCTGATCATGAGCAAGTCCGTTTTATTTATTGTTGTAGAGATCGAAACGACAGTACCAAAAACTTTTGCGTTTCAGTTATGGCTATAAGCCATATCGCTTGTTTATCCGGGCGCGGGCCCCGCCATATTGCACCCTCTGCTCAGCTAAGTTACTGTGCCTGAACGTATGAATGAGACCTTCCCCGTGTTGATCGTCAGCAAACTCTTGATGCGAGTTGTTAAGGCACACGCCCGTTGGCGTTGGCGCGCCTAACTTTTCTCTGCCGGCCCGGCCGGACCTGTACCGTTTTGCCTTCTTTACCCCCTGTTCGACTCCGCTTGTGCTGGTTGAGTGATTGCAACCTCCGGCGGGCCTGCCAGCGGGCAATCCACTGAAGGCTGTATTAAAAGTCAGTGAGTTCAAGAGGTTGTAATCCCCATGTTGCTGATGATCGATAACTACGACTCCTTTACCTATAACGTTGTGCAATACCTTGGCGAGCTGGGTGCCGAGGTCAAGGTGGTGCGCAACGACGAACTGACCGTGGCTGAAATCGAAGCGCTCAACCCTGAGCGGATCGTCGTGTCGCCCGGTCCTTGCACGCCGACCGAAGCCGGTGTGTCCATCGAAGCGATCAAGCATTTCGCCGGCAAGCTGCCGATCCTGGGTGTCTGCCTGGGCCACCAGTCCATTGGCCAAGCCTTTGGCGGCGACGTGGTGCGCGCGCGGCAGGTGATGCACGGTAAGACTAGCCCGGTATTTCACCAGGACAAGGGCGTATTCGCCGGTCTGAACCATCCGCTGACCGTGACCCGTTACCATTCCCTGGTGGTCAAGCACGATACGTTGCCGGACTGCCTCGAACTGACCGCCTGGACCCAACTGGAAGACGGCTCCGTCGACGAGATCATGGGGCTGCGCCACAAGACGCTGAACATCGAGGGTGTGCAGTTTCACCCCGAGTCTATTCTCACCGAGCAGGGCCACGAGCTGTTCGCCAACTTCCTCAAACAGAGCGGCGGCACGCGCTAAGGACTTTCCATGGATATCAAGACTGCCCTGAGCCGTATCGTCGGCCATCTCGATCTGAGCACCGATGAAATGCGCCAGGTCATGCGTGAAATCATGACCGGCCAGTGCACCGATGCACAGATTGGCGCCTTCATGATGGCCATGCGCATGAAAAGCGAAAGCATCGACGAAATCGTCGGCGCTGTTTCGGTCATGCGCGAGCTGGCGGACAAGGTCGAGCTGAAAACCCTCGACGGTGTGGTCGATGTGGTCGGCACCGGCGGTGATGGTGCGAACATTTTCAACGTGTCCACGGCTTCTTCCTTTGTAGTCGCCGCAGCCGGTTGCACGGTGGCCAAGCACGGCAACCGCGCGGTGTCCGGGAAAAGCGGCAGTGCCGACCTGCTCGAATCCGCCGGTATCTACCTGAACCTGACGCCGGTACAGGTCGCCCGCTGTATCGACAACGTCGGCATCGGCTTCATGTTCGCCCAGTCCCATCACGGTGCCATGAAGTACGCCGCTGGCCCGCGCCGCGATCTCGGCCTGCGCACCCTGTTCAACATGCTTGGCCCGCTTACGAATCCGGCCGGTGTGAAACATCAGGTGGTGGGGGTGTTCACTCAGGCGTTGTGCCGGCCGTTGGCCGAGGTTTTGCAACGCCTGGGCAGCAAGCACGTGCTGGTGGTGCACTCTCAGGATGGCCTGGATGAATTCAGCCTCGCCGCGCCGACCTTCGTCGCCGAGCTGAAGGACGACCAGATCACTGAATATTGGGTTCAGCCCGAAGACCTCGGCATAAAGAGTCAGAGCTTGTTCGGCCTGGTGGTCGAAAGCCCGGCGGCATCGCTCGAGCTGATTCGCGATGCCCTGGGGCGACGCAAGACCGAGCACGGGCAGAAGGCGGCGGAGATGATCGTGCTCAATGCCGGTGCCGCGCTCTATGCGGCGGACCATGCCAGCAGCCTGAAAGAGGGCGTGGCCCTGGCCCATGACGCTTTGCACACCGGGCTGGCTCGCGAGAAGCTTGAGGAGTTGGGTGCCTTTACCGCGGTATTCAAGCAGGAGAATGAAGGATGAGTGTGCCGACGGTTCTGGAAAAAATCCTCGCCCGCAAGGTCGAGGAAGTGGCTGAGCGTAGTGCACGAGTAAGCCTGGCCGAACTCGAAGGCCAGGCCCGTGCCGCGGATGCGCCGCGCGGCTTTGCCAAGGCGCTGCTTGACCAGGCCAGGCTCAAGCAGCCGGCTGTGATCGCCGAAATCAAGAAGGCCTCGCCGAGCAAAGGCGTGATCCGCGAGCATTTCGTGCCGGCAGAGATCGCCAAGAGCTATGAGAAGGGCGGCGCGACCTGCCTGTCGGTACTCACCGATATCGATTATTTCCAGGGCGCCGATGCCTATCTGCAACAGGCGCGTGCCGCCTGTTCGTTGCCGGTGATTCGCAAGGACTTCATGATCGATCCGTACCAGATCGTCGAAGCCCGCGCATTGGGGGCCGACTGCGTGCTGTTGATCGTGGCCGCGCTGGATGATGCCAGGATGGCTGAACTGGCTGCCGTGGCCAAAGGCGTGGGTCTCGATATGCTGGTCGAAGTGCATGATGGCGACGAGCTGGAGCGTGCCCTGAAAACCCTCGACACGCCGCTGGTGGGCATCAACAACCGTAACCTGCACACCTTCGAGGTCAATCTGGAGACCACCCTCGATCTGTTGCCGCAGATTCCGCGCGATCGTCTGGTGATCACCGAGAGCGGTATCCTCAACCGGGCCGATGTCGAGCTGATGGAAATCAGCGACGTCTACTCCTTCCTGGTGGGCGAGGCCTTCATGCGCGCCGAAAGCCCTGGCCTGGAGTTGCAACGCCTGTTCTTCCCGGAACGTGGCGTGCCGGTGAGCGGTTCGACCCTGGACTGAACCTGAGTTGATGAAGAAGCCGGCGCCGCCGGCTTTTTTATACCTAGCGCAAAGGACCTTTACTGCCATGATCCAGCCCCTTTCTCTGACCGTCGAAGCCGGCCTGCAGGCCGAACAGGATCTGCTCGCCCAGGTATGCAGCGGTGTCCAGGAGTACGGCCTGTTGTTCTGGCAGCCGAGCGACAGGGCGCTGGTGATGCCGCGACGCTTGAGTCGTTTGTCGGGGTTCGAGCAGGCCTGCGACGCGCTGGCCGCCAGTGGCTGGCCGGTGTTGCTGCGGGAAACCGGTGGGGAGCCGGTGCCGCAATCGGCGGCGACGGTCAATATCGCGCTGGTTTATGCGCCGCCTCGCAGCGAGGGTGATCAGAATCGGATCGAAACCGGCTATCGCCGTTTGTGCCAGCCGATCTGCGACTTGCTTTCCGAGCTGGGAGGCGAGCCCTCCCTGGGTGCAGTCGAGGGCGCTTTCTGCGATGGCCGGTTCAACGTCAATCTTAACGGGCGCAAGATGGTCGGCACCGCCCAGCGTTGGCGCCAGAGCAAGGGTGGGACGCGTCCGGTTGGGTTGGTGCATGGCGCGCTGTTGCTGGATGACGAGCGGGAAACCATGGTGGCGGCGGTCAATCGTTTCAATCAGGCCTGTGGCCTGGAGCAGCGTTGCCGCGCCGAGAGCCATATCGCCTTGCATGAGGCATTCGCCGCGCCGAATGCCATCGAGCGCCTGGATACCCTGTACCGGCAGATGCTGGCGCAGTTCCTGCCGCTCTAACGGGTGCCGAACACCACCATGGTCTTGCCTTTGACATGGACCAGGTTGCGTTCCTCGAGGTCCTTGAGCACTCGGCCGACCATCTCCCTTGAGCAGCCGACGATCCGCCCGATTTCCTGGCGGGTCACCTTGATCTGCATGCCATCCGGATGGGTCATGGCATCTGGCTGCTTGCACAGTTCGAGCAGGCAGCGGGCCACGCGCCCGGTGACATCGAAGAACGCCAGGTCGCCGACCTTGCGGGTGGTGTTGCGCAGGCGCTGGGCGATCTGGCCGCTGAGCACGTACAGAATGTCCGGGTCCTGTTGGGACAGCTCACGGAATTTTGCATAGCTGATCTCCGCGACTTCACATTCGACCTTGGCCCGTACCCAGGCGCTGCGTTGCTGCTCATGCCCGGCCTGTTCGAACAGGCCCAGCTCGCCGAAAAAATCCCCGGCATTGAGATAGGCGATGATCATTTCCCGACCGTCGTCATCTTCGATCAGGATGGTGACCGAGCCTTTGACGATGAAGAACAGCGTGTCCGACTGGTCGCCGGCGCAGATGATGTTGCTCTTGGCCTGATAACGGCGGCGCTGGCAATGCATCAACAGCTTGTCGAGGTTCTTGATCTTGGGTGTAGGGGCAAGAGCAACCATGGTTGTATCCCGAAAAGACAGCACGGTGTGATTTGGTTTTTTTATGGGGCGGTCAAGCTGATCGCCGATAGCTGGCAATGCGCCAGTGATTTGGCGCCAGCTTAACAGACGCTTCCTTTGGGTAATTAAGAATTTTCCTATCAGAACTGAGTGTGGCACCCGAACAGGCAAAGCGCTGCCATCCCGGGCCCCTGTGCTAAGCTGGCGACCCTTTTTTAGCAGTGGAGTCTTGGCGATGAAGGCACGCATCCAATGGGCTGGCGAAGCCATGTTCCTCGGGGAATCGGGCAGCGGTCATGTGGTGGTAATGGATGGCCCGCCGGAAGCCGGTGGTCGTAACCTGGGCGTGCGCCCGATGGAAATGCTCCTGCTCGGCGTAGGCGGTTGCAGCAACTTCGATGTGGTCAGCATCCTGAAGAAATCCCGCCAGGCTGTCGAAAGTTGCGAAGCCTTCCTCGACGCCGAGCGTGCGACCGAGGACCCCAAGGTCTTCACCAAGATCCACATGCACTTCGTGGTCAAGGGCCGCGGGTTGAAAGAAGCCCAGGTCAAGCGCGCCATCGAGCTGTCGGCGGAAAAATACTGCTCGGCATCGATCATGCTCGGTGCGGCCGGGGTTGCCATCACTCACGATTACGAAATCGTCGAGCTCGGTTGAGTCGCCATTCAACCCTCTCGAATTCGCGGCAAAAGAAAGGGCGCTGAAAAAGCGCCCTTTCTTTTGCCTGCGATTTGTATCGCTCAGATCCGGTAAGTGCTTTTGGTCATGACCTTGGCCAGTAGGCTCATGCCGAATTTTACCGGCGCCGGGAAGCGGAATCCGCCCGCGTCCAGGGCGCTTTCGGCGTGTTGTTCTTCGTCGATGCGCATCTGCTCGAGAATCGCCCGGGATTTTTCGTCCTCGGCCGGCAATTGCTCAAGGTGTTCGTTGAGGTGTTTGCACACCTGATCTTCGGTGGCAGCCACGAAACCCAGGCTGACCTTGTCGCTGATCAGCCCGGCCACTGCGCCGATGCCGAACGACATGCCATAAAACAGTGGGTTGAGCACGCTGGTGTGGCTACCCAGTTGGTGAATGCGTTGCTCGCACCAGACCAGGTGATCGATTTCTTCTTCCGCGGCATGCTCCATGGCGGCGCGCACTTGCGGCAGCCTGGCGGTCAGTGCCTGGCCCTGGTACAGCGCCTGGGCGCAGACTTCGCCGGTATGATTGATGCGCATCAGGCCGGCGACATGCTTGGTGTCCTCTTCGCTCATCTGCACGTCCGGCTGCACGATGGCAGGGGAAGGGCGATAAGGCTGGCCGCTGAAGGGCAGCAAGGTACGCATTGCCGCATCTGCCTGCAGCAGTAGACGGTCAATCGGCGAGTAGTGACGTTGGGTAGTCATGCTTACCTCCGGGAAGAATCACGGCGGCCAGTTTACCCCAATCGATGGGCAGAGGCCTGCGCTGGATCAGCACACTCTCGGCAAAAGCGGGCGAGGAGTGTGCTGTCGCGCACCTTGGATGGGGATCAGCCCGGCGGCCAGTGCATCTGGCGCTGACCCAGAACGTGCATGTGAATGTGATACACGGTCTGGCCACCGAGTTCATTGCAGTTCATGACGACCCGGAAGCCTTCTTCGCAGCCCAGCTCCCTGGCCAGACGCTGGGCGGTGAACAGGATATGTCCGGCCAGCAGCTTGTCGTCTTCGGTCAGGTCATTGAGGGTGCGTACCGGTTTTTTCGGAACTACCAGGAAATGCACGGGGGCCTGTGGGGCGATATCGTGGAAGGCCAGAACCTGGTCGTCCTCATAGATGATCTTCGCCGGTATTTCCCGGTTGATGATCTTGGTGAACAGAGTATCCACAGCTGTTTCTCCGTTGTGTTGGTCCGGGCTGAGTGTACTCAGGCAAGCCGAGTGCGCCCAGCCTTAGATGGTTGCCAGGTCAGCGCGGGCAATAGGCTTTGTTGACGGCGCCGGAAATCTTGCGGGTCAGCCAGCGTGAACCCAGGCGCGGGCTGAACGCAAACCAGCGGTTGCGGCGGCCGGGGATGATAATGGCGCGATTCTTGTCCAGGGCGCGCACGGTGTACAGCGCGACTTCTTCCGGGCTCATCAGCAGTTTGCTGTCGTTAAGCTTGCTGGTGTTCAGCTGGGCGGTATCAAAGAAACCGGTGCGGGTCGGGCCAGGGCAGAGCACGGAAACCTTCACTGCATTGTTTTTCAGCTCTTCGCGCAGGCCTTCGGAGAAGTGCAGTACATAGGCCTTGCTGGCGTAGTAGGTGCTCATCCAGGGGCCGGGATAGAAGCCGGCGATCGAAGCGACGTTGAGAATCTGCCCGCCGCCCTGCAGGGCCATGCTGTTGCCCAGGGCATGACACAGCCGGGTGAGGGCCAGAATGTTCACTTCGATCAGGTCCTGCTCGGTCATCCAGTCCTGGGCGAGGAAGGGGCCGCAGGTGCCGATGCCGGCGCAGTTCACCAATAGATCGATCTGCCGGTCGCCTTCCTCCAGCTCCAGCAGGAAACCCGAAAGCCGCAAAGGCTCGGACAGGTCGCAGGCACGGAACAGCACCTCCACACCAAAGCGTTGGGTCAACTCGATGGCGATGCTTTCCAGCTGATCACGCTGACGGGCCACCAGGATCAGGCTGCGGCCGCGCCGGGCCAGCGCTTCGGCCAGGGCCAGGCCTATGCCGCTGGAGGCGCCGGTGATCAGAGCGTAACGGGTCATGCGGTTCTCCATTGCAACGGCCGGTTGCCTGTAGGGAAAAGTCCCAGGCAGCGGCGCGTTAATTCAATCCGATAGTCTACAGGGGGCCGGGGCGGGCTCGCTGCTTTCGCTGTTCCTGTTTCTGGGCGCCCTAGACCGAGCTGAGACCACCGATGAAGGACAGCAGCAAGACGATTATCCACAGCGCGGCAAGCCCCTTGACCGCTCCACTGTTTGGCGGAGGCGGCGCGCCGTAACGATTGGCGCCGGTGTTGCCCGGCAGGATCGTCAGCAGCAGCGGAAACACCGCGTACACAAAAGGCAGCAAATTCAGTAGCCAGAGCCAACCCGACCAGCCCAGGTCATGCAGGCGCTGAACGGAAATGGTGATGTTCAGATAGGCGAAGGCCAGTGCTACGACGCCGAGGAAGATCATTCCCGTCACCTGCAGGCCGTTGCCGACCAGAGCTGCGGTCAGGAAGCCGCCGGCCAGGGTGGTCAGCAGGATCAACACCAGGGTCCAGGCGAGATAACGCAGGCGCCCGATGCGTCCTTCAACGGTGTAGAACTTCAGTTCGCCAAACTCGGGAAGGGGATCGCCCACTGTGGCTTGAGGCGGGGTGTAGGGCGAAGTACCCGCGCCGGTCATGGGTTCTGGCGTCGGCGTAGGGACCGGGCGTTGCCAGTCACTTGTTGCGGCGGGTTCTGCCTGGGGCAAGTCCACCGAAGGCGCTGGTGCTGGGGGAGCAGGCTGAGGTGCCGGTTGGCTGGCGCCTGGGGCAAGATCCGGTTCGATGCGTGGGGCGATACCGGCCTGGTTCAGCGCGGCGAGATAAATGTCCGCGTCCTGCTGGGAGAGGTCGCGCTTGAGGGTGATGTTTTGCCCCTTGAACAGAGGCTCGATCGCGGCGATATCGCTTTTGAACAGCTTGGCGATTTTCTGCTTGGCATGTTCGATGTCGACGCCCGGAAGCAGAGCCCCGTCAAATACGATCTTGAAACGGTCTTCGCTCATGCAGGGCTTCCTTGTCGGCTATATAGAGAGGGCTTTCGCAGGGCGACAGTTTAAGGCCAGCCGTCCGTTGCTGGCCAAAAAACATCAGCGATTCAGCGCGGCCAGCGTTGCGGTAGCCGGGCGGCCAGTTCCTGCGCGGCACGGTATTCGGCGTCCAGGCGGGCGACCAGTTGATCGACGCTCGGCAAGTCATCGATTTCACCGACGCCTTGTCCGGCGGACCACACGGTTTTCCAGGCTTTGGCTTCGTCGCTGAGCGGCTTGAGTTTCGAGCCGAAATTGACTTCGCCTTTGCCCTGCAGGGCGGCAAGGTCGAAGCCGGCGTTTTCCAGGCTTTGGCGCATGAAGCTTGCTGGAACCCCGGAGACTGCCGCGGTGTGCACAATGTCGGCGGCCTTGGCGCTCAGCAGCATCTCCTTGTAGGCCTCCGGCGCATGGCTTTCCGTGGTGCCGATAAAACGCGTGCCGAAGTAGGCGAGGTCGGCGCCGAGCAACTGTGCGGCGAGGATCTCGTGGCCGTGGTTCAGGCAGCCAGCCAGCAGCAGCGTCTTGTCGAAGAACTGGCGGATTTCGGCGATCAGGGAGAACGGGCTCCAGGTCCCGGCGTGGCCACCGGCGCCGGCGGCTACGGCGATCAGGCCATCGACCCCGGCCTCGGCGGCTTTTTCCGCGTGGCGCCGGGTGGTGACGTCATGGAAGACCAGGCCTCCATAGGCATGCACTGCATCGACCAGTTCCTTTACCGCTCCCAGGCTGGTGATGACGATAGGCACCTTGTGTTCGATGCAGATCGCCAGGTCGGCATTCAAGCGTGGGTTGCTGTGATGCACGATCAGGTTGACGGCATAGGGCGCGGGGTTTTCCAGGGTCGCAAGGCCTGCTTCGATTTCCTCCAGCCAGGCCTTGAAGCCACTGCTTTCACGCTGGTTGAGGGCAGGGAAGCTGCCGACCACACCATTGCGGCAGCACGCCAGAACCAGTTGTGGGTTGGAAATCAGGAACATCGGCGCAGCCACGACAGGCAGGCGCAAGCGTTGTTCGAGCAGAGCGGGCAGCGACATTGGATGTACCCCGAATAATGACGGCTAGTAGGAGTTAGAACGGCCGGACAACGACCAGAATTACGATAGCCAGCAATACCAGAACTGGCACTTCATTGAACCAGCGGTAAAAGACATGGCTGCGGGTGTTTTCGCCACGGGCAAAACGTTTCACCTGGGCGCCGCACATATGGTGGTAGCCAATCAGGATGACCACCAGGGTCAGCTTGGCATGCATCCAGCCGCCCTGGCCGAAGTAGGCGCTGGGGTTCAGGCTCAGCAGCCAGATACCGAAAACCAGCGTGGCAATCATCGCTGGGCCCATGATTCCGCGGTACAGCTTGCGCTCCATGATGCTGAAGCGTTCCTTGCTGATCGTGTCTTCGCTTTGAGCGTGATAAACGAACAGGCGCGGCAGGTAGAACAGACCGGCAAACCAGCAGACCAGACTGACGATGTGAAAGGCTTTGAGCCACAGATAGAGCATTTCGGTTATTCCCAGGTTCACGGTAGCGCAGATAGTAGAGGCAGGAGCGTCCGCACGTCACCTTGACGGTTGTCGCAGGGGCGCGCGGCCCCTATTATCGACGGCTTTCCAGTGGGTTCGTTGAGGGCAGGTTTATGGTCAAGGTCGGTATCGTCGGCGGCACGGGTTACACCGGGGTCGAACTGCTGCGTCTGTTGGCACAGCATCCGCAAGCAGAAGTGGTGGTCATCACTTCCCGATCCGAGGCAGGCCTTGCCGTTGCCGATATGTACCCGAACCTGCGAGGCCACTATGACGGCCTGGCATTCAGCGTTCCGGACATCAAGACCCTTGGTGCCTGCGATGTGGTGTTCTTCGCGACTCCGCACGGCGTTGCCCATGCCCTGGCGGGTGAGCTGCTGGCTGCCGGTACCAAGGTCATCGACCTGTCGGCGGACTTCCGTCTGCAGGACGCCGATGAGTGGGCCAAGTGGTACGGCCAGCCCCATGGGGCCCCTGAGTTGCTCGACGAAGCCGTCTATGGCCTGCCGGAAGTCAATCGCGAGCAGATCAAGAAGGCACGCCTGATCGCTGTTCCGGGTTGCTACCCGACCGCTACCCAGCTCGGCTTCCTGCCATTGCTGGAGGCTGGGCTGGCCGATACTTCGCGGTTGATCGCCGACTGCAAGTCGGGTGTCAGCGGGGCGGGTCGGGGCGCCAGCGTCGGCTCCCTGTACTCCGAGACTTCGGAGAGCATGAAGGCCTATGCGGTCAAAGGTCATCGTCACCTGCCGGAGATTCGCCAGGGTCTGCGCCGTGCGGCGGGCAAGGATGTCGGCCTGACGTTCGTGCCGCACCTGACGCCGATGATCCGTGGCATTCACTCGACGCTCTATTCCACTGTCGTGGACAAGTCGGTGGACCTGCAGGCGCTGTTCGAGAAACGTTATGCCAACGAGCCGTTCGTGGATGTGATGCCGGCAGGCAGCCATCCGGAAACCCGCAGCGTGCGGGGCGCCAACGTATGCCGGATTGCCGTGCACCGTCCGCAGGATGGCGACCTGGTGGTCGTGTTGTCGGTGATCGACAATCTGGTCAAAGGCGCGTCGGGCCAGGCCGTACAGAACCTGAACATCCTGTTCGGTCTGGACGAGCGTCTGGGCCTGTCCCACGCCGGCATGCTGCCTTAAGGCGTCTGCCTGCTTCAGCAAAAGGCCCGTTATGGGCCTTTTTGCATTTTGCGGTGAGCCCTGGGCTTATTGATATACCGTAACAATAGTTGACCGCTTTTCTGGGAGAAGCGGATAATGCGCGTCATCACGCATTATGGCGGCGTAACGCCGGGAGATAGTCAGCATGAGCGTCGAATCCTTCACCCCCACGGCTTTGCAATTCACCCACGGTGCCGCGCACAAGGTGAAGAGCCTGGTCGATGAAGAGGGTAATGATCGCTTGAAGCTGCGCGTATTCGTTACGGGCGGCGGTTGTTCAGGGTTTCAGTACGGCTTCACTTTCGATGAAGAAGTCGCGGATGACGACACCATCGTCGAGCGCGAAGGCGTCAGCCTGGTGGTCGATCCGATGAGCTTCCAGTACTTGGCGGGTGCCGAGGTGGATTATCAGGAAGGTCTGGAAGGTTCGCGTTTCGTGATCAAGAACCCGAATGCCACGACCACCTGCGGTTGCGGGTCTTCGTTCTCGATCTGATCGCTGAATAAGGTTTTACCAAGCGCCGCAGGGCTTTCGGGCTCTGCGGCGTTTTGCTGTCTGGCGATCAGGCGGGGTAGATCGCGCCCAGGATACGCAAGCCGCGGGCGCCGGTGACACTTGGGCGGTTGGCGGCTATGCCTTCCAGGCAGCAGTGGGCCAGCCAGGCGAATGCCATGGCTTCAACCCAGTCCGGATCGACGCCATGGGTGGCGGTACTGCTGACCTCGGTGTTAGGCAGCAGGCTGGACAGGCGATTCATCAAGGTCGAGTTGTGAGCGCCGCCACCGCAGACCAGCAGCTCCTGGGTATCGGTCTGTGCGGCTTGCAGCGACTCGACGATGGTCAGCGCGGTCAGCTCCAGGAGCGTTGCCTGTACGTTTTCGGCGGGCAAGGCTGGCAGGCGAGCCAGATGTTCCTGTAGCCACTCCAGGTTGAATACCTCGCGACCCGTACTCTTCGGGCCTTGAGTGGCAAAGAATGGGTCGCTGAGCAGCGCGTTCAGCAGCAGCGGCTCAACCTGACCGCTGGCAGCCCATTGGCCATCGCGATCGTAGTTTTCTCCACGCTGGGCATTGATCCAGGCATCCAGCAGGACGTTACCCGGGCCGCAGTCGAAGCCGGCAACCGGCTTGTCGCTCTCGATCAGGCTCAGGTTGCTGAAGCCACCGACATTGAGGACCGCGCGCTTGCCGCAGCTTTGATCAAAGAGCGCTTCATGAAAGGCCGGTACCAGTGGAGCGCCCTGGCCGCCGGCGGCGACGTCGCGGCTGCGGAAGTCGCTGACAACCGTGATTCCGGTCAGCTCTGTCAGTAATGCCGGGTTGCCGATCTGGACCGTGAAGCCGCGGGTGGGCTCATGGCGGATGGTCTGGCCATGACTGCCAATGGCGCGGATGTCCGCGGGTTTAAGTTTCTGTTGGGCAAGCAGGCTATGAATACCCTGGGCGGCCAGTTTTACCCAGTTTTGCTGGGCGATGGCGGAGCGGGCGATTTCATCGGGACCGCTGGCGCACAAGCCAAGCAGCTCGGCGCGCAGGGATTCAGGCATGGGAATGTAATGCGTGGCGATCAGCCTGATCGCCGGTGTTTGCTCGATGAGCGCGATATCCAGGCCATCAAGACTGGTTCCGGACATCACACCTATATAGAGCGCCATGCTTAACGCTTGTTCGAAGCAAGCAGGGTGGCTTTTTCCTGATCCATCCGCGCCATCAGCGGCTGGCTTTGTTGCAGGAAGCGTGCGCGTTCCGCTTTGGCGATCGGATCGGCCATTGGCAGCTTCTGGCCCAGTGGATCGACGTGAACGCCGTTGACCTGGAACTCGTAATGCAAATGCGGGCCCGTGGAAAGCCCGGTGGTGCCGATGTAGCCGATCACCTGGCCCTGCTTGACGGTTCCGCCGGTCTTGACGCCTTTGGCGAAGCCTTGCATATGGCCGTACAGCGTGCGGTAAGCATTGCCGTGCTGGATGATCACGGTGTTGCCGTATCCGCCACGACGCCCGGCCAGGAGCACCTTGCCATCGCCGGCTGCCTTGATTGGCGTACCGCGAGGGGCTGCGTAGTCGACGCCTTTGTGAGCGCGGATCTTGTTCAGGATTGGGTGTTTGCGGCCCATGGAGAAGCGCGAACTGATACGTGCGAAGTCCACCGGAGTGCGGATAAAGGCCTTGCGCATGCTATTGCCATCAGCGGTGTAATAACTGCTCATGCCTTGTTTGTTGGTGTAACGCACCGCGGTGTAGGTCTTGCCACGGTTGGTGAAGCGGGCGGAGAGAATGTTGCGGGTACCGACGGCTTTACCATTGACGACGGTCTGTTCGTAGATCACGTCGAACTCGTCGCCGGGGCGAATATCCTGGGCGAAGTCGATGTCGTAGCCAAAGACGTTGGCCATGTCCATCGTCAGACTGTGAGAGAGGCCGGCACGTGCTGCGGATTGCGACAGCGAGCTGTTGATCACACCATGAACGTAGGCCGTGCGCACCATGGGCTTGGCGGTGATACGGCTGAAGGCGAAGCCTTTTGGCCCTTTGGTCAGGGTGATGCTTTCCAGGTCATTGACCTTGCTGTGCAGATTGTTCAACTGGCCGTCCGGACCCAGTTCGAACTCAAGTTTCTGGCCGCGCTTCAACTGGGTGAACTGCTTGGCTTGCTTGTCGCTGGCCAACACGTCATGCACCGAAGTGGCAGGTAGGCCGACCTTCTCGAATAGCGTGGAAAGGGTGTCGCCCTTGGCAACAATGACTTCCCTGTGATTCGCTGCCTTCTTTTCTTCCGCCACGGCCGGAGCTGGCTGTTCTTGAGCGGTTTCAGTGGTTTTCGCAGTATCTTCGGGGCTGTTTTCGATTTGTGCGAACGGGGACGCTACGGCTTCATTTGTGGCTTGTACGGCGTCTGCGGCGTCTTGATCTTGTGTCAGTTGCTCGGCCGGGCTTTCCAGGTCGAGGCTCAGAGTTGTTCTTTTGGCTTCTACATCACTGGAAGGGAATACCAGGAGCGCCAGGCTGAGGAGGGCGGCGATACCACTTGCGGCGAGCAGGTGGGTCTTCGGATAAAGCGGCGGGGCTTTAGGCGGTTCTGTGGTCATAAGTAATTTTGACTTTGAAAAAGATGAATTGGAAAAGATGAATGACATGATGAAGATGAAATAACTGTATAAAATATAACCAAATCATCTGTTAAGCAAGCCTGCGGACGTCCTGTTCGTGGAAAGCCATCCGTACGCCGGGCAAAACTTGTAATTGGGCGCTGATCTTGTATGGTTGGTTCCCTTTGAATCTGAGCCTTGCGGGTCTGTTATGAAGTCGGTTGAAGAGCAGCTAGCGCTGATCAAACGTGGTGCGGAAGAGTTGTTGGTCGAGTCCGAGCTGATCGAAAAGCTCAAGCGCGGTCAGCCGCTGCGTATTAAGGCTGGCTTCGACCCAACGGCGCCGGATTTGCACCTGGGTCATACCGTGCTTATTAATAAGCTGCGTCAGTTCCAGGATCTGGGTCATCAGGTGATCTTCCTGATCGGCGACTTCACGGGGATGATCGGTGATCCGAGTGGCAAGAGCGCAACCCGTCCGCCGCTGACTCGCGAGCAAGTCCTCGAAAATGCCGAGACCTACAAGAGTCAGGTGTTCAAGATTCTTGACCCGGCGAAAACCGAGGTGGCCTTCAACTCCACCTGGATGGACGAGATGGGGCCTGCGGACTTCATTCGCCTGACTTCCCAGTACACCGTTGCTCGCATGCTCGAGCGTGACGACTTCGACAAGCGCTATTCCACCAATCAACCCATTGCCATTCATGAGTTCCTCTATCCGCTGGTTCAGGGTTATGACTCGGTGGCGCTGCGTGCCGATGTGGAATTGGGCGGTACCGATCAGAAGTTCAACCTGTTGATGGGGCGTGAGCTGCAGCGCGGTTATGGTCAGGAAGCTCAGTGCATTCTGACGATGCCATTGCTCGAGGGGTTGGATGGCGTCAAGAAGATGTCCAAGTCGCTGGGTAACTATGTAGGTATCCAGGAAGCACCTGGTGTCATGTACAGCAAGCTGGTTTCCATTCCGGATGTCTTGATGTGGCGTTACTTCGAGCTGCTGAGCTTCCGCTCCATGGAGGAGATCCTTTCCTTTAAGGCGGATGTTGAGGCGGGTGCGAATCCGCGGGATATCAAGATCAAGCTGGCTGAAGAGATCGTTGCGCGCTTCCATGGTGAAGAGGCTGCGGCGAATGCTCATCGTGCGGCGGGTAACCGTATGAAGGATGGTGAGCTGCCGGATGATCTGCCTGAGATCGAGTTGGCTGCTGCTGAAGACATGCCGATCGCGGCAGTCCTTAATAAGGCTGGCTTGGTAAAGAACTCGGCGATGGCGCGTGACCTGCTCGGCTCGGGTGGTGTGCGTGTGGATGGTGAGGTGGTTGAGCGTTCCTTTATATGGACGATCGGCTCGACTCATGTTTGCCAGGCCGGAAAGAAGGCTTTTGCACGTATTACGCTTAAATCCGAATAAAACTGAAAATAGGTGTTGACGGCGAATTATATGTCTCTATAATTCGCCCCACTTCCGGCGCAGTCGAAACGGAAAACTCCTTGAGATTCAACGAGTTACGCGGTTTTCGACAGCGGTCACGCTTCAGTTCATCGAAGCCCGAAGGAGTTGGTTCGGCAGTCAGTTTTCGCCGAATTAACGATTCGATCTTCTCGGTCGAAAGCGGAGAAAAAGAGGTGTTGACAGCAGCGTGTAACGCTGTAGAATTCGCCTCCCGCTGACGAGAGATCGGAGGCGCAAGTGGTTGAAGTTGCAAAGGAAACTTTGAAAACTTCTTAAAATAA